>JBGPHH010000098.1:0-13623 GCA_041484265.1 Vicinamibacteria bacterium
CTTGGTCCGGTGGCGCAATCTGATCACGCGACCAGCCTGACGAGGACGGCGACCAGTGGATTCGAGTCATCGCGATGAACACCACCCATCAACGAAGAGGAAATAGGGCGCTGAACTCCAGTTTTTCAGCACCCTGCTAGGATCGCCATCGACTCAGGCGCGCGGTTGGCGCCAATGAGCAACTCTGCCTTCGTCAAGAGAGCGATCAGTCTCAGGGACTCGTCCTTGGTCAGGATCGCCAAGGACGACACAGACTCGGCAAGCTCTATTGCTTCGGCCAACCGGGTCTGCCGCTCTAGCAATCGTATGCGCGTGATCTGACTATGGCGATGCGCATAAAGGGCGAGTTCATTGTCATTCCGAATTGATTCCCTAATCCGGGCTAGCAATAGGTCAGACTCGCCAAGCCGGCCCTGCGTCAATCGAATCTTGGCAATGTTGTCAAGGTTAGCGTTACGATTTTCTCCTGCCGAGGGCAATGCTGCTATGGCGCGCTCAAAATATGCGACTGCGCGATCGAATTCACCAAGCGCGTAGAACAGACTTCCAAGGTTCCCTAGACAAGCTCGGCAGGTCCTTGCGGCAGCCGAGCGTTCTGCTAGTTCCAAGGCCCTGAATCCATGGGACAAACCAGCCAGATGGTCCGAGTGAACGATGCAGTAAGCCAGCCTGATGTTCTCCGCGACAGCTTCAAGCCAGGCGTTCGGGGAAGCAGTCAGAAGCGAGATGGCAAGAGTCGCATGTCGTAGCGCGCTCTGAAAGAGCCCTCGTTTGAACTCCATCTCGCCAACGAATACATGAAGGGCCGCGGTGGCTTGGGGATCTCCTAGCCGTGTTGTGTTCAGTCGAATTTCGGCTATCAAGGGCCCGGTAGCGTCTGGACCTGAGATGTCGGTCAAGACGAGTAGGAGCGCGAAGTGTGCCCAACACAGTCGTTCGGGTTCGTTCGCCTCGTGCGCGAAGGTGACGGCATGCTGTAGATGGGTGACGGCGCTCTGGACATCGCCCTCTTCAAGATCAAGCCGCCCGGTTACGTACTCGCAAGCACTGCGTTGTGACGCTGTCAGGTTCTTTGCTCTGAGCGATAGCGCAACCGCTGTTCGGCTTTGGCTCTGCCTGCCGAGCCGCTCAAGGAGTTCGGCCCTGAGAATCTGTGTCTCAATCCGATCCGAGTGGCCAGACTCTTCGGCTTCAAGGCATCGGAGGGCATCCAAGAAACGTCCAGCATTGCTTAGTTGCTTCGCCTTTTCGAAGGAGTTCATCCAAGGCTCCTTATTGAGCGGACTCCTGGGTCGGTCCAAGCAGGCTGTGTCGTCGCGACAAGATAGCTGAAGGCAGAAGGAGAGCGTGATCGAACGGCTTAGTAGGCGCAGCCATGCCAATAGCCTCGAGCAATTCCCATGCGAAGGTTCCGGCCTTGATAGTCGCCAAGGCGGTTCTAACTGGGACGAATTTCGATAGCCTTGGGACGATGCTTGGCCTCAAGGGTGTCGAATTCACCGAGTTTGAGAGCGTGAGCAATGTGCCCCGCCACGATTTCCACGAGCCGGCGGTGAACTTCTCCGAAACCGTCTAGCGTGGCGGAATAGAGTGTCAGTACTCCAACCAATTCATCCTCAAAGAGGACTGGAGCACTAAGGCAGCTCTTCAATTGCACGGACCGAGTTTGACCAAATGCTCCCAGATCTAGCGCTGGATCGGAATTTGAGATCGTCTGGCGGTTCGCTGCGACCCACCCACTTAACCGTTGCCCAATCGGGATGCGGAGTCCTCTAACAAGTGGCCAGGCATCACCTAGCCCGTGCGCAGCTGACAACTCCGCGGTCAGGGGGTCATTTAGGTAGAGAACGCACAACGAGAAGGCGAGCGACTGTCCTAAGTGCTCTGCGATTGCAGCGCCTCCGTCGCCCGCGCTGGCTTCGCCAACCAACACGCGTGTCAGTTCGCGGACTGTGAACGTCCTATCGGAATCAATCACGTTTGGGCCCGGTGCGCCAGCACTGACCGGAAGCGCGGCAACTTCCTGGCGGGCGCTGGCGATCTCCTTAAGGGCGTCATGTGGCAATCCCTGTGGCAGGCCTGCCGGAGCGATCTCTTGGTGAACCTTTGCGAAGGTGTCTACGACCCAAGGATCGTACATGTTCCCTCGCCTTTGCATCAGAATCTGCAAGGCATCATCGTCCGATAGCCTAGGCCGATAAGGTCTGTCCGAAGTGAGTGCATCGAAGCAATCAACTACCGAAAGAATTCGGGCGCCGAGAGGAATGTCTGTGCCTGTTAGACCATCGGGATAACCAGTGCCGTCCCAATTCTCGTGATGGTGCCTGACAATTGGTACTACGGGGAATGGAAATGCGACAGCAGAGAGGATGTCCGCGCCAACGCTCGCATGAAGCTTCATCTTTTCGAACTCGGCCGCCGTTAGCCTTCCGGGCTTATTCAGGATGTACTCAGGAACAGCGAGCTTGCCGGTGTCATGCAGCAGGGAGGCAGCCTCGATTGCCCTGATCAACTTGTCATCAACAACGCCTAGTTTCCTGGCGAGACCGACGGCGTAGGCCTGGACTCGCCGGATATGACCGTGCGTAATCTGGTCCTTGGCGTCGATAGCCATCGCGAGAGTTTCAATGGTTGAGAGATAGAGGCTGTTCAGTTCGCTGAGATGTCGATTGCTGTCTTCTACCCGCTGCATTGCGATCTTAAAGGTCAGATAGGAAATAAAAAGTAGCGGAACAATTACGGCCAGCGTGCTGAGCTCAAGATCCCGAGTGTAGGTCACGATCAGGGCCGCGAGGGACGCGCCGCTGAAGTAGTTGAGGGATACCCAAGTGAAGTTGTTCCACCAGATCGTAGCGGCCGACTGCTGTCGTTCGAATCCGAGAGCAACAGCGACCAACCAACTGTTTAGGAGAAAATACGTCGCAGTTAGGGCGGCCAGCGGTAGGAAAAGCGCGGCTAACGTCGTTCCTTCTTGCGACAATGGCTGAATACCAGACAGCCAGAAGAATGTCGTCGCCGACAGCCAGATCGAGAACGCTGGCGCCGCGATATTGAACAATAACCGGTGCAAGGGTTCTTGCGGTCTCCGCCACAGGGAGATAATTAACGTTTCAAGCAGAACTGTGAGGGTTCCAGCCGCGGTGCCAAAGAGCAGAACGGATGCAAATACGAAGGTTTCCGAGACTGATATTCTGGCAGGAATCGACGGGACTTTGATTGTGAACGAACCGGTAAGTACCGTCAGCGCGGCTAGGATAAGCCACTGAGCCCCAAATGGGTGAGTGTAGAGCCCGCTTGCAGACTGCAAGACGGTCGCAAAGCCAGCGAGCACGACACTGGCCACGTACGCCTTGGCAAGAGGCCTTAGCCGAGCAAACCTCTGCATAGATAGGGAGCCTGCCCTAGGATACAGCAGACCCTATGCTTATCGGCTCAATCGCCCCAAATGATTAGCTGCTTCATATCGCCTCCTAATTTGGATGCCTTCTTCTTAATCGGACCAAAGGATTGTGTCGGACCAAAGGATTGTGTCGGACCAAAGGATTGTGTCGGACCAAAGGATTGTGTCGGACCAGAGGATCGTGTCGGACCAAAGGATTGTGTCGGACCAGAGGATTGTGTCGGACCAAAGGATCGTGTCGGACCAGAGGATTGTGTCGGACCAAAGGATTGTGTCGGACCAGAGGATCGTGTCGGACCAAAGGATCGTGTCGGACCAGAGGATTGTGTCGGACCAGAGGATTGTCGATGGACGCGCGATCTTACGGTTGCTGCTCTGTGCACCTGCGGTTCCATTGGAGCCAGAGCCACTAATGCGATGCGCCGCAAGCCTCTTAGCGAACCGGGCGGGAACTGAACTGGCGATAACGATCCCTCCGGGCGCGACCGACTCATTTCCGATCTCTGTTGTTGGAAGCGGCGCTGAAGGGACATCGTCGCCGAACGTCGCTGCCGCCAGCACGTTCAGACTTCCGGCACCAGTTACCAGTAGACCGGTGGACGGGACTAGGGAGCTCGTCAACTGAAGTATGGCCTTGGACTCAGCAGGGCGCAGACTCGAGTGCTCTTCCAGCAGCAGCGCCACGGCGCCGCTCGTGACCGCCGCCGCCTGGCTCGTCCCAGACAACTGGATGTACGCGTTCACCCCGCTCCCCGTCACGTGCCGCTCGGGGTGTATCCGCGACAGGTACGAATCGGCCGCCTCCGCTCCGACGATGTGGCTGCCGGGCGCCGAAAGATCAGGCTTGACGATGAGGTCGTACCGCGTCGGCCCACGCGAACTGTAGCTCGCAACCGTGTCGTCGGACCGCTGCGGCGTCCCGTGCGTGTCGAGCGCCCCGACGGCAATCGCATACGGACTGTTGGCCGGCGACGTGATGCCGCCAAACACGGTCTTCCCGTCATCCGTCTTCCCGAAGTTCCCGGCCGCCGCCACGACGACGATGCCGGCCCGGACCGCTCGCTCGACGGCTTCGCACAACGGGTCGTCGCGGTACGGCTGGAGCACCGGCGCGCCGAGCGACAGATTGATGATGCGGATGTTGAACTGACGGCGGTGCTCGACCGCCCAGTCGATCGCCTCGATCACGTCGCTCGCATACCCCGACCCGTCGTCGCCGAGCGCGCGCAGGTTGATGAGGTACGCTCCGGACGCAATACCGCGATAGTCGGATGTGTCGGTCGTGCGCCCGACCTGGCCGGCGATGACCGACGCCACATGCGTCCCGTGCCCGTAGAGATCGCCGCCGCGCCCGCCGGTGAAGTCCATCGTCGCGATCACGCGATTTCTGAGCGCGCTATGCCGAATGTCGATGCCTGAGTCGATGACGGCGACGCCCACGCCCGCGCCAGATAGCGCCGGCAGCTCGCCGACGCCGGCCCAGACCTGGTCGGCGCCAATGCTTTCGGCCGTCACGTCCGTCGTCGATCGCAGGCGGATGTCGCCGGACAGATGATCGACGCCGTCGTCTTCCTGCAACGCCGCCAATTGACCGGCGGTGATCCGCAGGACGGCGCCGCTCGAGAGGTACCGCCTGACCCTGAGGTTGTACCGCGTGGCTAGTGCGTCAACGGTCGTCTTGTCGCCGTGGACGATGACGTCAATCGTCTGGGAGCCGGCGGCGAGGTGGTCCGAGAGGTCCGCGCTCAGCCGCGCGCGATGCGCCGCTTCGGCGGGCGCGCCGGCCGCGGCGCACAGAAACGCCACGACGATTGCGGCCAGCACAGGACCCCGTTTGTCGGCACGCGGTTGAGGAAGCTCCGCGCGCATCTGTGCCTGAAGTTGCTCTACCGAATCGAGCAGGACGCGCTGGCTGCCGCCAATCGTGCGGACCGTCTGGAGCCGGCCCTCCCGGATGCGGTTGTAGATTGTTCGGCGCGAGACGCCCAGCCGTTCGGCGGCATGGTCTAACGAGACGCTGCGGCCGATATGAGGGGCGAAGCCGGCCTCAGATGTGTGGTCAGATGGCGCCATTTCGGTCTCCTCCAGGCAGCAATGTGTAGGGCAGGGCCGGTGCCAGGCCATCAGGGGGCTGATTTCGAGAGGACAATCGTCGGTAACTGTTTACGGAGCAGAGAGTTGGTTGGCCAGGATGGCCTTCGGTCCGCGTCGCGCGCGTCGTCCGAAAGCAGGCAGGAATCTGGCCGTCAAATCTTCAGCACTGCGATTGAGCCGGTTTTGCACGAAAAGGCCCGCCGATGGGCTGCGTTGCACACAATTTTGATCGGCCAGCGTGTTGGCCGGTGGGTCAGCTTTTGAACAGACAGGCGCGCTACGTCGGGATCATCATCGCCCTGGCCGCCGCCCTCACCGTCGTGGGGTGCCGGTCGGAATCCACGCCGGCCCAGAAGAAGCCCGCTGGCGCGCCCGGCTCCGCAGTGTCGACCGGCGTCCCTCGAGGCGGGAGCCTCATTGCCTCGATTCGCACCGAGCCTCGCTCATTCAACAGCCTTCTCGCCACCGATACGAGCACGGGTCTGGTGTCGAGCCTCACTCAGGCCAAGCTGGTCCGCATTAATAAGGTTACGCAGGAGGTGGAGCCCTGGTTGGCGGAAAGCTGGACACGCTCGCCCGATGGTCTCCGGTACACGCTGAAGCTGCGGCCCGCCGCTTTTTCCGACGGCCAGCCGTTCACGTCCGCAGACGTCGTGTTTACATTCGAGGCCGCGTACGACGCGAAGGCTGGGAGCCTGGTCGGCGATTCGCTGAAGCCCGGCGACAAGAATCTCAAGGTCGTCGCGACCGATCCGCAGACGGTGGTGATCACATTCGCGGCGCCGTTTGCGGCGGGGCTTCGCCTGCTCGACAATGTGCCGATCCTGCCACGACACAAGCTCGGCCCGGCCCTCAAAGCGGGAGCCTTCGCCAAAGCTTGGAACCTGTCCACGCCGCCGGCCGAGATCGTCGGCCTTGGACCGTTCGTGCTGGCCGAATATCTGCCTGGCCAGCGCCTGGTGTTCACTCCCAATCTGCATTACTTTCGCAAAGCGCCGGACGGCGCTCAGTTGCCGTACCTCGATCGCATCACCGTCGAGATCATCCCCGACCAGAACGCAGAGACGTTGCGGCTCGAGGCGGGGCAGATCGACATGATGACGAGCGAGATTTCGCCCGAGGCGTACGCGCCGCTCAAGCGCGCGGCTGACGGAGGGCACCTGCAGCTTTTCGACCTCGGCGGGGCGTATAACGCCGACGGCTTGTGGTTCAATCTGAGGCCGGGTGCCTTCGCCGGTGATCCGCGGGCCGCCTGGCTGCAGCGGGACGAGTTGCGGCGCGCGATTTCGCTGGCGGTCGATCGAAGGGCGTTTGCCGACGCGGTGTTTCTCGGCGCGGGCGTGCCGGTCTACGGACCCATCACAGAAGCCAACAAGAAATGGTACTGGGCCGGGATCCCCAGGCCGCCGGTCGATCTTGACGATGCCAAACAGGTGCTTGCAGCTATTGGTCTGTCGGATCGCGACGGCGACGGCGTGCTCGAGGACAGCGCCGGCCGGCCGGCGCGCTTCACGCTGCTGACCCAGAAGGGCCGTCCATCGGTCGAGCGGGGCGCCAACGTCATCCGCGACGAGCTCAAGAAGATCGGCCTCGTGGTCGACGTGGTCGCGCTCGACTTCCCGGCGCTCATCGAGCGCATTCTTGGAACGTTCAGCTACGAAGCGGTCTATTTCAGTCCCATCATGAGCGACAGCGATCCGGCGATCAACCTGGACTTCTGGTTCAGCCGCGGAAGCCAGCACTTCTGGAACGTCTCGCAGAAGACGCCGGCGACCGACTGGGAGCGTCGCATCGACGAGCTGATGACGCGCCAGATCGCGTCGTCAAACGAGGCCGAGCGGAAGCGCCTGTTCGACCAGGTGCAGAAGATTTTCGCCGAGCACCTGCCGGTCATCTATTTTGTCGCGCCCCGGATCTATGTCGCCGCCACGTCTCGCGTCACCAATCTCACACCCGCTGTGTCGCGGCCGCAGTTGCTGTGGTCGCCCGACGCGGTGGCGGTGACACGGTGAGCGGTTACCTTTTCAGGCGGCTCGCCTTCGCCGTTTTTCTGGTCTTTGCCGTCTCATCGGCGTCGCTCGTGCTCACGCGCCTCGCCACGGGCGACTTCACCGACGCCGTGTTCCCCCCGGGGACGCCCAAGGAGACGGTCGATCGGGCTCGTGAACGTCTCGGGCTGAACCGATCGCTCGGCGAACAGTACCGCGACTGGCTCGCGCGAGCCGCTCGGCTGGACTTCGGACGGTCATTTCTCTACGACCGGCCGGTCGGCGACCTGATTCCTGAACGGGCCGCGAACACCGCTATCCTCGCGCTGACCGCGCTCGTCGTCGCCACGCTCATCGGTCTTCCGCTCGGCGTGTTTGCCGGCAGCCGGCGCAGCGCCGTGAGCGCTGGCGCGATCCGAGGCGCGTCGCTCGTGTTCTTGTCCATGCCGCCGCTTCTCACGTCGCTGCTCCTGGTCTTTGTGGCGGCGCGCACTGGCTGGGCGCCAATCGGCGGCATGCGATCGCCGGGCGCGCCGACAAGCGGCGTCACGATCGATCTGCTCCGCCATCTCATCGTGCCGGCCCTGGCGCTGGCGCTGCCGCTCGCGGCGATGTTCGAGCGGCTGGCCGCGCAGGCGATGGCCGACGTGGTGGGTCAGCCGTTCGTCCTCGCGGCATTCGCGCGCGGCGTCCCGCGGACGCGGGTGGTGTGGCGCGACGCCCTCAAAGCGGGTCTTCGTCCCGTCGCCGCCGTCTACGGTCTCGTGGTCGGCACGCTGCTCGGCGGATCGTTCGCTGTCGAGATCATTACCGCCTGGCCGGGCCTGGGCAGCCTGATGCTGGCCGCCCTTCGTGCCCGCGACGTCTATCTCGTCGTCGGGTGCGCCGGCGCCGGCTCGATCTTTCTCGCGTTCGGCACGCTGCTCTCCGACGCGGCTCTCGCGCTGGTGGACCCGCGCGCCGCGGAATCCTAGGCCATGCGCGCGCTGGGTGCGGCCGCCCTCGCTCTCGCGATTCTCGCCGCCCTTGGTGCTCCCGTGCTCGCGCCACACGCCAGCGACCAGTCCTTCCTCGGTCTGCTCAACGCACCGCCGACGCGGCCGCGCCTCCGCGCCGACGATGGGACGTGGCACCGGCCGTTCATTTACCGCTCGAAGCTCACGAACAAGCTCGAACAAACTTATGAAGAGGACCGCTCGGTTCGCGTACCAGTCGCGTGGCTGAGCGGCGGGCATCTGGTCGAGTCCGCAGAGGAGGCACGTCAGCCGCTGTTGCTGCTCGGCGCGGACAGTTACGGCCGCGACGTGTTCAGCCGCGTGCTGTTCGGGGCGCGGATCTCGCTCGGGCTCGCCCTGGTCGCGGCGCTGGGTGCCACGCTCCTCGGGGCAGCCGTCGGCGGCGCGGCCGGCTACGTTGGTGGTGCGATCGATGATCTCCTGATGCGTGCGTCCGACGTCGTGATTGTCCTGCCCGCCATGTACGTTGTGCTGGCGCTCCGAGCGGTCTTGCCCCTCGTGCTGGCGCCGCGTACCGTCTTCGCGTTGATGGCCAGCATTTTCGCCGTGGTTGGGGCGCCGTTCATCGCTCGCGGCGTACGCGCGATCGTGCGATCGGAACGCGCGCTCGATTACGCGGCGGCCGCTTCGGCGTTGGGCGCTGGACACATGCGCCTGCTCGCGCGCCACCTGCTCCCCGCAGCGCGCGGCTTCATCGCGGTCGAGATTACGCTGCTCGTGCCGGCGTTCATTGTGGCCGAAGCGACGCTGTCCTACGTCGGGCTCGGATTCCCGGATCCGATTGCCAGCTGGGGCACGATGCTGCACGACGCGTCGAACGTCCGCGCGTTTGCCGATTTCCCGTGGCTCCTCGCACCGGCGGCCGCGATGTTCCTGGTCGTCCTCGGATTGAACCTCCTCCTGCAGGGTCCGGCATACAATCCCATCCATGAAGCTGTCGGGCGTCCTCGCACCGATACCGACTCCGTTTGACAGTTCAGATCGAGTCGACACGACGCGGCTGCGCAAAGCGTTGACGCGCTGGCTGAAGTCCCCTCTCGCTGGTTTTGTCATCCTTGGATCAACCGGCGAAGCCGTGTTGGTGGACGACACGGAAGCGTCGCGCGTGATTGTGGCGGCCCGCGACGTCGTCCCGAAGAAGCGGACGTTCATCGTCGGCACCGGACGCGAATCCACCCGAGCGGCCATGCGTGCCGCGAGGCGGGCAGGGAAGCTCGGCGCAGATGCCGTGCTCGTGCGCACGCCTGGCTTCTACAAGGATCGGATGACGACCGACGCGTTCGTGCGCCACTACACAGCGGTGGCCGACGCGTCGCCCGTCCCCGTGGTTCTTTACAATTTCACCGCGCTTACCGGCGTGAACCTTCAGACCGATGCCGTCGCGCGCCTCGCGCAGCACCCGAACATCGTCGGGATGAAGGAGTCGAGCAGTGACGTGCTGCAGATTTCTGATCTCGTGGCGGCCACGCCGAGCGACTTCAGCGTGCTCAGCGGATCCGCGTCGACGTTCTACACGTCGCTCTCTCTCGGCGCCGTCGGTGGCATTCTTGCTATGGCCTGCGTGGCGCCGGATGTTTGCGTGAGACTCTTCACGCTGACGCAAGCCGGCCGGCACGATGACGCGCGGGCGCTGCAGCAACGAATCCTGCCGCTGACCAAGCTGCTCGTCTCTGGCTACGGTGTGCCGGGTCTGAAGGCCGCGCTGAACCTGGCCGGGTACGACGTCGGTTTTCCCCGTTCCCCGTTGATGCCGGTTTCTGAAGCGGTCGTTGAGGATCTGCGGGAGGGGCTGGCGTTGTTGACATCCGCCTGAAGGCGGACGCGACCTTACTTCACGCGTCGCGCACCGATGAAGCGGGACGACCAGTACGTCGTTTCTAGAGACTCGACGCGCACGACGCCGCTCGAACTCGGCGCGTGGACGAACTGTTCGCCGTCAATCGAGATCGCCACGTGGTTGGCTGTCCTGCCTTCCGTCTTGAAGAAGAGCAGATCGCCGGGGGAGATGTCGCGGCGCCTGATAGCCTTCCCTTCGTGAACCTGCTCGTTGACGCTGCGCGGCAGGTCGATCCCGTGCTTCCCGAAGACGTACCTCGTGAAGCCGCTGCAGTCGAACCCGTTGCGCGTCGTACCGCCCGCGCGATACGGGACGCCCCGGAGCGACAGGGCGGTTTCCACGATGGCGCGCGAGTTCTTCGAGAGACGAGGTGCCGGCGGCGGAGCAGGCTCAGCGGCTGCTACCGGCGGTGCAGCTTCGGCTGTCGGCGCATCTGCGACGGGTCGTCCCATCGACGCCGGTGTGAAGGGCCGGGGCGTGCCGGTCGCCGCGCACGCGCTCGCAAGCGCCGCGCAGACGGCCACCACGCCGGAAAGCGGCAGGCGGGCGCCTGGGGATGCGCGATCTTGCACGTCAGTGCTATCGGCGCGACGTCAGCTCGGCCATAGGGTTGGGCAGCTAAACATCCGTTTTCATGGTAGTTAGGGCGTCAGCGCCTTGACACGTCACGTACTCGTTGGGCACAATGCCAACGTCGGATCGCTGAAGCGCATCGCACTCATGGAACAGACGCTGCTCCTCAACGCGACGTACGAGCCGCTCAAGATCGTCCATTGGCAGAAGGCGGTCACGCTCTGGTGCCAGGGGAAGGTCGAGATCGTCGACGTGTACGACCGCGAGATCCACGGCGTGTCGATCACCTTCAAGCTGCCGTCGGTGATCCGCTTGCTCCGCTACATCAGGATTAAGCGGCGGTTCGACTACGTGCCGTTCTCGCGTGCGAATATCTACGCCCGTGACGATCACCGTTGCCAGTACTGCGGCGACGGATTCCCGACGAGCGAGTTGACTTTCGATCACGTCATCCCCGTGGCTCAAGGGGGTCGCAAAGACTGGGAGAACATCGTCACCTGCTGCGTCACGTGCAATCGCAGGAAGGGTGGCCGGACGCCGGCCGAGGCGACGATGCATCTGACGCGGACGCCGAAGCGGCCCGAGTCCGCGCCGGCCATCCGGATCACGGTCGGGCTGCGGAACGCGCCGGAAAGCTGGCGTGACTATCTCTATTGGAACGTCGAGCTCGACGACACCTAGAAAGTTTCAAGGCTCAAGTCTCAAGTTTGAAGACTTCAGCCTTCAGACTTGAAACTTACAAGTGTCGTCCGTCGTCTCGTCCTCCCCACCCATGTCCCAACTCCGTGTGACCGCCGTTCATCCTGCGTCGGCGATTGAAGGCGGCCGCATCGCGCTCGACGGCGTTGCGTTTCCAACCGATGGGCCGTCCCTGCCTGAAGTGCGGATTGGCGACGCGCGCGCGCGTGTCGTCTACGCGTCTCCCACAAGGATTGCTGCTCTTGTCCCTCCCGGACTCGACGGAGGGCCGACACTCGTCCGCGTCGACGGCGTACCCGGGAATAGCGCTGATGTCCCGATCGCCGAGACGGCGTTTGTCAACATCGCCGCGCCTCTGGCGACCGGCCTGCACCATGTGGACAACCCGGTCTTCGACCGCGACGGCAATCTCTACGTCACGTTCAGCGGGACGCGCGGGCAGCAAGTGCCCGTGTCGATCTTCCGTGTGCGACCGAGCGGCACGCGCGAAACGTTTTCCACCGGCATCGTGAACCCGACATCCATGGCCTTCGGTCCGGACGGTCGCCTCTACGTCTCCAGCCGGTTCGAAGGCACGGTGTATCGTGTTGCGGACGACGGGTCGGTCGAGCCGTTTGCTACCGACCTCGGTGTCGCCTGCGGCCTGGCCTTTGACGACGAAGGGATGCTGTTTGTCGGCGACCGGTCGGGCACGATCTTTCGTGTCGATTCGCGGGGACAGGCCGTCATCTTCGCGTCGCTGCCGTCGAGCGTGGCGGCCTTCCACGTCGCGATGGGACCGGACAAGGCGCTCTACGTCACGGCACCGACGCTCTCCACCTACGACTCGGTGTACCGCGTCGATCGCGACGGTACCGTCTCGACACGGTATACCGGATTCGGGCGCCCGCAGGGGATTGCGTTCGACGCCCGCGGAGAGCTGCTCGTGGTCGAAGCGCTGGCCGGCGTGACTGGCGTGTATCGGCTGCCGGCCACCGGCGATCCGGAGCTCGTGCTCTCGGGTCCGGGTCTCGTGGGGCTCGCCGTCGGTCCCCACGGCAGCCTCGTCGTGTGCTCCAACGATACCGCCTACCGCCTCGTTCGGTCGTAGTCGATCTGCTGCGCATCCTTCGCGACTGCCGCCGCGGTCCCCTCCTCGGTCAAGGTGAGGTTGACGGCCCAGTAGAAGATCGCGAGCGAGAAGACGATCACCACGGCGATGTCGACCCAGTTGGACAGGATGTTTCGGCCGCCGCCATAGCGGCCCAGCGCGCTGATGAGCACCTGGCCGCCGAGCCACGGCCCGATCCAGATGGCGTTTCGGACCGTGTGCTGCGCGCCGGTGCCGGTGCCCCACGCCCCGACGGCGAACAGAGCAAGGCCAACCGCCATGGCGCAGGCGAGCTTCCAGGTGGAGTCAAACCCACCCCAATAGAGGATCAAGTTGGCCGAGCAAAAAGCCGCAGGCAGCACGAGCGTCGGCATGGGCGCTCGGTAAGACCGTGGCCGGCCGCCGTCGACCTTGTGCAGCGCCGCCAGCGACACTGGAGCAAAGGCGTACATGATCGCCGTGGCGCCGGTGACCACGTTGACAAGCGCGCTCCAGCTCTTGAACGGCCCGAACGCGAGCGACCCGATGACCGCCGCCACAAGGATGGACACCACCGGCACGCCCTTGTTGCTGGTCGTGGCCAGCGCGCTCGGCATCTCGCGCTCTTCGCCCAGAGCGTAGGAGAGCCGTGCCGTGGCGCCGAGATAGACGACGCCCGTGCCCGCGGGTGAAATCACGGCGTCGATGATGAGCGCCTTGGCGAGCCAGCCCGCGCCCACCGCGAGGGCGAGGGTGTACCACGCGCCGTAGTCAGATGGGTCGGTGCCGAGCGGCTTAGCCCAGCCCGTGACGATGTTGCTCGGCTCGAGCCCGCCGATCATCACGACTTGCAAGAGCGAGTACAGCACCGCACCGATCGCCATGGCCGTAAGAATCGCCCGCGACAAATCTCGTTTCGGATTGCGCGCCTCGCCCGCGAGCTGTAC
>JBGPHH010000099.1:0-13433 GCA_041484265.1 Vicinamibacteria bacterium
AGTCGCCAGCAGCAGCGCTTCGAGCCGCTCGGCGCCAAATGGCTCGCCCGAGTCATCCATCGTCTCGACACAGCCATCGGTATAGAAGAAGAGGAAGTCTCCAGGCGCGAGCTGGGCTTCGACCTGCCGATAGCTGTGGCCGGCCATTAGGCCGACCGGGAAGCCCGTCGAACTCATCGGCTCGAGTCCGCCCTGGCGTCGCAGCACGAACTGCGGATGGTGGCCGGCGTTGACGTAGTGCAAAAGGCGCGTGGCCGGGTCGAGGATGCCGAGAAACAGCGTCGCGTACATCTGCCCAGGAGCGTTCCGGTCGATGTCGGTGTCGATCTCGCTGGCAATGGCCGACAGGTCCTGACCCAGTGCGAGCCGCAGACGCAGCGAGGCCTGAATGTTCGACATGAGCAGGGCCGCGCCGACGCCCTTGCCGGACACGTCGCCGACAACGAGCGCGATGGAATCGTTTGGCAGCACGAAGTAGTTGAAGAAATCGCCGCCGACCTCGCGGGCGGGCACCGAGACGCCCTGAATTTCGGTGAGACCATGCTGCAGGGGCTGGTGGGGCAGCATGTCGTGCTGAATCTGCCGTCCGAGCTCGAGCTCTCGCTTGAGGCGCTCCTGGCTCGCGATCCCGCGCTGGTGCTGCTCGATGTCCGCGGCCATCTGATTGAACGCCCGCGCGAGCTCGCCGATTTCGTCACGCGCCTTCACCGGCACTCTCGCGGCGTAGTCGCCGCTGGCGATACGGCCGGCGCCGCTCGTCAGCGTGGTCAAGTCGCGCGTCAGTCGCGACGACAGCGGCACGATGCCGATGAGGGCGAGGCCGATGAACAGTAAGCCGAGCCCGACGGTCCGTCCCGCAGCCCGGCGAAGGCTGGCGAGCGAGTCGCCGACCGGCCGCGCGATGCCGAACCGCAGGCCCGATCCCGCAGGGTCGGCGGTAGTGACAACGATCCACTGAGGCAGGATGGTCGTGCCGAGTGGCCCGCTGGCTTGCGCGATGCGCCCCAGCGCGGCGACCTTCTGACCATCCTCGTCAGACGTCGTGTAGACGCGGCCGTCCTTGTCGACGGCAAACGGCACCTCGCCCTTCTCGCGTCCCATCGTCGAGAAGACGGTCATCAGCACGTTTGACAAGTTGAGCTCGGCCTTGACCAGACTGACCTGGCCGTTCCGCTCGCTTGTCACGTCCAGCCGGCTGCCCGAAAATGCCGACGTTCGGCCCCGCGCTTCGTCTGCTTTCCGTTGGAGCTCGGCTGCGCTGAGCTTGAGGCCCTCGACAATGCCCAGCATCCGCTGATTGACTTCGGCCGTCACGCGGCGACGATCTTCAAACGTCAGGTTGTCGGCCCGTTCCGGGGGCACGATCTGTCGGTACAGGTTGCGGCGGATCGGCTCCAGATCGATGGTGACGCGATCGCCGCCGACGGCGGGTGGCGCCTCGGTGAAGCCAGGAGACGGTGGAAGTGGTGGCGGAAAGGGCCTCGCGCCGCGATCGCCGCGCCTGGCCCGTGGCGGCTCGCCTGCGCCGTCTGGCGGTGGCCCGCCCTGCCGGTCTGGCGGTGGGCCGCCGCGGCCGCGGCCCGGCCGCCTGTCGGGCAGCTCGACATTATTCAAAAGTATGGCGGCCTCGCCCAGGGCGTTGGCTATCTGATCGTTCAGGACGCCCGACTCGACAGCCGCGTCAACCGGTGGCGCCGGCAGGTCCAGCAGGTGCACGACCCGCTCGGTGAGCCTCTCGGTCACGAGCTGCATGCGCTGCCCGAGCTCGGCGGCCAGGAGATCGGCTTCGTGTGCGGCCGCCTCCTGCAGCGCCCTGACATTGCTCGTGTACGAATAGAAGGTGATGGCCCCGAGCGGCGCCACCGAGAGGAGGAGGAAGACGACGATCAGACGCGTGCGGAGCTTCATGGCAGCCCTAGAAACCAATACGGGCACGAGAAGCCGTCTGTTTCAGCTATTTACTTCTTCTTCGCCAGCTTCTTGATATACGCCTCGAGCTTATCGTTCTCGTACTTGACCGTATTGAGGAAGAGGCTCTCGGCGAGATACGTGCGGCGCTCGTTCTCGTCCATTTGATCGATCAGATGTTGGATCTCCCGCACCATGTCTTCGAACGATCGATCCAGCGCGCGGCTGGCGGTCACTTCGTAATAGAGCGCCTCCATGATCGCGAGCAGATCGCCGTCCAGCGTAATGGCGGCGCCGGTGGTGGTCTTGATGGTGTGCATACTAGACCCCGAAGCTTCTGACGGCAGTCGGCTCGTCGGCGTGAATCTCAATGAAATTCTGCGCGCCGGTCATCTTGAGCATTGTTTCGACGCGCTTCTGCACGCCAGAGAGCTTGAGATGGCCGCCGGCGCCGTGGGCCTGGCGGTACAAGTCCATCAGGCATCCAATGGTTGCGCTGTCCATGTAGGTCACCGGCGCGAGATCGATCAGGATTTCCCGCTTGCCGGCCGAGATGAGGCCATTGACGGCCACGGCGAAGTCACCCAGCATGGGGTACGTCAGGCGTGTTTCGCCGACGCGGACGATGGACACGCCGCCGGTCTGTTCGGTTTTCACGTTCATCGGTAGGCTCCCGTTCGTTGGCGCCGCCGGCTGGTGCGATGCGGCCTCGAGCCGGACGGACTGAAATCGTCGCCGCGCGCTTTCTTGATCTGCCTGGCGAGCTCGGCCCGCCCCCGGTTGATCCGCGACTTGACGGTTCCTTCCGGCAGCCGCAGCCGGTCGGCGATCTCCTGGTATGACAGCTGCTGAATGTCGCGCATGACGACCGCGGCGCGCAGCGTCTCGGGGAGGCGCGTGAGCGCCTGGCGGAGCAGCACCACGCGGTCACGCTGCTCGAGGGCCGCAAAGGGCCCGGCGTCGTTGGACGCCGGCGTCAGCTCGCTCGCGTCGATGTCGCGGTTGATCGCCTCGCGCTCTTTGCGCGTGCTGCGGTAGTGATCGATGCAGAGATTCCGGCTGACACTGATGAGCCACGTCTGAAAATTCGCGCGCCGGTCGAAGGTGTCGAGCGACTTGAAGACCTTGAGAAAGACGTCCTGCGTCAGATCCTCCGCCTCCTCGTGCCGCCCAACGAACTTGTACGCGACGTTGAAGACCTTTCGCCGGTACTGCCCGATGACGAGTTGCCAGGCGTGATCGTCGCCGCGCAGGCACCGTTCGATGAGCGCTTCGGTCGCGTCGGGAGACGGAGCCGGCAGGTCGGCAGACATGGGCTGTGCGAGAGGGTTTAGTATACGCTACAGGTTCCTCATGGCGGGCTTCTCGCGCGCATCGAACGACCTTCTCTGCGACGGAGTGCCGCTCGCGGCCGTCGCCGACGCGGAAGGCACGCCCGTTTACGTGTACAGCGCCGAGGTGCTGCGCGAACGCTATCGCGCATTCGATCGAGCCTTTGGCGACTACCCGCATCGTCTGCATTACGCACTGAAAGCCAACTCCACGCTGGCCGTCGCGCGGCTGCTTCACGACCAGGGAAGCGGCGCCGACGCCAACTCCATTTGGGAAATCGAGCTCGCCCGCAAGGCGGGTTTTGCGCCGGCCGATATCGTCTTTACCGGTGTCGGCAAGTCGCCGGCCGAGATCGCCTGCGCCGTCCCACTGGGCCTCAAGGCCATCAACGTCGAGTCGGCTGGAGAGCTCGCCCGTGTCGAAGCCGTCGCACAGCGACTCGGATCGGTGGCACGCGTGGCCGTGCGAATCAATCCGGACATCGACGCGAAGAGCCATCCGCACATCTCGACCGGGCTGAAGGTCAACAAATTCGGCATTCCATTCGACGAAGCCACGACCCTGCTCAGCTCGTTGTCCACGCGCGCCAGCCTGAGACTCGTGGCCGTTCACGTCCACGTCGGGTCGCAAATCACGACCATCGAGCCGATCCAGCGGGCCGCCGCGTTGATGGCGGCGATGGTCGAGGAGCTACGGCGACGCGGCGTCGCGCTCGAGTACATCGATCTGGGCGGAGGCCTCGGCATCTCGTACGACGGCCACGCGGTGCCGTCGCCCGAAGAGTATGTGAGCGCGCTCGTCGATGGGGTCCGGTCCACAGCGCTTCCCATCGTCATCGAACCAGGTCGCGCGATCGCCGGTCCGGCCGGTGCGCTCGTCGCGCGCGTCATCGATATCAAGTCGCGAGACAGCGACAGCGATTTCGCGGTCATCGACGCCGGCATGACCGAGTTGATGCGCCCGGCGCTCTACGGTGCCTTTCATCGCATCGAACCGGTCAGATCACGCCAGGCGTCGATCCGCCGGTATGAAATCGTCGGGCCAGTCTGCGAGAGCAGCGACGTCGTGGGGCGAGACCGCGAGTTGCCTCGGCTCGAGGTGGGCGACCTTGTGGCCATCCATGATGCTGGCGCGTATGGATCCGCGATGGCCTCAAACTACAATCGCCGCCCGCTTCCAGCCGAGGTCATGATCGACAAGGGCCGCTGGCGGGTGATTCGCCGGCGGCAGACGATCGAGGACATGCTGACTATGGAAAGCGGAGATTAGTGGCTGGTGACTGGTCATCTCATAGCCTTCGAAGGCCTCGATCAGAGCGGTAAGCAGACGCAGGCCGAGCGTCTGCGCGATCGATTGAAACAGGAGAGCCACAAGGCCCGCCTCGTGTCGTTTCCCGATTATGGAACGTCGATCGGCGAAGAAATCGCACGGGCCCTCCAGGGCGAACGCGAATACGGCCCGGACGTCATGCAACTGCTGTACATCGCCAACCGGTACGAGCGGAAGCCCGATCTGCTCAGATGGCTTGAGGGCGGATTGCTGCTCGTCTGCGATCGCTACACGGCGTCGAGCGTCGCGTACGGCGACGCCCAGGGCCTCGATGCCGGCTGGCTCGCCGAGCTCCAGAGGTTCTTGCCGCCACCCTCGATCACCGTGCTGCTCGACATCCAGCCAGAGACGGCCGTCCTGCGCAAGTCGGTCGATCGTGATCGGTACGAGCGCGACCTGGCGCTCCAACGGCGAGTCCGCGAGAGTTACGGACGGCAGGCCTCGAAAGGCAACTGGGTCGTGCTCGACGGCGAGCGGAGCAAGGACGACATCGCCGACGCCGTCTTCAGTGCGGTCGCGTCACGACTCGCGCTGCCGTAAGGGCTCGTACCTCACGCGCCCCCGCCTCCTTCAGGACTCGCGCGCAGGCATCCAGCGTGGCGCCGGTCGTGCTGACGTCGTCGACGAGCACGACACGCCGGCCGGACAGATCGCCCGTCGATGTCGCGACGGCAAACGCCCCGCGCACGTTGTGATGGCGCTGCGCCGCCGGCAGCCCGGTCTGCGTCCGGGTCGCTCGGACGCGCCGGAGCGCCTCGCGAACCGGCGGGCCAAGATGGCGGGCCAGATCCGCCGCCTGATTGAATCCGCGCTCTCGACGCCTGGACCGATGCAGCGGAACAGGGACGAGGCAATCGGCGCCGTCGAGCACCTCAGCCCCCCGCACCCGCATCAACGCGGCCAGAGGCTGCGCCAGCGAACGGCGTCCTTCGTATTTCAGTGCGTGAATGACCGCCCGCAGCGCGCCATCGTACGCGCCGACGGCCCGCGCCCGGTCGACGTCGCCGCGGGTGCGACGGCAGCGGGGGCATCGCGCCATCGAGACGCTCGTCGCTCGCCAGGTGGGGAGCGCGTCGCCGCATCGATCGCACAGCGGTGGCGTGAGAGGCAGAATGGAACGCCAACACCCGCCACAGACCGGTCCCCGTGTCGGTCGGTCGAGGGGTGCCCCACAGGCCGCACACGCTGGCGCCAAGACCACGGCAAGAACCGCGTCAAGGACAGTCGGCAGTCGCCAGTCAGCAGTCGGCAGTCGAGGGTCGGCAGGCGGTCGAGGTGGCGTGACTGCCGACTGCCGACTGCTGACTGCCGACTGCAGAGCCGAACTTATTCGAGACCGTAGCGTTTGCGTTTCTCCCACAACGCCTTTCGACTGATGCCCAGCAGACGGGCCGCCTCGGTCTGGTTGCCGCGCGCGTGCCGCAGCGTGGCTGCGATATAGCGCTGCTCGACCTCTTGCAGCGTAGGACGGCGCGCGGGAGGGACATCGACCCCCAAGGCTGGCGGCGCCAGAATCTCCGGCGGGAGATGGTCCAGCGTGATCGCTCGGCCCTCCGCGGCCGCAAATGCACGCTCGACGGCGTGCCGCAGCTCGCGGACATTGCCCGGCCACGCATAGTCGACGAGTGCCGAGCCGGCCTCGCGTGTCAAGGCCGGTCGCTGGCGCCGTGCGGCGGTTGCCACCCGCTTCAGAAAGAGCCTGGCGAGCGGCAGGATATCGTCGCGCCGATCACGCAACGGTGGCACGACGAGCGGCAACACACGTAGCCGATGGTACAGATCGTGTCTGAATCGCCCCGCTCGCACGCCGTCCTCGATGCCTGCGTCGGCCGACGACACGATTCTGGCACCGACGGTTACCGACGTATGCGAGCCGAGACGTTCGACCCGTTTCTCCTCGACAATCCGGAGGAGCTTCCCTTGGGCTTCAAGGGGCAGCTCGGTGACCGCGTCGAGATACACAGTGCCGCCGCCAGCCAGCTCGAAGCGTCCGGGCCGCGCCACGATCGCGTCGGTGTACGCCCCACGCTCGTGGCCGAACAGTTCCGAGTCGATGAGCGAGGCGCTGAGGGCCGCACAGTCGATCGTGACGAAGGGCAGTCGCGCACGCGGCCCGCGCGCGTGGATCTCGTGCGCGATCGCATTCTTGCCGGTGCCGGTTTCGCCGGCGATGAGCACATTGGCGTCGGTGGCGGCGAACCGACGGACTTGCTCGACCAGGCCGCGCATCGCACGGCTGTTGGCGATGAATCTCGGCGCGACCGTCATCCGCGCGCGGGCCGCCGGCGCTGGGGTGGCTCTGAGGCCGCTGGGAAGTCGATGCGTTCGGCGCTGCCCCACAAGCGTTCGAGCCCGTAGAACACACGTGTCCCCGGTGCAAAGACGTGCACGACGAAATCGAAGTAGTCGAGCAGCACCCATTCGGATCGGTCGTACCCTTCGACGTGCGCCGGCCGCGCGCCGGACGCCTCGAGCGCGGCGATGACGGCGTCGGCGATCGCCCGGACCTGCCGCGAGTTACTGCCCGAGGCGATCACGAAAAAGTCCGTGAAACCAGCGGCTTTCTGCAGGTCGAGCACGATGAGGTCGTTGGCCTGCTTGTCTTCGGCCGCGCGAACCGCTCGCTCGACGTGCTGTGGGAGTGGAATCGGCCCCCTGCTCGTCTCAACTCTTGCCATGCAACCTGCCTGCCGCTGACGCCTGTCCGGTGTTCTCCGGACGTCGGCCTGCCTCCGTCAACGAGTAAAGTCCGTGTCGCTCAATATGTTGCTCCACAATGGGCGGCACCAGGCCGGTGATCGATTCGCCCGCGGCGCGCCGCTGCCGGATGGCAGTAGATGAAACATCCGCCGTCTGAGCATCAATCAGAAATATCAACGGACCCCTCGGAATGCCGGTGGCTCCGGCGCGCTCGGGCCGCACCATCCGATGGGCCAGCCGCGGCAGTCGGGCGGCCAAGGCATCCACGCCAAGCTGCGCGCGCGAGACAACCGCGAAATGGGCGCGCTCGAGGATCGCCGGATAATCTCTCCAGCTCTCGATCTCGGCGAAGGCGTCCACTCCGATCACGAAGAACAGTTCCGAGGCGGAGTAGCCGATCTTGTGAAAGCGCTGCAGCGTGTCGGTGGTAAACGACGGGGCGTCGATCCCCAGTTCGAGATCCGACGCGCGCCAGCCCTCGAGACCCGCGACCGCCAGCGCGACCATGGCGAAGCGGTGGTAAATCGAGGCCACCGGTGTTCGATGGGGAGGCGTCCTTGCGGTCACCACGAACATCTCGGTGAGTCTCAGTGCGGCCTGTGCGGCGTGGCCGGCGTCCAGATGTCCCTGGTGGATCGGATCGAAGGTGCCGCCGAGCACGCCAATCCGCTTGGGACTCATGCCGCTTCTCGGTGCGCAGTCAGCCGCCGCCAGATGGCCTCGAGCAGCTCCGGCAGGCCGGTGCCACTGACGCCGGAGATGCGGAAGAAGGGGAGCCCGAGCTCCGAAGCTCGCCGAGCCAGCGCCGCGCTCCCTTCGTCACCACCGACCGGGTCGACCGCGTCGATCTTGTTGGCCGCCACGAGCTGTGGTTTTGCCGCGAGCGTTTCGTCGAACAGCTCCAGCTCGCGGCGCAGGATATCGAGATCGTGCACCGGGTCGCGAGTGTTGGCCGTCGAAACATCGACCAGATGCACGAGCACCTTGGTGCGTTCGAGGTGTCGCAAGAACCGGTGGCCAAGCCCCAACCCGCGATGCGCGCCTTCGATCAGCCCCGGGACGTCGGCGACCACGAAGCTTCGGTCGCCGCTCAGGCCAACTACACCGAGGTTCGGCGTCAATGTCGTAAAGGGATAGTCCGCGATCTTCGGCCGCGCCGCGGAGATGTGCGCGATGAGCGTCGACTTCCCGGCGTTGGGGAAGCCCACCAGGCCGACGTCGGCCAGCAGCTTCAGCTCGAGTTTAAGATCCTTCTCTTCGCCTTCTTCGCCAGGCTCGACGCGTCGCGGCGCCCGATTGGTCGAGGAAGCGAAGCAGGCATTCCCGCGTCCGCCGCGTCCGCCGCGCGCCACGATCACGCGGCTGCCAACCTCAGCCAGGTCTGCCAGAAGGCGGTACGGCTCGGCCGGATCGCCGGTCTTCTCGTGGACAAGCGTGCCGATTGGGACGGCCAGCTCGAGATCGGCGCCGGTGTGACCGGTGCGGTTCGATCCTTCACCGTGTCCGCCGCGCTCGGCATCGAACAGGGGATGAAAGCGGTAGCTGATCAGGGTGTTGGTGTGCGGGCTGGCGACGATGATGACCGAGCCGCCGTTACCGCCGTTGCCGCCGCTCGGCCCGCCGCGCGGCACGCGCTTCTCGCGGCGGAACGCCAGGCATCCGCGGCCACCGCTGCCAGCCGAAACATGAATGTCGACTTCGTCGACGAAAATTTTGTATTACTCCAGCGGCAGGATGCTGATGACCCGCCCGTGCGCGCCGTGATCCTCGAACTTCACGCGCCCGGCGACCTTGGCAAAGATAGTGTCGTCCTTCCCGCGTCCGGCGTTCAACCCCGGCGTGAACCGCCGGCCGCGCTGGCGGACGATGATGGTGCCGCCGGTGACGACGTTGCCGTCGTGTGCTTTGACGCCCAGCCGCTGAGAATTGGAATCGCGCCCGTTGCGCGAACTGCCTTGTCCTTTTTTATGAGCCATAACTGCAATCTTAGGTGATGATCTCTTTAATTCGCACCCGCGTGTAGAACGCGCGGTGGCCTTTGGTGCGACGCATCCCCTTGCGTCGTTTCTTCTTGAACACACGGAGTTTGGGACCTCGCGCCTCGCCCTCGACCACAGCGACAACCCTGGCGCTCGCGACAAACGGCGCGCCGGCGAGGATCTCGCCGCCGTCCTTCTCGACGAGCAAGACCTGCTTGAGCGTCAGTTCGGCCCCCGGCTCGCCAGCCGTTCCGTCGAGAACGGCAACCGTGCCGGGCGTGACCCTGACCTGACGCCCGCTCGCCTGGATGATTGCGTACATGATTTCCACCTGTGCAAAACTTGAAGTGTACAACCTTAATCAATGGTGTGTAAAGGCAAACGACGGGGTTGGCCGCGACTAGTTCAGGAGGACCCGCGTACCCTTGATCTTCTGGTTGCTGAGCGCGCTCAAAAAGCTTGGCACGAGCCGGTCCATCAGCTCGAAATACGATGACAGCGGCGGCGTGTTCTGCTGCGCGCTGTACAAAATCCCTTCGCCGTACTTTTCTGAGTACAGCGTCGTGCCGCTGCGTCCGTCGATAAACACGAACTTCAGATCGAGTTGAAAGCCCTTCCGCTCCATATACGCGCGGTCTTGAATCACGCTCCGCCGTCCGACGCTGTCGAACACCTCGCGGTCGCGCTGCACGACGCCGTTGGACTGCTTGACCGCAAACAACACCGTCCCGGTGACGATGAGCGGGTTCTGGTATTCCTCGCCAATCTTCTTCCAGTAGGCGGTGTTGGCGAAGAGGCGCTCGTATGGCGCGAGATCCTTTTCTTCCTTGATCGTCTTGGGCAGGACCGTCGGATCGGCGGCGTGTTCCGTTGTATTGCTCCTTGCGTCCGCTGCGGGGGCGGCGTCTTTGGCCGCGCCTGAAGGCTCTTCGCCGGCCGTCTTGCTCTGTTCCTGAGCGATCTCGATGAGCGGCATGACGTCCGCGTCGATCACCTTGAGGGACGATTTCGTGCGGAGCTGGCTGCGCAACAACCGGACTGTTTCCAGATTGCCGTCGACGTCCTCTTGGCCGCCGCCTGCGACGAACCCGGCGATGAGCACGCGCTGAAACGGCGAGACGTCCAGCTTCGGCTGAATCGGCGTCTCAATGGAAATCTCGTAGGAACTGGCTCCGCCGCACGCCAGTGCCACCGCGGCCAGGACGGCGGCGAGCGCGCCGAACGCCAGCCTATTGGGTGTCTTTGTCTTTTCGTTCCGTGGCCCGGTCATTGATTTCCTTGAACAGCTCGTAGTTCTGACGAATCTGGACGTTGTCCGGATCCAGGGCGAGCGCCTTGTCGTAGGCCGCACGCGCCTTCTGAAACTCACCCGCGTGCTCGTACGCAATGGCCAGATCGTTGAAGGCTGCGGCGTACGTCGGGTCGATCTCGACGGCCTTCTCCCAGCGATAGATGGCTTCGCGCCAGAGGCCGCGCTGGGCGACGCTGATGCCGAACGCGACCTGTTCTTTCGCGTCGCTGCGTGCGTCGGCAAACGAGGTCGACGCCCACAACGTGGCAGCGGCCACGACAATCGCAACGCGGACACGCATGGTTCGATGATATCGATTCGGATCACGAAGTTGCAAGGCCATTAACCCCGGTACGCCCTGCGGATCGGGCAATCCAACGCCACGGATCAGGGGGCGATCCGCGTATAATCAACGGCGGGAGGTCAGGCCCCGCGCATCGGCGCGGTGGTCCAGGACCTCCTTCTTTTTTGTCCTGGCCGCGCCGCGTGGTTCGCATTGAGGAGCACGGCCATGACTGACCTGACGAATCTCGTTGCCCTGTCACTGCTACCGACGTCGAGCTGGCGGTACGCGGCCGAATGTCTGCGCGCCGGCGATCTGCCGGAGACCGTTTTCGATCGGCTGGCCACCCAGCAGGCGGGCGCCACGCCGGAACGTCGCTCGAACCTGCAGGCTCGAGCGACGGCCGCGATCCGCCGCGCACACGAAGCCGGCATGACGCCGGTTGCGTGGAGCGACGTGGCGTACCCAGCGCCCCTTGCTGCGATCGTGGACCCTCCCTTCGTCTTATGGACACGCGGCGTGATACCGGTGCTCGATCGGCCGGCGGCCGCGATCGTCGGCTCGCGAGCGGCTTCGGCGTACGGCCTGTCGGTAGCCGAGCGCCTCGCCTCCGATCTCGCCGCGCGTGGCGTGGTCATCGTGAGCGGCCTGGCGCGGGGCGTCGACTCGGCGGCGCATCGGGGGGCGCTCGCCGGCGGAGGGATTACGGTCGCAGTGCTCGGGTCGGGGCTTGATGTCATCTATCCTCCCGAGCACACGGGTCTCGCGCGAGAGCTGCAACGGACCGGCCTGCTCCTGGGCGAGCTCGTACCAGGAACGCCTCCGCTCAAGCCGTTCTTCCCTCTACGCAACCGCATCATCAGCGGTCTGTCGCGCGCCGTCGTCATTGTCGAGGCCGGGGAGAAGAGCGGGTCGCTTATCACAGCCCGATGCGCCCTCGAGCAGGGCCGGGACGTGCTCGCGGTGCCCGGCAACGTGCTGAGCGGCCGGAATCGAGGGGCCCACGCCCTGTTGCGCGATGGTGCAAAGATCGTGGAGACGGCGGACGATATCTTGGAGGAGATACAGGGGAACTGGAGCCTGGGGTCGTCCGCCAGCACGCAACGGCGCCTTCCGCTCCCTCTTCCCGATCCGATTCTGGCGTGCCTCACGCCTGGTGAGGCCACCGATCTCGACGCGATCGCGGAACGATCAGGGATGAGCACAGCACGGCTCCTGCCTCGATTGTTCGAGCTCGAACTCCAGGGTCTCGTCGCCCGTGCCGGTGGTGGTCGATTCGTACGAAGTTGACAACTCGTGTTAGGGTGACAAGAAGTGGCTAGTGACTGGTGTCTGGTGACTGGTAGGTCCAGACACCAGCGACCAGACACCAGCCACCGTTTCAAATATGGCCAAATCACTTGTCGTGGTGGAGTCGCCGGCCAAGGCGAAGACCATCAACAAATATCTGGGCCGCGACTACAAAGTGGTCGCGTCGATGGGACACATCCGCGATCTGCCCAAGAGCAAACTGGGCGTGGACGTCGAACACGGTTTTGCGGAAGAGTACGAGTCGATTGCGTCGCGCAAGAAGATCATCAAAGAGCTGAAAGACGCCGCCAAGGACGCGACCGATATCTATGTCGCGACCGACCCGGACCGCGAGGGCGAGGCGATCGGCTGGCACATCAAGCACGAGCTCAAGGGGAAGAAGCGCAAGATTCATCGGTTGACCTTCAACGAGATCACCAAGAAGGCCATTCAGCACGCGCTCGCACATCCTCGCGCGATCGACGAGAAGATGGTCGACGCGCAGCGCGCCCGCCGGGTGCTCGATCGACTGGTCGGGTACAAGATCAGCCCCATTCTATGGGACAAGGTGCGGCGCGGCTTGAGCGCCGGGCGTGTGCAATCGGTCGCGCTCAAGTTGGTCGCCGATCGCGAGAAGGAGATTGCGAAATTCGTCCCCGAGGAATACTGGCACCTGTTCGCGCGGCTCGCAGGCAGCCAGCCGCCAGAATTCGACGCCAAGCTGCTCAAGAGTCGCGATGAAACAATCACCGTCGGCAACGAAGAACAGTCGAAGGCGATCCTTGCGGCGCTCGAAGGCGCATCGTGGGTGGTCTCGTCGGTCACGACGAAGGAGCGCAAGCGCCACGCCGCCCCGCCCTTCATCACGAGCAAGCTTCAGCAGACCGCGCGCTTCCCGGTCAAGAAGACGATGATGCTTGCGCAGCAGCTCTACGAAGGCGTCGAGCTGCCGGGGCTCGGCGTGGATGGACCGATTGGTCTCATCACCTACATGCGCACCGACTCGGTCCGTGTGGCCGACGAGGCCGTGGTCGCGGTCCGCGAACACATCAAGTCCGCCTTCGGTGAAGAGTACGTGCTGGAGAAGCCGAATGTCTTTAAGTCGAAGGCCGATGCGCAGGACGCGCACGAAGCCATTCGGCCGACCTCGATGCAGTACGACCCGGAAACGGTCAGGCCGTACCTGACCCAGGATCAGTACTCGCTCTACCGGATGATCTGGAACCGGTTTGTCGCCTCGCAGATGCCCCCGGCGACGTTCGACGAAACGACGGTCGACATCACGGCGGGTGACTATCTTTTCCGCGTCAAGGGCACGGTC
>JBGPHH010000100.1:0-13401 GCA_041484265.1 Vicinamibacteria bacterium
CGCATCTCGTCCATCAAGCCGACGAGTTCGGCGTAGCGCGCGGCGCATGCGTTGCAGTCGGCCAGATGTTCGGCGACGCGCGGATCGAGCGATTCACGGCTGCGCTCAGCCAGATAGCAGTCAAACAACCGGTCTTCGGGGAGGTGCGGTGCGGGATGGATCACGGCTTACCTCCGAGCAGCGCCCGCAGCTTGCGCGCGGCGCGAAACAGATGAACGCGCACGGTTGATTCGTTGAGCCCCGTCATGGCGCTGACTTCGCGCGGCGTGCAATCGCCGTAGTGGCACAACATGAAGATGGTCCGTTGCCGGCCGTCGAGTCGATCGACAGCACTGGCGATGCGCGCACGACGCTCGCGCGCGAGGAGCCGCTGCTCGGGATTTCCCGGGGCCCGGCCGTCCGCCAAGCCCTGCATCCCGTCAGCGTTTGTGACCTCGCCGGCCACGAACCAGCGGTCGCGACGCGCCCGGGCCTTCCGGCGATCGAGACAGCCATTGATGAGGATACGCGTGAACCAGACCTCAAACGGCCACGTTTCTCGATACGAGGTGATGTGCGTGAAGACCTTGACGAACGCGTCCTGCACCGCCTCATCGGCCTCGGCGACATCCCGCAAATATTGATAGGCGATACGGGAAGCCCGACGCTGATGCGTCGTAACCAGCGCGGTGAAGTGCTCGCGCGCCTCATCCATCTCGCCACGCTCGACCAGCCCACGAATTTCGACCGCACGGCGGGAATCTTCAGCAGGGGCTCCCGGCGTCGACGCCGGGGTCCGATATCCGCGGGCGGACGGGGACGCCAGCGACGACCCCGGCGAAAGGGGCGTCTCGACAAGTACAGCCGCTTCGGCGTCTCTGGCAGTCCGCAAATCACCGCTCATACAGCCATTACGATATCATCGGGCGGCTGTTTACAGCTGCGGTATTCGGTTGAGGTTGACTTCTGGACGACCCACCCAGTACGATCCCCACTTTCCGCGTATGTTACTGCGCTTTCATACCTTAGAACGGCGGACCCAGGCGGTCCGCCCCACCGTTATTTTGCAGGAGTGGTAAATGAGCACTGAAGTTGAACGGGGCCGTGGTCTGGAGCAGGAAGGGATTCGCACCGATCGCGTCAAGTGGAACCTGTCGGCGCCGGCGTTGTACGAAGAGGCCGTGCGGCGCGACGAAGGGGTGATCGCGGCTGAAGGCCCGCTCGTGTGCCGCACCGGTCAGCACACCGGGCGTTCGCCGAACGACAAATTCGTCGTCCGCGAGAGCTCGAGCGAAGCCAACGTCTGGTGGGGGAAGGTCAACCAGCCCATGGAGGCCGCGCGCTTCGATGCGCTGCACCGCGACATCCTCGCCTCCCTCGCCGGGAAGGAACTCTTCGTTCAGGACTGTTATGCGGGCGCCGATCCGAAATTCCAGTTACCCGTCCGCGTCATCACCGAGTACGCCTGGCACAGTCTCTTTGCCCGCAACCTCTTTATCGTGAACGGCCAGCCGTCGGTCCCGCATGTGCCGCAGTTCACCATCATCGACTCGCCACACTTCCATGCAGACCCTGCGCGTCACGGCACGAAGTCCGAGGTCGTGATTGCGCTCAACTTTGCGAAGAAGCTCGTGCTCATCGGCGGGACGAGTTATGCCGGTGAAATCAAGAAGTCGGTGTTCACGATCCTGAACTACATCCTGCCGATGCAGAACGTGCTGTCGATGCACTGCTCGGCGAATATCGGGCGCTCAGGCGACGTGGCGCTATTCTTCGGGTTGTCGGGCACGGGCAAGACAACCCTGTCGAGCGATCCCCATCGCCAGCTGATCGGCGACGATGAGCACGGCTGGAGCGAGAGTGGGGTCTTCAACTTCGAAGGCGGGTGCTACGCGAAGACGATTCGTCTCTCGGCCGAAGCCGAGCCGCAGATCTACGCCACGACGCGCCGCTTTGGTACGGTCCTCGAGAACGTGGTGTTCGATCCCGAAACGCGCGTCCTCAATCTCGACGACGATCGATTCACCGAGAATACGCGCGCCGCATATCCGATTTCGTTCATTGACAATGCCGAGCCTTCCGGACAGGGCGGGCATCCGAAGAACGTCATCATGCTGACAGCCGACGCCTTTGGCGTCCTGCCGCCGGTGTCCCGTCTGACGCCCGAAGCCGCGATGTATCACTTCCTATCCGGTTATACGGCCAAGGTCGCCGGCACCGAAAAGGGCGTGACGGAGCCCAAGGCGACCTTCAGCACGTGCTTCGGATCGCCCTTTCTGCCGCTCGTGCCCGGTCGGTACGCCACGATGCTCGGCGAGCGCATTGCGACGCACAAGGCCCGTGTCTGGCTCGTCAACACCGGCTGGACAGGTGGTGCTTACGGCGTCGGAAAACGGATGAAGATCGGCCACACCCGGGCGATGATCGGGGCGGTGCTGTCTGGAGCGCTGGACAGGGTCGGCTTCGAGCGGGACAAGATTTTCAATGTGGACGTCCCAACGAGCTGTCCCGATGTGCCGCCCGAAGTGCTGAAGCCTCGCAACACTTGGTCGAATGCCGCGCAATACGACGAGCAGGCGGCCAAGCTGGCACGTATGTTCGTCGAGAACTTCAAGACGTTTGAGTCTGGAGTGACGCCCGAGGTTCGCGCGGCCGGACCAAAAGCCTGACGCCAAGGAGGCTGGAGGCTAGGGACTAGGGACTAGCCTCCGACCTCAGCCCCAGTCCCCAGGCCCTAGCCTCTAGCCTCCACATGATGCAGTACGAGCCCGTCATCGGACTGGAGATCCATGCACAGCTGCTGACAGCGTCGAAGATGTTCTGCGGATGCAGCACCGCATTCGGCGCCTTACCAAACGCGCACGTGTGTCCCGTGTGCCTCGGCCTGCCGGGGGCGCTGCCGGTGGTCAACCGCGGTGCGGTTGACCATGCCGTCCGCGTGGCACTCGCGCTCGGCTGCGCCGTTCACGAGACGTCGGTCTTCGCGCGGAAGAACTACTTCTATCCGGACCTCCCGAAGGGCTACCAGATCTCCCAGTATGAGCAGCCGCTCGCGACCGGCGGTGTCGTCCGGGCGGGGAGCGACTATTGGGCGCCCGCGTACGACATCCGCATCAGGCGTCTCCACTTGGAAGAAGACGCGGGGAAGCTCCTGCACGAGGGATTTGCGGATTCGGCTCGCCGAAGCTACGTCGATTTGAATCGCGCCGGCGTGCCCCTTGTCGAGATCGTCACCGAACCGGATTTCCACGGGCAGGACGCGGCCGGGTACGCCGCCGCGTTCTTTGCCTACCTTCGGGAAGTGCTCGTCATCATTGGCGCCAACGACGGCAACATGGAGGAGGGCAGTCTTCGCTGCGACGCCAATGTCTCGGTTCGTCCGGTGGGGAATCGCAGCCTGGGGACGAAAGTCGAGATCAAGAACCTTAACTCGTTCCGGTTTCTCGAGGAGGCGATTGCCTACGAGACCCGACGGCAAATCGACGCCGTCACGTCCGGCGAACGCCTTGTGCAGGAGACCAGGCTCTGGGACGGATCGGCGAAGCGAACCGTCTCGATGCGCAGTAAAGAAGAAGCACACGACTATCGGTACTTTCCCGAGCCCGACTTGCCGCCACTTGTCGTCGATGCCACGCGCGTGCGGAGACTCCGAGCCGACCTTCCGGAGCTCCCGGCCTCGCGTCGACGCCACTTGATGGCCGCTCACGGGCTGACGCTCGCGGAAGTGACCACCCTGACCCAGGTGGCGCCCGGCCTGGACGTGTACTTCGAGGAGACGGTCCAGAGCGGCGCGACCGCACGAGCGGCCAAGAACTGGCTCCTTGGGGCCGTGCGCGCGACAATGAACGAGCAGGGGTACGACATTGCACGCCTGCGCGAACGCCTCGCGCCCGCGCGGCTGGCAGGCCTCGTTCGGCTTGTCGAAGCGGGCATTATCAGCGGTTCAGTTGCCAAGGACGTTCTCGAGAAGATGTTGCGATCCGGACTGGACGCTGCCGAGATTGTTCAGGCTGAGGGCCTCACACAGATCGATGATGAGTCGCATATCGAAGGATTGATTGCGAAGGTGCTTGCGACAAACGGCGACGCGGTGGCGCACTACCGCGGAGGCAAGACGGCGACGTTCGGGTATCTGGTGGGTCAGGTCATGAAGGCGGCCGGTGGCAAGGCCAATCCGGCGCGCGTCAGCGCGTTGTTGAAGCGCGCGCTCGAGGCCGCGTGATCGAAGCGGTCCATCTCTCCAAGCTCTACAGCCGCGGTGTCTACGCGCTGCGCGATCTCTCGTTGACCGTCGATAAGGGCGAGTTCCTGTTCCTCACCGGACCAAGCGGTGCCGGCAAGTCGACATTTCTGCGGCTGTTGTTGCGCGAGGATCTTCCGAGCGAGGGCGAACTCACGGTGGCGGGCCGCGATCTCAGAACCCTGCGGCCGTCCCAGGTTCAGACCTACCGGCGTAGCGTGGGCTTTGTGTTTCAGGATTTTCGGCTCGTTCCCCGCTTTACCGTTTTTCGCAACGTCGCGTTTGTGATGCGTGTGCTCGGTGTACCAATCGCCGTGCAGCAGCGCAAGACATTCCAGGTCCTCAAGTGGGTCGGCCTGCAGCACCGGATGAACGCCCTTCCCGAAGAGCTCTCAGGCGGCGAGCAGCAGCGCGTCGCTATCGCCCGCGCGCTTGTCAACGATCCCCAGATTGTCCTTGCCGACGAGCCGACCGGCAACCTCGATCCCGACCTCGCGGTCGAGATCATGAACCTGTTTCGTGAGGCCAACGCGCGCGGCACAACCATTGTCGTGGCCACCCACGATCGCGAGCTCATCCGCCGCGTCGGGCGGCGCGCCATCACGCTGGACCACGGGCGTGTGGTGGAGGTCGCCTGATGCGCGCGCTCCGGTACTCGTGCGAAGAGGCGGTGGCCAGCCTGTGGCGCGGGCGGCAGTCGGGGTTGCTCTCGACCGGCACGATCGCGCTCGCGCTGTTCGTCCTCGGAGGGTTTCTGCTCGTCACGACGAACCTCGAACGCCTCGGCGCGGAGTGGAGCAACGCCGCCGAGCTCTCGGTGTACCTCAAGGACGACGTCACCGAGGCCGACCGCCAGGCCATCGAAGGCGATCTCACCCCCGGCGACTTCGTGGCGGCCCACGAGTACGTCTCGAAAAATGATGCGCTCGCGCGGTTCAAACAGACCTTCGGCGATCTCGGAACCACCATCGATGCGTTAGGCGAGAACCCCCTGCCGGCCTCGTATGAGGTTCGACTGCGATCCGGTTCAGCCGCGTCGGCGGGCGCCGACCGTCTCGGCGCGAAGCTTCGGCAGATGCCGGGAGTGGCCGACGTCCGTTACGATCGCCAATGGCTGGACCGGTTGCTGGCGGCCATCGTGGTCATTCGCGACGTCGGGTGGGCGCTCGGATCCTTGTTGACGATTGCTGCCGCGTTGACCGTGGCCAATGTCGTGCGCCTCGCGTTGCACGCACGACGCGACGAGATCGAGATCATGCAGCTCGTAGGAGCCCCGCAAGCCTATCTTCGCGGTCCGTTTGTGATGGAGGGCGTGCTGCAGGGCGGTATTGGGGCCCTGGTGGCTCTCGTGGCGCTCTCGGCCGCGTTTGGGGCGTTGCGCGCTCAGTATCTCGTGCCGCTTGCTGCCGCCATCAATCTCTCGTCGGTGGGATTCCTGCCGCTCGGGCTCTCTGTCTCGTTAGTCGCGGGGGGGATGGCAGTGGGATGCGCGGGCGGGCTCGTGGCCGCCTGGCGCCGATAGGGCCGGGGCGCCGCATGTTACAGAATCTTGACAGCAGTTTTACGGCGGCACTACACTGGACAAGTAGCCGCCGATAATTCATCCCTGAGGTCCTGCATGCCCCGCTTTGCGACCGACACCAGGCCGATTAGCGCGTCTCATCCGATCATCGAGTTTTATCGCGAAGAGTTTTTGAAGCATCGTCAGTGTCTGCAGGAACAGCGACAGTATTTTTCAGAGAGCGCCATCACGGATGCCGAAGCCGCGCTAGCGCGAATCATCTCCGACCTCGAACATCTCTCCTTGAAAGACAACGCCCCCCAACTGGTCAGTTCGCTCCTCAAGAAATTCGATGTGGTGACCGGCCTCTCCGCCTGGTCGGATCCCAAACAGACCCACTGACAGAGCCCCACTCGAATCTGCGAGGCGACCTCCTGGCAATTGTCCGGGCGGGACTCCTCGCGGCTGACGCCGGCACGCTCTTGCGGCGGACGTTGATGGCCGAACGCCCGCCTGACGGCGGCGTCGTTGTCGTGGCCGCCGGTAAGGCGTCGCCTGCGATGGCTCGCGTCGCCGCCGAGCAGCTTGGCTCGCGGATTCGTGCAGGCCTGGTAATCGGTCGCACGCCGAACCCTGGTGGGTCCGGCACCCACGGTTTTGAATTCATCACGTCCGGGCATCCGCTGCCAGACGCCGAAAGCGAAAGAGCTGGCCGGACGGCGTTGGCGCTCGCCGAGGCGCTCGACGCTGGTGAGACGCTGCTGGTTCTGCTGTCGGGCGGAGCGTCGGCTCTGATGGCGGTCCCCGCCGATGGCCTGACGCTCGACGACAAGCGACACACGACCGAACGGCTCCTCGGCCAGGGAGCCGACATCGACCAGTTGAACACGGTGCGCAAACACCTCTCGGCCATCAAAGGCGGAGGGCTGGCGGCGCGCACGCGCGGCCGCTGCCTCACGTACGCCATCTCGGACGTCGTCGGCGACGATCCGAGCGTCATCGCGTCCGGGCCGACGGTTCCCGATCCGAGCACGCACCAACAGGCGCTCGATGTCCTCAGTGCACACGGCGGCCTCGGCATGTACCCTTCGGCCGTGGTCGGTCGTCTCGAGGGCGGCGCGGCCGGGCGGGTCGTCGAGACGCCCAAGCCGGGCGACGCCCGGTTCGCGCGGTCAAGAATCAGCGTGATCGGTAGTCGCCGCGACGCGGTCGAGGGCGCGGCCGCCGATGCGCGGCGCCGCGGATACCATGTCCTGACGATTGAGACGCCCGTGGTGGGCGAGTCGCGGGTCGCGGCGCGCGAGCACATACACACCGTCGCGGCGCGCGCCCGTAACTTGCCGCGACCGCTGTGTGTGGTGTCGGCCGGCGAGACGACAGTGAGGGTCGTCGGGCGAGGGCGGGGTGGACGCAACCAGGAATTCGTGCTCGCGGCGATCCCGCTCATGGGGACGGTGGGCGGGGCAGTGGCGCTGGCAAGCGTTGGCACCGACGGCATCGACGGTCCCACGGATGCGGCCGGCGCGCTCGCCGAAGAGACGACGCTCGATCGGGCTCGTTCGACAGGATTGGAGAGCCCTGCACGGTTCCTCGACGACAACAACGCCCACGCGTTCTTCACCGCGACGGGGGATCTCATTCATACCGGCCCCACCGACACCAATGTCGGCGATCTCCAGGTCATGCTCCTGGCGTGATCGGCCTGTTCTTCACTTCCTACAACCCCTGTAATCCTGCAATACTGCAATGAAAATTATGTTCTCTCGCGACCAAGTACTGTCACTCATGCGCGAGCGTGTGCACCACCCGGCGGGTATGCGCGAGCTTCTGCAAGTCCTCAAGATTCCTCGAGACGATCGCACGTCGTTCAAGCGACACGTCAAGTCGCTCGTCGCCTCCGGCGAGCTCGTTGAGATTCGCGGGCACCGCTTCGGACTGCCCGAAAAGATGGACCTCCACGTGGGCCGGCTGCAGACGCATGCCGGAGGGTACGGGTTCGTGGCGCCAGAGCGTCCGCTCGAGACCGGCGGCGATATCTACATCGGGGGCCCTCATCTCAATGAAGCCATGCACGGCGACCGCGTGGTCGTCCGGATCGAGCGCGCGGCCATCAGCCAGGACGGCCGCGGTCGCGCCGAAGGCCGCGTCATCCGGATCCTCGAGCGTGGCCACGAGCGGGTCGTCGGCCGCTACGATCGCGGTGATGTAGGCCGGTCGAGATCGAAAGACACGGGCCGAGTGGAGTCGAGGGCTCCGGCCCGAGCCGATTCGCGTGCGAGCGGCATGGGATACGTTGCGCCGTTTGACCGGCGTGTGCTGATGGACATCCTGATTCCTGCCGGGCAGGAGGGCGGCGCTTCGCCCGGCGAGATGGTCATCGTCGAGTTGACGAAATGGCCCACCGCCACGCGCGGCGCGATCGGCCGAGTCACCGAGGTGCTTGGCGACATCGACGCGCCCGGGGTCGATACCGAAATCATCATCCGCAAGCACGGCATCCCGGACACGCACACCGACGACGCGGTCGCCGAGGCAGTCCGGCTCGGGTCCGCCGTTTCGGAGCGGGACCTTCACGGGCGGACGGATTTTCGCGACCGATTGACCGTGACGATCGACGGCGAGCACGCCCGCGACTTCGACGACGCGATTACGATCGAGAAACTGCCCAACGGCCATTATTGGCTCGGCGTGCACATCGCCGACGTGTCGCATTACGTCCGGGAGGGGAGCGCGCTCGATCGCGAGGCGTACGAGCGCGCCACGTCCGTGTACTTTCCGGAACGCGCGGTGCACATGTTTCCCTCAGAGCTCGCGACCGGACTGTGCAGCCTCAATCCGCGCGTCGATCGCCTGGTGCAGTCGTGTCTGATGGAGATCGACGAGCACGGCCTGGTCGTACGCCATGAGTGCCACGACGGCGTCATCAACAGCAACGAGAGGATGACGTACACGGCTGTGAACGGCATCCTGACGGACCGCAACCCCGATCTCATCGAGCAGTACGCGCCGCTCGTGCCGATGTTCAAGCTGATGCACGAGCTGTTTCACGTGCTCCACGACGCGCGGCGCCGACGCGGGTCGATTGACTTCGATTTGACCGAGGCCGAGGTCGTCATCGACGCGGGCGGAGTGGTTGAAGCCATCATTGCGCTTCAACGGAACGTCGCGCACCGACTGATCGAGGAGTTCATGCTCCTTGCCAACGAAACCGTCGCGTCGTACCTCGAGGCCGAGGGCGCGCCGGCCCTGTATCGCGTTCATGAAGAGCCCGACATTCTCAAAGTCGAGAAGTTCGAGGAGTTCATCTCGGGTTTCGGCTACAGCCTCGCGGCGCCGCTGACCGCGCTTCGTCCGCGCCACTTCCAGAAGCTGGTCGAGCGTATTCACGGGAAGCCGGAGGAGAAGCCGATCGCATTTCTCATGTTGCGCACCATGCAGAAGGCGCGCTATGCGCCGGAGAACCTTGGGCACTTTGGACTGGCCGCTTCGAGCTACACGCATTTCACGTCGCCCATCCGCCGCTACCCCGATCTCGTCGTGCACCGTGCGCTGAGAGCTGTGCGGCACGGCCTGCTGACCGACGAGGTGCGCGAAGAATGGACGGAAGATCTGCCTGAGGTGGCCCGGCACACGTCCGAGATGGAGCGGCGGGCCGACGAAGCCGAGCGCGAGCTCCTGCAGTGGAAGAAAGTGAAATTCATGGCCGACAAGGTGGGCGACGAGTTTGAAGGGTACGTCACCGGTGTCGCCGCCTTCGGATTGTTCGTGGAACTCGTCGAGCATTTCGTCGAAGGGCTCATACACGTGTCAACGATGGCCGACGACTACTATCGCTTCGTCGAAGGCGCGCACCTGCTGCGCGGCGAGAACACCAAGAAGGTGTATCGGCTGGGCGACAAGGTGACGGTGCAGGTCGTGCGCGTCAACCTCGACGTGCGGCAGATCGATCTCGGTCTGGTGGAGATACTCGAGCGCGTCCGCGACGGTCACGTCGGGCCCCGTCGGACGAGCGCTCGACCAAAGTTGCATCGCGGGTCGAATCAGCGGGCCGGCCGGAGAGAGAGGAAGAAGGGAAAAGGGAGAAGAGGATGAGAGTGAAGGGAGGCCGCCCTTAGGACTTGTCCTTGTCCTTGTCCTTCATTTCGTCCTTGAAGTTCTTGATGGCGCTTCCGATGCCGCGGCCGAGGCCGGGCAGCCGATTCGCCCCGAAGATGATGAATACGATCGCCAGGATGATCAGCAGCTCTGGCAGTCCAACGCGGCCCATACTGGGACTCCTTACAAGGGCTGAACGATAGCGCCCAGATTGTACCATCATCACAGGAGTCGAGCGGTAAGGACCTGCCAGGCCAGGCCGATCTCGAAGGTCCCCAGAAGTCGCCGTCTAAGGCCGACGTAAGGCTGTCGGCCGGCGATGAGGTCGGCCATCACCGCGCCGACGGCCGCGCTCTGGCCGATCGCATGCAGGGTCAGATCGATAAAGCCCGAGCGGAAGAACCTCGCCTTGAGGTGTGCTGCGCGCGCCAACTCGGGGAGCAGCTCGGTCCGCACACGGGTGTCGTATCCATGCGTGTCGCCCGCCAGCACCGCGTCGGCGGCCCACGTGCCCGACTGCATCGCGTAGTACAGGCCTTCGCGCGTGATCGGATCGACCAGGCCCGCGGCATCGCCAATCAGACACCACCCCGGTCCGGCAAGGTCGAGCGATCGAAGGCTCGATACGCTCAGAGAGGGGATCGGCCAGGAGTACGGCTCGAGAGGCGCACCGGGGGCCATGTGAGTTTCATTGATCCAGTTCGCCGTTCGTGCGCGCAGGGCGCGAGCCGTGATGCCGGCGTCTGCCTGCGCGCAGATGCCGATTGCCAAGTGGGTGGGGCGGGGAAACGACCACAGGTACCCGGGAGGATCGGTCAGCAGCTCGAGGACGATCTCGTCACTCGTGACGCCACCGGCGAAGTAGCCGGTGGCGATCGACAGCTCGTCGCGGCGGAATGGCCGGGCCAGACGCCGCCGGACGAGACTGTTGGCCCCGTCGGCGCCAATCACGACTGTCGCGTGTCGCGGTCCAGCCACGGTGTCTAGGCGGTAGCCGCGCTCGGTGGGTACAACATCGGTGACCCGGACGGTGACGAGCGTTGCGCCGGCCTGACAGGCCGCGGCGAGAAGGGCCGCATCGAAGTCGGTGCGGCTGACAACGATGAGCGCGTGCGTGGCTCGATGCGCGGGCCCTTCGTGGACTCTTTGGGTCTCGAGCGGCACCAGCACCGAACGCCCCGTCTCGGAATCGATGAAACGGGCGCGCTCGATGACCGAAACGGGGAGCGGCGCGCCCTCGAGCGCATCGCCCACAAGCTCGAGCGTGCGACCCGTCACGCCGCCGCCGCACGGCTTCTCACGCGGATGCGAGGGATCGAAGATGGTGACGCGCGCGCCGCGGCGCGCGAGGCAGTATGCAGCCCAGGCCCCGGCAGGGCCGGCCCCGACGACGGCGACATCGGCAATCATGGAACGTGGTGATTGAGTAGCTTCAAGTGATACATTACACGGTCATGGTTGAGGTCGATGCCGGACTGTTCACGGTGGGAGTGTTTCAGGACGTCGCGTGGGCCCAGAAAGGCGTCGAGGCGCTGAAGCAGGCGGGTTTTCCGCCGCCGTCTCTCACGATCCTTGGCAAGGAGAGCGCCGAGGTGGCTGGGCTCATCGAACGTACCCTCGGCGCTGCCGGCGATCGGCTCGAGTTGGTCTCGGTCGGCGCTGTGCTGGCTCGCGGCCCGCTCGTCGAAGCACTTCAGGGCGCCGGCCACGATCTTCCAAAGCTCGGGCTGTCGGGTTCGATGCGGCGCGTAGGGTACCAGCCGCACGACGGGCGAATCTTCGAAGCCCTGGTGGAGCGCGGTGGGGTGCTTGTCGCCATCCGGACCGAACCGCGCGCTGCCGACGCATTGGCCATCCTGCATTCGTATGGCGGCGGCAACGCCGCCATCGGCGCATGGACCGGCCGCGTCTAACGGTCGATCCTTAATAGAGGACGGCCCGGCTGCGACGCCCCTTTCGTTGTCGTTACAAACACACAGTTTCCCTGGGCACCTCTTTTGCAGTTGCGGCGCCCACACTCCGTGCGCGAAAATAGATCTTTAAACCAGTAGCCCAATGAGCGAGATCAGCCAGACCGATCGAGCCCAGCTCAACGCCTCTGCCGGCCACGTTGAGGTGCGCATCGAGGGTGCGCACCCGGCCGAGATGTCGTTTCTGTTCGAGCAGCGGCAGAAGCGTATCGGGCCGGCGGCTATCGCGTCACTCGTCTATCACATCCTGTTTGTGGCGGCGATCATCTACGCGGTCCGGTACGGCTCCTATCATCCGACCGTTGCGCTTGTTCCAGAAACCGACTACTCGCACATCGTCTGGTTGAACGAGCCGGGACCTGGCGGTGGTGGCGGCGGCGGTGGCAATCGGATGAAGGAACCGCCGCGAAAAGCTGAGGCGCCGGGCAAAGAGAAGCTCACGGTGCAGGTTGAGAAACCGCCACAACTCGAGATGCCGAATGCCAAGGAACCGCCTTTAGAAGCACTGAACATCCCGGCCAAGAGCCTCGCGGATGCGCAGCAATCACTCCCGGGGGCCATTGAAGCGCTACCCGGTCTCTCGGCACTGTCGCTCGGGTCGGGGACCGGAGGTGGTTCGGGCACCGGTGCCGGCACCGGCAGTGGGCCGGGTACTGGATCGGGCCTCGGCCCCGGCTCAGGTGGTGGCACCGGGGGAGGCGTGTATCGCCCCGGGAATGGCGTGACGAACCCTGTGGTTCTTGTCGAAGTGAAGCCAGGCTACACCTCGGATGCGATGCGCGCGCGAATCCAGGGCGTCATGTTGGTCGAGTGTGTCGTCGAGACGACCGGCATCTGCAACGACGCCAAGGTGGTGCGCTCCTTCACGCCGAACTTCGGTCTCGATCAGGAAGCCATTAAGGCTGCACAGAAATGGCGGTTCAGACCGGGCTTGAGGATGGGCGAGCCGGTCCCCGTTCTCGTCACCATCGAGCTGAGCTTCAGAATCTTCTAAGAGAAAGGCCCGGCGAGGATTGCTCCTGCCGGGCCCTTGACTAACTACTTTTCAGTTCTAACTTCTAACTTTTCACTTTCAGTACATCCCGCCCATGCCGCCGCCGCCGGGCGGCATCGCAGGCTCTTTCTTCTCTTCTGGAATTTCACAGATGAGCGCTTCGGTCGTGAGCAGCAGAGACGCGATCGACGAGGCGTTCTGGAGCGCTGACCGCACGACCTTCACCGGGTCGATGACGCCGGCCTTGACTAGGTTCTCGTAGGTGTCGGTCAACGCGTTGAAGCCTTCATCCGGACCCATCTCGCGGACTTTCTGCACCACGATTGAGCCCTCTTGGCCCGCGTTGGTTGCGATCCAGCGCATCGGCTCTTCGATGGCGCGCGCGACGATATTGACGCCGATCTGCTGATCGCCGCCGAGCTTCAGGTTTGCGAGAACCTTCGAAGCGCGCAGAAGCGCCACTCCGCCACCCGGCACAATGCCTTCCTCGACGGCGGCTTTGGTCGCGTGCATCGCGTCCTCGACACGGGCCTTCTTCTCTTTCATTTCCGTCTCGGTGGCGGCGCCGACCTTGATGATTGCGACGCCGCCCGCCAGCTTCGCGAGGCGTTCTTGCAGCTTC
>JBGPHH010000101.1:0-13162 GCA_041484265.1 Vicinamibacteria bacterium
CGTCTGGCGCAGCTGCTCATCTGGCGCAACGGCTCTCCGGTGTTCGTGACCGTGAAGAAAGACTGAGCAGGAATTTCAGATTTCAGATTTCAGATTTCAGATTGCCGATGTAATTCGTGAGCGCGGCCCGATGACAGTGGCTGCGTTCATGGATCTCGCACTCTACGATCCCGAGTGTGGTTACTACGCCCGCGCGGCCCAACGGTCTGGTCGCGCGGGCGATTTTTTTACAAGCGTCGATGTCGGGCCTCTCTTCGGCGAGCTCCTGGAAATCCAGATCGCCGAGATGGCCGACCTCCTGACTGCTGCCTGTCGACCGCCGACTGCCGACTTCGATCTCGTCGAAGCTGCCGCCGGGAACGCGCGACTCTCAGCCGACATTTTGCAGGCCTCCCGCCGCCGCGACTCCACCTTTTACAACCGCATCCGGCTCCATCTGGTAGAGGCGAGCGCCCACGCGCGGGCGGTCGCGCGCGCGACGCTCGGCGACGTCGCGGATCGCCTCGTGTCGTCGAGTGACTCGCTCCCGCCCACGTTCACCGGCGTGCTCTTCGCCAACGAACTTCTCGACGCGCTGCCGGTCCATCAGGTCGTCATGCGCCCGGAAGGCCTGCGCGAGATCTATGTTGATGTCGCGGACCGACAACGACGCTCTGTTCTAGATACCCCCGAGCGCGACGGCGCGAGGGCGTCAGCCGCGGGGGTGGGGCCCCGCGGCAATAAGAAAGGTGGGGCCCCGCTCGTTACTTTTGAGGACTCCCCGTCCACGCCAGAACTCTCCGAGTACTTCGACCGCCTTGGCGTGAGGCTCGAACCCGGCTGGCGCACCGAGATCAACCTGCGAGCCGTCGACTGGGTCCGCAACGCCGCACGCAGGCTCAGTCGGGGATTCATGATGATCATCGACTACGGCCACGACGCGCGCGACTTGTATTCGGCAGGACACGCGGACGGTACGCTGACGACGTTTGTGCGCCATGTGGCGGCAGGGCCTGCCGACCCCGCCGCGGCGCCAGCCTGGCTGCAAAATCCCGGGCAGCAGGACATCACGGCCCACGTCGATTTCACCAGCATTCGAGCGGCCGCCGAAGCTGAGGGGCTCACAACTCTGGGATTCCTCGACCAGACGTACTTCCTGCTCGGATTGCTTGAACGAGGTTCGCAAGGTTCACGGGGTTCACCGGGTTCACTGGGTTCACAGGGTTCGAACCCCGGGAACTCCGTGAACCCAGTGAACTCGGTGAACTATGCGAACCTCAAGCAGAGTCTCGCTCTGAAGACTCTGCTGATGCCGGGGGGACTCGGCAGTACCCATAAAGTATTGATTCTCGGCAAGGATGTGGGTGCACCTCAGCTCGCGGGCTGTTCATACCGCATGCGGGTCACTTGAGGTTGTATTTTTGCCCCTTGGGGGATTAAATAGGCCGAATGACGGCGACCCTCGAGCGCGAAATCAAGCTCCGGTTCGACAGTCCGGAAGACGCCCGCGCGGCAATCATCGAGGCCGGCGCGACACCGCTTCGAGGGCGCCGGCTTCAGGAAGACTGCCTCCTCGACACGGCGGACGATCAGTTGCGGCTCCGCCGCTCCGCCTTGCGGGTCCGGATGGAATCGGGCAAGAGCCTGCTGACGTTCAAGGGCCCGGTGCAGCCGTCGGCGATGAAGGTGCGCGAAGAGCTCGAGACCATGGTCGGCGACGGCACGCTGGTGTTGCGCATCCTCGAGGAACTCGGCCTCCACGTCTGGTTCCGGTACCAGAAATATCGCGAAGAGTTCGCGCTCGAGGACGTCGTCGTCGCGATTGACGAGACGCCAGTGGGGACGTTCGTGGAGATTGAAGGCGGCGAGCGCGGCATCGCGGTCCTCGCCGAAGCCCTCGGCCGCAAGCCGACCGACTACCTGGTCGAGTCGTACCGCAGCCTGTTTGTCCGCTACTGCGAAGAACGCGGCCTGCCGCCGACCCACATGCTGTTCGACGACGAGTAGCGCTCTGGTTCCCGTGACTCGCATGCCGGCGCTCGTGCTGGCGGCCGGCCTCGGAGTGCGGCTGCGTCCCCTGACGTACGTGCGCGCCAAGCCGGCGATTCCGGTTGCCGGCCAGCCCATCGTCCGGCGCATCATTGGCTGGCTGGCCGCGCACGGGGTGACCGACCTCGTGATCAACCTGCATCACCTGCCCCACACGCTGACGGCGGTCGTCGGTGACGGCAGCGATCTGGGCGTCCGCGTCCGCTACTCATGGGAAGCGCCGCAGGTGCTCGGCAGTGCCGGCGGCCCGCGTCAGGCGCTCTCCATCCTCGGCGCCGAGCAGTTTTTTCTGATCAATGGCGACACCCTCACCGACGTCGATCTCGGGCGTCTGGCCGCGGCCCACACCTCGAGCGGCGCGCTCGTCACCTTGGCACTCGCGGCCGGGCACGACCCGAACCGGTACGGCGGCGTGCGGCTCGACGATGACGGCCGTGTGATCGGATTCGCACCGCGTGGCGCCGCCGCCGGATCGCGCCATTTCCTCGGCGTTCAGGTCGTCTCGGCCGGGGCGTTCCGGTCGGTCCCGGCCAATACGCCCATCAACTCGATCGGTGCGGTCTACGATCGGCTGATCGCGTCGGATCCTGGCGCCATCCGCGGCCTGATCTTCGATGCGCGCTTTAGCGACGTCGGCACCGTGTCGGATTACTGGACGACGTCAGAAGTGTTGATGCGTGCCGAAGGGCTCGGCGACACGGTGTGTGGCTCCGGCGTCCATCTGGATCGGTCCGCGCGGGTCACGAGGTCGGTCCTCTGGGACGACATCTCGGTCGGCGCCGGCGCGACGCTCGATGAATGTATCGTGACCGATGGTGTGCGCGTACCGCCGGGATCGGAGTACCGCCGCGCCGTGCTCGTCGGCGGGCCGGCCGACGGACTGACGGCCACAGCGTTCTGAACATGACTGACACTCGTACAACCGGAACGGCAGGGATCCCGGATCGCGTGAGCCGCTTTCTGATCGAGAACGCGTCGGCACGGGGCGAGGCGCGCGTGGTGCCGCTCACCGGGGATGCGTCGGATCGCCAATACTTCCGCGCCATGTTCCACGACGGTTCTTCCATCGTTCTGGCCCTGCACACCGGGCCGATCGATATCCGGTCGCTGCCGTTTGCGACTGTCTCGAGCCTGCTCGGCCGAATGCCCCTCCCCATTCCCGCGCTCGTCGGCCATTCGGACGAGCTCGGGATTCTCGCGCTCGAGGACCTTGGCGACATTACGCTGCAGGCGCGCCTCGGGGCCGCCTCGGCCGCCGACCGCGCCGCGCTCTACCAGCAGGCCGTGTCGCTCATCGTTCAGCTGCAGCGCCGCGGCGCCGAACTGGCGTCCGACCAGCACCTGCCCTACCGCACGGCGTTCGACGTCGAGAAGCTGACGTGGGAGCTGCGATTTTTCGTCCGCCATTTCATGGAGGCGTATCGCGGCATCGAGCTGTCGGGCGCCGAGCGAACGGCGCTCGACGAGGAGTGGCTGTCGATCGCCCGTGAGCTCGCCGGCGAGCCGCGCGTGCTGTGCCACCGCGATTATCACAGCCGCAACCTGATGGTGCACGGCGGTGGCCTGCACGTCATCGACTTTCAGGACGCGCGGATGGGTCCGGATACTTATGACCTTGCGTCGCTCCTGCGAGATTCGTACGTCGATATCGCTGACGGCGAGCGCGACGATCTCATCCAGTGGTTTCTCGCCCTGAAGGGGCCGGGCGACGCTCAAGACTTCCGCCGGCGCTTCGATCTCGTGTCGCTGCAGCGGAACCTGAAGGCCCTCGGCACGTTCGGCCACCAGACTGCAGCGCGCGGCAATCAGGTCTATCTTCAATACATTCCCCGCACGCTCGGCTACGCTCGAACGAACCTCGGGAAGTACGCTCGATTCGCCCGGCTGCGCGAACTGCTGACGAAGCACGTCGAGGAGCTACAATGAGTGCGTCGTCTTGTGGGAACACGTCAGTTCGGGGTGTCGACGCACCTCTATCACCATCAGCGCCTCGCCCGCGACCATCTGCTGGAGATCGCCGCGCACGGCTTTGAGACCGTTACCGTGTTCGCCACCCGAACACACTTCGACTATCACAGCCACACCGCGGTGGGCGACTTGCAGCAGTGGCTGGCGGAGGCAGGGCTCTCGCTTCACGGGATTCACGCCCCGGTTGGCGAGCGGTACGAACGCGGCCGCTTCGAGCTGCCGTTGAGTCTCGCGCGCGCCGATCCGGACGACCGCCGGCGGGCGGTGGTCGAGACCGAGCATGCGCTGCACGTCGCGCGGCGAATTGAAGCACGAGTCTTCGTGACGCATCTCGGGCTGCCCCGATCGCAGGCGCAGGAACCGGGCAGCGAGAGCCGCGCGGCCGCGCGGCGCAGCATCGAAGAGCTGCTGCCAACGGCCGAGCCGCTCGGCGTGCGCATCGCGCTCGAGGTGATCCAGAACGAGGCGTCGCGCGCGGCATCGCTCGTCCATTTTGTCGAGGAGGACCTCGAGGGCTCGAACGTCGGCATCTGTCTCGACGTCGGCCACGCCCACCTCGACGGCGACCTGCTCGACGCGATTGACACTGTGTCCGAGCACCTCGTCTCGACCGAGGTCCATGACAATCAGGGCCGAACCGACGAGCACCTCGTGCCGTTTGGGGGCACGATCGACTGGCCCGCGGCGCTCACGGCGGTGCAAAAGGTCGGATACGATGGCGCGTTGATCTTCGAGCTCGCTGCTCAGGGGCCGCCGAAAGAGGTGCTCAAGAGCGCTCGCCGGGCCCGCGAAAAGATGGAACGCCTGCTCGCGACGTAGGCTCATCATTCACATATGCACGTATACATTGAGGACATCGGCAAGCACGTTGGCGAAGCGATCACCATCAAGGGATGGCTGCACAACCGCCGATCGAGCGGCAAGATTCACTTTCTCATCCTGCGCGACGGCACGGGCTTCATTCAGGCGGTGATGTCGAAGACCGGCGTCGGCGACGACCTGTTCAAGGCCGCCGACCATCTCTCGCAGGAAACCTCGGTGATTGTCAGCGGCACCGCGCGCGCCGACGCGCGGGCGCCGGGCGGGTACGAGATCGACGTGACGAAGCTCGAGGTGGTCGGAGAGTCGCACGACTATCCGATTACGCCCAAAGAGCACGGGGTCGACTATCTGCTCGACCGGCGGCATCTCTGGATTCGGAGCGAACGCCAGCACGCCATCCTGCGCGTCCGCCACGAGATCATCAACGCGGTCCGCGACTTCTTCAACGAGCGCGGCTTCATCCTGGCCGACACGCCGATCTTCACGCCCGCGGCGTGCGAAGGCACGACCACCTTGTTTCCGGCGCAGTACTTCGACGATCAGACGGCGTACCTGACGCAGAGCGGACAGCTCTACAACGAAGCCAACGCCATGGCCCTCGGGCGCGTGTACTGCTTTGGTCCGACCTTCCGCGCCGAGAAGTCGAAGACGCGGCGCCATCTCACCGAATTCTGGATGGTCGAGCCCGAGATGGCGTACGCGGATCTCAACGACGTCATGGATCTCGCCGAGGCGCTCATCGTCTCGATCGTCGGCCGCGTGCTCGAGCACCGGCGGCGCGAGCTCAAGGCCATCGAGCGTGACGTCACCAAACTCGAAGCGGTGAAGGCCCCGTTCCCTCGCGTGACCTACGACGAGGCCGTCAAGTTTCTGCAGGAGAAAGGCCTGCCCTTTGAGTGGGGCGGCGACTTCGGGGCGCCCGACGAAACGGCGCTCTCAGAACGGTACGATCGGCCTGTGATGGTCCATCGCTACCCGTCGGCCGTGAAAGGCTTCTATATGAAGCCGGATCCGGAGCACCCGAACCTGGCGCTGAACGTCGACGTGCTCGCGCCGGAGGGGTACGGCGAGATCATCGGCGGCAGTGAGCGACTCGCCGACCTCGCGCTCCTGCTTGAGCGGATCAGGGAACACAAACTGCCTCAGGAGGCCTTCGAGTGGTACATCGATCTGCGCCGCTACGGCAGCGTGCCGCACGGCGGCTTCGGGATGGGCATCGAGCGCGTCGTGGCGTGGATCTGCGGGCTTGAACACGTGCGCGAGACGATTCCGTACCCACGGATGTTATACAGACTCTATCCATAGACGTGCGAAAGTGCGGACGTGCGAGGGTGCGGAGGTGCGCGGTGCGAAAGTGCGAATGTGCTGAGGTACTGGTCCACACTTACACAGTGGCGTTGCCCACGACCTATTTGCGCCAGCCAAACAGCGAGCCGAAGCGTCTAAGACTGCGCTAATTGATGAACGGCAATCGCGGCCCAACAGTGGAGTAGACGATATGTTGCGTGGCGTGATGTTGTCGCTTTTTCTGGTATCCGCTTCCATGCCAGCCAGGGCGCAGACGACGGACGGTGGGTTTGCAGAAGCTCTGTCACCATCGCTGGCGGCTGTAGCGAAGGCCATGCACGCCACAATTCGTCGCAATCTAGCTGAGGCCGCTGAGAGCATGCCGGCCGACGAATACGGCTTCAAACCAATGCCCCAGGTACGAAGTTTCGGCGAGTTGGTCGGCCATGTCGCGAATGCCAACTTCTTCTTCTGTTCGCAGGCAAAGGGTGAACAGCCACCTTCAACGACGGACTACGAAAAGGCGAGCAACAAAGCCAGCCTCGTCAAAGCGCTAGGAGACTCGCTGGCCTATTGCGATGGCATATACGCCGCGACAACCGACACCAATTTCAACGGACCGGTAAAAATCGCAGGGCCCAACGGTGGAACCCAAACCTCCCGCGGGGCCGTGCTCCTCTTCAATACGACACACAACAACGAGCACTATGGCAACATCGTTGTCTACATGCGATTGAAGGGGCACGTACCCCCGTCAACAGCTCGAACCGAACTACCAAAGAAGTAGCAGCAGCCTTCTGAAGAATCAGTATGGCGTTTAACGGGACTGATCAACTACTGCTCGGACGAGCGGACTTCGCCAATTTTCCACGACGCGGCGCGTCCTTCGTCGCTGAAAGCAGCGCTGTCAGCTTTCGCGCATCATTCTCTGAAGAGATGAACAGGAACTCGCCTCGGACCGTTCCGATCTCTCGCATCCACGCAGGGATGTGTTTGCCGACGAGAATGTGAAATGTAATTCCAGGAACAACGAACTCGTAATGGCGGCCGTACTCGCTTTGTTCGCCGCCAGAGGGCAGCGCCATGTTCCGATTGATCAGGTTATCTTGTGCTTCACTCAGCGTGATCACGAGTAAGACGTGCTCTGGAAACGGCGTATCGCCCATGAGAAAGAGCCGGAACGCTTTTTCGTAGGGGCCGAGCATCAACCGGGTCGGCCGGCCTTTTCCAATCCTCCAGCCGTCGAGCGCCCCGCGCCAAAACACGCTCGCAGCGAAATACACGAGTCGGTCAACGTCCACGCCGGCGACATTCCTGGCCTCATACACACGAAACCCGGGCTCATCGACGAGCGGCATCGCCGCCATGAGAGCCGTCCGGAGCGGAAACTCTCGCTCTCCGTGCCAGCAGTTTTCGATGACCCATTCCTCGCCGCCCTTGTTGAATCGGGCCTCGCATTCCGAACATAACATGTGCGCCCGCGCTTGAGCCGATGTCAGCAATGAGGCTCCCTTCGTGATCAGAACCGGATTGTCGTTCGGCTCGGAACGGTTGTTCAGGATCGTGTAGATCCCCGCTGGCATCAGATGGCTGTCTTGAAGTTCGCGCGTCAGCGTGCACAGTTGGCAGGGGCCAGTTGGTATGTGCCTAGCCTTGCGCTTTTCCTATTCCGTGCGACGCGCGACAAGAGGATCCGCGCATGCGGCCCGTTGTTGAGGTCGCTTGACGGGGCGGTCGTCTCGGTTGCGCTTCAGGGAGTCACTTCTTCCTGAGGAACTTGCGCACGTCCCCCAGGAAATCGGCGCCGTACACGTTCCCGTCCGCGTCGGCCGTCACGCCCTCAGCGAGGCTCGAACCGCCGGCATAGGGGTACGGACACGGATCCGGGATGAGGTATTTGACCGAGCCGTCTTTCGCACTGCCGATCCGAATCCCGCGACGGGCGCCCGCATTGAAGCCGTAGCCGGTTTGCGCGAGCCCGAATCGTCCAGTGCTCGTCCGGCCGTCGCGTGATTCGGAGTAGGCGACATAGAGCGTGTCAGTCTTCTTGTCGATGTAGATGCCGCTCGGCCGTCCAAACTGGAACCACTGCGTGACGAACCGGCCGTCCTGAGCGAATATCTGGATGCGATTGTTCTGGCGATCGCCTACAAATAATCGCCCACGTGAGTCGAACGCGACGGTATGGGGGAGATCAAATTCGCCGGGGTTCATCCCCTTCTTGCCCCACGTCTTGAGGAACTTTCCGTTCTTGTCGAACTTCACGATTCGCGCGTTGCCGATGGCGAGCCCCCCTCCCGTGTGCCCGTCCGCGACGAAGATGTCGCCGTTTGCAGCAATCGCCACGTCGGTCGGCGCGTCGAATTCATCGAGACCAGCTCCGGCGACACCCTTCTTGCCGAGGGTCAACAGGATGGCGCCGCTCTGGTCGAGCTTGAAGACCTGATGGCCGCCGTTGTCCGCGAGCCACAGATACCCCTCGCTGTCGACAGTTAGCTTGTGCGGGCTGACGAACAGGCCAGCGCCAAAGGTCTTGAGCAGCCGGCCTGATGTGTCGAACTGGAAGATCGGATTGACGCCTGCGCTCGCGCCGCCACACGTCGCACCGCCTGCTCCGGAGTTACCGCACCGGTCGACGACCCAGATGGTGTTGTCCGGCGCGGTCGTGACGCTTGCCGTCGATCCCCACGTTCGTCCTTCCGGCAGCTGACCCCAGTCCGCTCCGGGAAGATACGGATTCTGTAGATCGTTCCGCGCGCCGAGCAGCGACACCGCCGGCAGCACGACCGGATACTGGCCAGGCGGAAACACCGCTTGCTGCGGCCCGCCCGCCGGCGGCGCCGGCGGCACACCGCAAGAAGCGGCCAGCGGACCGGCCGAGGATCCCTGCGGAGGCTTGGGGCTTTCTCCGCCAGCCTGCGCGAACATTTGGGACGCGCAGAGGCCGCTCAACACAATCGCGCAGACGGTGGTTCGCGGAGTCATGCAGGTCTTCACCTCAATGAGGAAGGGCCGACGAGGACCAATTCTTCGCTCGCGCGCGCCAGACGAGGTGCGCACCGACAAGCACCAGAATCAGCATCAGCCATCGCGTCACGCTCGCCAGCCCGGCCGCCGTCACGGTCGGCCATGGATACTGGCGAAGCACGGCGTAGCGATCCGCCATCCAGTGCCACGCCGTGTGCGCCACGATCGCCGACACCACGACGATGGCGCGGCGTTCGGCGACAACGAACCGGAAGAGTCCGTCGAGCGCCGGAACCAACAGGCACAGCACGAGCAGCTGGCCGATCTCGACGCCGATATTGAACGAGAGCAGCGACGTCAGGAGATGCGAGCCCGCAAACTGCAGCGTGTGCTGGAGGCCGAACGAGAAGCCGAAGCCATGCACGAGCCCGAATGCGAAGGCGACGACCCATCGACGATCCAGCCCCCCGGCATGCGACACGAGGATGTTCTCGAGCGCCATGTAGAGAATCGACGCGGCGATCAGGGTTTCAACAAGCGGTGGGAACCACAGCGCGTCCGGCGCGTAGCCGTACGCGGCCGCGAGCAGCGTGATCGAATGCGCCACGGTGAAGGCCGTGACGATCGGCACGAGGGCCCGCAAGCGGCGGAACGGGATCACCAGGCAGCACAGGAACAGCAGATGATCGGCGCCGTTAAGGATGTGGAAGAAGCCAAGGTTCACGAATCGCAGTGCGGCCTGATGCCAGCGTGGGTCCAGCCGGACCAAGCCGGTGTCGCCCTCGAGCTCGAACGCGCGCGACACTCCTTCGGGCGGGAGGAACCGCAGCGCGGTGACCACCCGCTGCGCCAAGCGGTCGAAGCGTGCATCGATTGAGAACCTCGAGCGATCTGAGCGGATGGAGTACTCGAAGAGGACGTCGAGTAAACCTTGTTCCCAGAACAGCGTCTCGCTCTGTGGGAGCGGCGGGGCCATCACGTGCGCCAACGCAGCCTCGTACGAAGTGAAAGACCGATCGGACTCGAGCGAGATGCGCGTCGAGACCAGGCGTGGAGGGGGCATCGGTGATCCGTCTTCGTAGAGATCGATCTGGTTGGCGACGTAGGCTCGCGCCGCGGCGTTGAGCGCGGTATCCACGCGCGCGAGATCCACGTAGTCGTGATCCCGACGCGGGAACTCCACGTCCATGATCGACTTGAGCGGCACGCGCACGAGCAGCCGCAGGCGCTGCCCCTCAGGTTTGAGGAACGCCTGCACCGTGACGTCGTGTGGGATGTCGTGCGCCGACAGGCCTGGTGCGCTGAGCACCAGGCCCGCGACAACCGCGGCGACGGCCCACCGCCCGTCGCGCAGAACTACCGCGCCGACCGCGGCCAGAGAACCCCCTGATCCGCCGAGACCGACCCGACGCCCTTCGAGACGAACCGCTGCACGCGCTTCCCTTCGTAGGTCTCGGTCGTGTAGACGTTGCCCCTCGAGTCGATGGCGATGCTGTGGACGCCGTAAAACGAACCGGGCTGGCGGCCGCCGTCGCCAAAGCTCGTGAGTTCCCGCAGCGTCTGCCGATCGATCACGTGCACCTTTTCGTTCACGCCGTCGGCCATGAAGATGTACTTCTGCTGCGGATCCTTCGAAAACGCGATGTCCCAGACCGAGCCGGCATTCTTCGTGCGCTTCGCATAAAACGCTTCTTTGACGAATTTGCCTTCAGGCGTGAAGACCTGGAGCCGATCGCCAACGCGATCGCAGACATACAGCAGGCGATCCACGGACATGTCGGCGCAGTGGACCGGATTGTAGAACTGCTGCGCGGGCTTGGCGTCCGGATCGTAGGGTGGCAGCGGCGTGTCATCCGGCTTGTTGCCGTACGCGCCCCACCACCGCTTCATCTTGCCCGTGTCGGCGTCGACAACCGCCACGCGCTTGTTCAGATAGCCATCGGCGAAGTAGGCCTCGTTCGCTCTCGGATCGACAAAGATCTTCGCGACGCGGCCAAAGCTCACCTCATCGTTGCTCCCACCCGCGAACCCGGTCTGCGCGCCTTCACCTTGTCCAGCTTGTGCGCCGGCCTTCTGCCGCGCGCCCTTCTTCCCAACCTGCAGCAGGAACTTGCCGTCTTTCGTGAACTTCAAGACCTGCGAGTCGGGCCCGCCGTTGCCGCCAATCCAGACGTTGCCTTTGTAGTCGATGAAGATGCCGTGGTTCGAGTCCGGCCATTCATAGCCGTCGCCCGGACCGCCCCAATGGCGTAGCAGATTTCCAGCTTGATCGAATTCGAGCACGGGAGGTGCGCCGGCGCAACACTCGCCTTGCTTGGTTTCGAGCGTCTTCTCGTTGTTGCCCAGCGTGGCCGAGCTGCGGTGGATAATCCAGATGTGATCGTCGGCATCGACGGCCACACCGATCGCCGAACCGAGGATCCAGTGGTTCGGGAGCGGCTTGGGCCATAGCGGATCGACTTCGAACCGCGGGGCCTGGACGCTCGTCCGCGCCTGCGCCGCCGCAGTGTTCTCGAGCCACGCCTGTCCGGTGCCCAGGGCGACCAAGAGCCCGACCGCCCCGCTACTAATCCAGAAGGTTCGCAGACGCCTGGAATGCTGATGTGTCATCGGTCCCTCCTCGGCGCCGCTCAGTCTATTACGAATCGGCACGCGATATACTGCCGCGGGAGGCCGCCAAGAGTTTATGTGGTTGAAGTGGATTTCAGCGGTGATCGTCTCTCTTGCGGTCGCCGGCGCGCAGGCTCCGGATCCCTCTGACATCGCCGACGGGATGAGGCTCTACCAGCAAAAAGCCAACTGTCAGGCGTGTCACGGCTGGGCGGCCGACGGGCGCAAGACCGACAACCAGATGCCCGACGGCCCGAACCTGCGGGAAACCAGGCTGAGTCGTGCTCTCCTGGTCATGACTATCAAATGCGGGCGGCTCAACAGCTCGATGCCCGCGTTCGACAAGCTCGCCTATTCAGACGGCCGGTGCTACGGCAAGACGCAAGCGGACCTGAAAGCGTATCCGACACGCATGCCGGACCCGCCCGCAACGCTGCAAGCGCGCGAGATCGAATTGATTGCCGACTTCCTCATGGCGAAAGTCGTCGGCAAGGGCCCGATGGATCACGCCAAGTGCGTCGCCTTCTGGGGCGCCGACGTCGAAGCCTGCCGGGAACTTCCGAAGTAGAACCCCACGTTAATTCAGCGCGAAGACGAACAGGTAGCTCGAGTCCTGCAGGTTGTCGAACTTCACCGGATGCAGGTGACGGCCGCCGGCCTGCACGGCGAGATACTGCTTCGGTCCAATTGCATACGTGACCGGCGCGCCTTTGAGGGCCGTGCCGACGTTGAAGCGCCAGAGCTCCTCGAGCGTTGCGTCGTTGTAGGCGACGATCCAGCCGTCTTGCAGAGCCGTGAACAGGACGCCGCCGGCCGTGTCGGTCGCGCCCGAGCGGATTTCGATGTCGGTAACGGCCTTGGCGATCACCTTATGATTGACCGTGTCGAACGCGGTCACAGACCCATAGTACAGGTCGCTGCTATAGGTGCGCTTCTGGCTGTTCTTTTGGTCGAGCCCTCCCTGAGGCGAAAGGAAGGCTGTGGCCGCGCCGTTTGACGAGAAGCACCCCTCGATCCCAACGCCGTACGCGAATTTGCTGACCGGGTTATACGCGGTGGGCTGGTGAGCGATGCCGCCGTGCCAGGTCGGGCAGGTGCGCTTGGTGCCATCGCCGCGCAGCGCCCGCGCTTCGGCGTTGTAGATCTGCACGTCGAGCTTCGGATCGTATTCGAGCGGCATGCCGGTCTTCGGATTGAGCCCTTTGGTCCAGTTGAGGTCGTTCACGTACTGCGTGCCCTTGATGAATTTGCCGGTCGTGCGATCGAGCGAGTAGAAAAATCCATTGCGCCCGAAGTGACCGACGACCTTGCGGAGCTGACCGTCGATTGTCGTGTCGTACAACATGTGCACGCCGACCTCGTCGTAGTCCCACGAGTCGTTCGGCGTGTACTGGAAATGCCAGGCCAGCTTGCCCGTGTCGACGTTCAGCGCCACGACCGAGTTCGTGTAGAGATTGTCGCCGGGACGCGCCTGCGGATC
>JBGPHH010000102.1:0-13145 GCA_041484265.1 Vicinamibacteria bacterium
AGAAAGAGCGCCGTCAGCTTCCGCTTGATCGGGGCGTCTTTGAAGGCCATGGACCTACCGGGACGGCGTGACGATCTCGGCCGCCCGAAGCAACTTCGAGCTGATGGTGAGGTTGGCCGCCTTCGCGGCATCGGGGTTGATCATCAGCCGGACCTTGTTCTGCGCGTTGGCCAGCTGAATCGTGCCTCCACGCCGGACAAAGTCGTCCGCGTCACCGACGATGAGAATATTTCGGTCCTTGAGACTAGCCAGAGTCTGATCGAGGCGACCGGCTTCCGATCGGCTGACAAACAGGATGTGGCACGTCTTAATGTCGTCGATCCGGCGATAGCGTTGGACCTCTAACGGCCGACTCTTCACCACTTCGCCCCGCACGGTGTCGTCCAGGAACGCGCCGAACGGGTCCTCTCCGAGAACCCCGATGACGAGCGGCGTGTCTGTACCAGCGAAGGCGCGCGGGGGCCACTCAACAAACTGGGCAAAGTTGAACAGAAAGACCGCCTTGACCTGGTATTCCTTGGAGGGCGTCTGCGCGGACAGATCCCGTCCGCCGACGAGCAGGACGATCAGGGCGACGCACCACGCCCGCGCCGACGGTGGGACCTTTCTGGTCGCGCGCGTCGGCATCACCTCGGCTAGAAGTGCCATATGAGTGTTCCGTAGACCCCGCGCTTCAATTCCGTGCGCGAAGAGAGGGTGCCGAATTCGGGATGCTGCTGGTGCAAGAGGTTCTGGCCGACGAGCGACCATTCGAGTGCCGGCGTCGGACGCCATGCCAGGCGCGCGTCCATCTCCCCATAGCTCGGAACCGCTTGATTGGTGATCTCGCTCACGTACCGAAGGCCGAGATCGAATTGCAGGTGGGCCGGCAGGTCCAGCGACTGGTGCAGGAACGCCTGATGCTGCGGATCGTGCGATTCAGAACCGCCGGAGGTCGTGTCGGTGCTGCCAGGCTTGGCCACGATGTTGACGTGCAATCCGGTGTAGCCGGAGTGGAGTCGCCACCAGTCCGTGACGAGATAGTCTGCCGTCAACTCTGCGCCGTACGACGTTCCAGTTTGCCCGTTCGCTAGCACGACGGGAAAAGCTGCGGGCGGGTTGACCTGCTCCAGGCTGCGGATGTTGTCGTAGTTGTTATAGAAGGTGGCCACCGTCATCGACAACCGATCGTTCGGTTGAGTGCGATAGCCCAGCTCATAAGCCACCACGTCTTCTGACACGAAGTTCGGTCCGCCGGTAATGAGGAATGGCGGGTTGGGGGGGGCGAAGAGTTCCCGATCGATCCGCGATGGCGTTCGGACGGCCCGCGAGACGGCCCCCCACAGCATGTGCCGCTGGCTGAGGATCCATGCCAGACGGCCGCTCGGCTGGTACTCGGCGCCAGTGTAATCGTTGTGCTCGACCTTCGTGCCGAGCGTCAGACGCAGCCGGTCGCTTGCCAACGGCACTTCATCCTGGACGAAGCCGCTGAACCACTGCCGCGAGACCTGGGCGGGTAAGAACGCTAGCACGGCGCTGTTGCCCACGTTGTCACTGATGACACGGTAACCGAGCCCCCAGACGATGTCGTGCCGCCCAGCCACACGAACACGGTGCTGGAAGTCGGCATCGTAGGTGTTGACGTCCTCAAGAAACGACCCAGGGATGTTGCGGTGTGTTCGGTCGTAGTACAGCTGCAGCGAGAGATCGGAGGCGCTGGACAGCGTGCGGGACCAACGGCCGAGCACATTGCCGCCGCCGATGCCAACGTCGCTCGAACTCGGCTGTGCGATCCGGCCGTCGTACAGGTCGCTTTGCAGCGTGAACCGGTTATCGGGCGACGCGTCCCAGTCCACGCGAATCCCTCCCTGCCCCGTGTGCCAGGCATCGGTCGCTTGGTACCCGTTCGGCAACGCGCTCGTGCCACGGTCAAAGTACTTGCCATAGGCGCGGAACCGAACGGCATCCCCGACCGTCCCGCCGTAGCGCATCCCCGTGACGCCATGCAGCTCCGAGCCACCACCAGCCGTGACGAGCACGCCCTGCGTGTCCTTCGCGCCTTTCGTCGTGATGTTGATCACGCCGTTGACCGCGTTGGAGCCCCAGAGCGTGGCGCCGGGGCCACTGATGACTTCAATCCGGTCGATGTCCTCCAGGAGCGTATCCTGCGCATCCCAGAACACGCCGGAATGCAACGGTGAATAAACCACGCGCCTGTCGATGAGCACCAGCAGTTTGTTGCCACTCGAGCTGTTGAATCCCCGTGCGCTGATGGCCCATTGGCGGGAGTCCACCTGCGCGACTTGAAGGTTGGACGCCAGGCGTAACGCCTCGGGAAGGCTGGTCGCGCCTGCGCGCCGAATGTCCTCGCTCGTGATCACCTGGATGGCCGACGCCGTTTCGGACAGTTTCTCGGGACGCCTGGAGACTGACGTCACCTCGATGGCCTGGAGCTCATCGAGGCTGAGCTTCTTGAGGTCGCTGGGAGACTGAACAGCCTGAGGTGTTTGGCCGAACGCGTGACCCGCACGGAGGGCTAGAACCAGCATCAACAGGGTTCTATACGGGATTCTGGTCATCATCAACTTCCTCCCTGGGTGTCGCCCTACCCGGGACGTGTCTCAGAACGTGACTCGGCTCCAAGAACTCATCGAGATGGCATCTCTCGGAATGATCCGAGCCTGTCCTACAAGGAGGCTTCAATTCTCACAGCCTTTTGTCCTACATGCGGCGGACATGGTTTCCAATCGTGTCAGCCCTGCGAATCGAGTACCTCCCGAACCTTTCGGATCAGGTCTGCCGTGCTGAAGGGTTTGCTGACAAAGGGCATGCTGTCGTCCAGCACGCCATGTCGCACGACCGCATCGTCGGTGTAGCCCGACATGTAGATCACCTTCATCTCCGGACGGGTTCGGCGAAGCCCTTTCGCCAGATTCGGCCCGCTCATCCCCGGCATCACGATATCGGTCACCATGAGGTGCACCGGGTCTTTGTAGTTTGTCAGCGACAGGAACGCCTCTTCGGCGCTCACGGCGGTGAGCACCGTGTAGCCAGCCGCCTGGAGAATGCGCGTGGCGAGAAGGCGAAGCCCGTTCACGTCCTCCACGATCAGAATGGTTTCAGTGCCACGCCCCGGCGAGACGGTCGGACTGCGCCGCTGCGCGTCCGCCCTTTCGGCAGCCCGTGGCAGGTATATCTTGAACGTGGTCCCCTTGCCGACCTCGCTATACACCCAGATGAGGCCGTTGCTCTGCTTGACGATGCCGTACACCGTGGACAGCCCCAGGCCCGTTCCCTTGCCTGGATCTTTCGTGGTGAAAAACGGCTCGAAGATTTGCCCGCGCGTGACCTCGTCTATGCCCACGCCGGTGTCGCTCATCGCCAAGATCACGTAGGGCCCCGGCGACGCGGCCACCCCGCGCTGGCGCGCGTACGACTCATCAATCTCGACGTTGTGCGTCTCGATGGTCAACTTCCCGCCGCGGGGCATGGCGTCTCGCGCGTTCACGGCCAGGTTCGCGATCACTTGCTCGATCTGCCCAGGGTCCACCTTGACCGCGCCCAAGTCCTGTGTCGGCACAAACACCAGGTCGATGTCCTCGCCAATCAAACGCCGGAGCATCTTCTCCATCTCCGTCACGACCGTGTTGAGGTCGATCACCTGGAGCTGTTGAATCTGCTTGCGGCTGAAGGCCAGCAGCTGGCGGGTCAGAGCAGCGGCCCTCTCGCCGGCGCGGCGAATCTCCTGCAAGTCCTCCCAGACCGGATCGCCTGCCGGTACCTGCGCCTGGGCGAGTTCGGTCGTGCCGTTGATGATGGTGAGCAGGTTGTTGAAGTCGTGGGCAATGCCCCCAGCGAGCTGCCCCACACTTTGCATCTTCTGCGCTTGACGGAACTGCGCCTCGAGCTGCCGGCGCGCGGTGATATCTCGCACCACACAGATGACCAGTCGCTCGTCCGCGAATTCGAAGGGGCCGAGACTGACCTCGACGGGGACCTCGGTGCCATCCCGGCGCAACCCGAACAGGTCCGGGCCGGCTCCCATGAAACGGACTTGCGCGGCCTGATCGTACGCGTGCCGGTGCCGCTCGTGCACCTGGTGATATCTGGTGGGGATAAGCGTCTCGACAGGCCGTCCGAGCAGTTCTGCGCGTTGATAGCCGAACAGCCGTTCAGTCGCCACATTCAGGAGCTGGATGCGACCGATCCGATCGACGATCAGGATGGCGTCTGGGGTTAAATCCATCGACAGACGATAGCGTTCCTCGCTCTCCCGCAGCCTCTGTTCGGCCTCCCTGCGGCTGCGGCGTTCTGTCGCCTCCTGCAGAGCACGCTGCACGGCCGGCGCGAGGCGTTCGAGGCGATCTTTGAGCAGATAGTCGGTCGCACCCTGGTGCAGACACTCGACGGCCATCTCTTCGCCCACCGTACCCGAAATGACGATCACGGGGACGTCAGGTTGCTGTTCCTGCGCCCTCTTGATTGCGGTGAGTCCGTCGTAGCCCGGCAGGTTGTAGTCGCAGATGACGAGATCGAACGATTCCCGCGCGAGCGCCGCTTCGAAATGTGCTTTGTCGCCGACATGGACAATGTCCCAGGCCAAGCCCTCGACGGCCAGCTTGTGGGAAATCAGCGCCGCGTCTCCCGGGTCGTCTTCCAGGTGCAACACGCGAATCGTTCGCTCCATGAATGAACTCGCCTGAAGTGAGTTACTCGACGACGTCCGCCTTAAAGCCCAACGAGAACCCGGTTGGCAGCGATGCCCGCACGCGCGTCAGGCATTTCGCTCGGTGCCTCCTGGAGCCAGTCGGCCCACCTTGCCCGGCCGAGCAGCCGATAGAGGGTCGGCTGCCCTTGCTGAACGTATCGGCAGATCTGCTCCCTTTACACATTGGCGGCTGACCATCATGGTGTCGTGTCGGCATCGATGGGATACAATCGATCGAGAAGGTCGAGCGCAGCCGCGGCTGCGTTGTGGATTTGCTCGAGAGCCTCGCGTCGCGGATCGTCGGCCGCGGCTTGGGCGAGCAGGATCTCCGAGAACCCGCGGATGATGCCCAATTGATTCTTGAAGTCGTGGCGATGTTTGTCGTGATTGGTCATCGCCAGAGTGCCCTTCAGAGCGACGTGCAGCCGACAAGTAGTAACGCCACGGCTTCGCGAAGGCCCGCTCCCGTAAACGGCTTGTCCAGATAGGCCTCCCCTGACCAAAGCTGCGGCTTGGCATCGAACAGACCGTCGGCGTGACTCGTCAAGAGAGCACTCTTGCGTCGGGTTCCCGAGTGCGGACCTGTCGAGCGAGTTCGTCACTTCCCATGTCCGGCATCCGCAGGTCGGTGATCAACAGATCGAAGGCTAGGCCCTTCGCGATTCGCTCGAGCGCGTCCTTGCCGCTCGAGGCTTCGATGACGGTCACGTGCTCATCATCCAAACAGCGACGAACGAGCGCCAATACGCCGGGCTCGTCGTCTACGGCGAGAATCGTGATCCGCTGTCCCTGTCTCACCCAGCCTCCAGCAGTCTCTATCAGTCAGTAACGGCCGACATCTACTGGTGTACGTCGCCCGGCGCTGATCGGCTCGTCGACGAGGCCGGCGACTTGTTGACTTCCGAGTGAGACTGGTCGACCAGGTTGAGAAACGTGGCCACCAAATCGGCGCGGCGCCAGCCACGCGCCACTTCGCCCCGAAGTTCCTCAGCCGCCCGCGTGAACGGGAGCGCCGCCCGGTACGGCCGATCCGTGGTCAGCGCATCAAACACATCGACGATGCCCATGATCTGCGCGACCAGCGGAATGGCATCGCCCTCAAGACCGTCCGGATACCCGGTGCCATCGAGCCGCTCGTGATGGTGACGCACAATCGGGCGCACTTTCCGAAGCGAGCGCATCTCGCCGCAGAGCCGGTCGCCAATGACCGTGTGCTGCTTGATCAGATCGTATTCATCGAGTGTCAGCGGCCCGCGCTTCAGCAGGACGGCATCGGGGATGCCGACCTTCCCGACATCGTGAAGAAAGCCGCCGCGCTCGAGCGCCCAGACATCGTCTCCGTCGAGTCCGAGCGCCTGGCCCAGCGCCGAGGCGTAGTGCGCGAGACGCTGGCAGTGGCCATCGGTCGTGCGGTCGCGCGCTTCGATGGTGAGTGCGAGGCTGACGATCACTGATTCGGCGCTGTCGAGGTCGTCGGTGTAGCGCTTGATGCGGAGCAGCGAGCGGACGCGCGCCCGGAGCTCGTGTGGGTTGAACGGCTTGCTGAGGAAATCGTCCGCGCCGGCATCGATGCCGCGGATGCGACTGTCAGTGTCATTGAGCGCCGTAACAAGCACGACCGGGATCAGCCGCGTGCTCGGATCCTGCTTGATCGCCCGACAGGCCTCGAAGCCGTCGACGTGCGGCATCATCACGTCCATCAGGACCAGATCGGGATGTTCGGCTCGAACCACGCGCAGCGCCTCGAGGCCGTTGGCAGCCGTGCGCACAGTGTGGCCGTCTGGCGCCAGCAGGGATTCGAGCAACCGAGTATTGCCGGCGATGTCGTCAACAACCAGCACGGTCCCCAAAATGGCCTCCCGCGCTAAACCAACTGGCGGTCGATGATGTCGGGAGGTAGGTCTTTTCGAGCTGAGCTAGTCAATATGATCCCCCCGTAAGTTACCTAGAGCCTAGTCCCAAGCGCTGTCAGGTTTTGTCCTACAACTCAGCGCCCGCACCACATTCTTATCCTTATCAAACCGAGGCTTCGCGAGAGTCTCGTTTGCTAAGTTTCGGGCCGTTCGTAGTGCTGTACACAGTCGCCACGTTCTGATTATCGGACACGTCTCCGCCACTCTACAGTCGCTGTTGGTGGCGACGACTGGCCATTCCCATTTTGATTCGGCTCTCGCCAGTCTGAACCTTGCCTAGGCAGACGCTTCCGTGCGCCCGGCGGCGAAGCTGTCGAGCCGCCGCGCCGCATCGCGCAGATCGCCAGGACTCACGATGTTGTAGCGTTCGAAGACCGCCCGGGTCTCATGGCCGGTCAGCTGCATCGCCACGCGCTCGGGCACGCCGGCCGGCATGAGGTTGCGCACGGCTAACCTCGGCTCAGCAACCAGTCCCGCGCCACGTTCAGGTTGGTAAAGATTTCGATCTGCACCTGGCCAGTCTCTGCCGCCCGCGATTGGTAGAGCTGGGCGAGGCGATCGCGCGCCACGCCTGACACCACGATCGCCATGAACGGCGCCATGATGAGTCCTAATTGTTTCTCGATGATGAGCAACCGATCGCGGACGTCCGAAAATGAATGGACCATCGTGCTCTCGCGAATATCAGCGAGCAGCAGCGTCGGAATGGGTAACAAGGGATCGTTCTTCGCCGCCAGATACATCGCAGCGACGTCCTGCGTCGAATAGACGCCAATGCCTTTTATCTCAAGAATCGGCCCGTTGATCGTGTAGGTGATCATTGGCCTCCCCCTTTGTTATCGACCAGCCTAGCAAAACGTGCGCCCATTTGCCCAACAGGAATGGCTGCATCGATCGAATCATCTGAATGGCGTCACCAGACATCCCAGCGAGCTGCTTTTTTCGGATCGTGCTATCGAAAGCCGCCTCAGACGTGCAGATCGGAAATTGTAGCGTTTCCCAGTCCGCCGACTGGTCTGATCGCCTGGCAAGTCCACAGACGAGGTTATCGAGTGCAGACAAGGTTGAAGAGCACATCACCAACGATCGCACTTAATCGAATCGGCGGGATCTGATCCGAATCCAGAAAACGAGCCATCTCGCCCCGGTCGCGGGGTTTTGGTTGATGACCAGATTATGCTCGACGCTCTTCACGAACTCCGAAGCATCGTTGTTGTTGGTCTGAAAGTGTTCGACCGCTCTGGCGAATTTCGCGTCCACGCTTTCCATCCACGGGAACGACGAAGGAACGGTGTTGCCGAGTTGGCCCTACTCAAGCGGCTGGAGTTCACCGCGCGGCGCGTCATTCGTCTGGCCCGTCTCGTTGGCGTTGGCGATCTCGCTGTCGTCAACGTTCGCCCCGATGCGATCCTCGGCAATCGCCGTCCAATCTGCGGGCAGGCCATCACTATTGAGCGCCGAGACGTCCGCATCGCCTTCCTGTTGGTGAGGCGGACGATCGTCCTCAATCGCGCCTTTATGAGCGTCCTGGTCGTCCTGCTGGTTGACCGTCATCGGCGTCACGATACCTCCTTATGAACGGAGTCAGCGACTCGTCTACTGGCCTTTGATCGTCTCAGGCCACGCGATGGTGAGCAGGACGGCGCTCTCTTCCAGCGCCTCCACGTCATGAACCGTCGCACGGTCCAAGGCCAGAAGACTTCCCGCTGGCAAGTCGAACGTGCGTCCTGACGCGCGGATGCTGATATGCCCCGCAACAGTCTGGACGGAGATCCGTCCCTCCGCTTGATGTTGCTCGATGCGTTTGCCCGCTTTGAGTGCCATCAGGACGACGCGGAAATCGGCGTACTTCACGAGCGTCTTACTGTTCCGGCCGGCATTCCAGGTATCTTCCTCATGCAGGTGCTGGATTTCCCGGTCCAGGTCGAACTCAAGATAGGGGCTGGCCATCGGGGCCGGGTGTGGTCGCTGATGGTGCGGCGTGGGGTGCGTGGAATCCGACATCGTTGACCTCCAGGATCGTGAGCGGCGTCTGTTGCGTGGCGCTGCGCTCATCTAGTCTACGCTCCGGCTCGCGCGGCTTGTGTCACCGGCTGTGTAACGATCGCGTTAGCACCCAACGGATCGGGACATGCCGGGTCAGGGTGAGCGGCTCGATCGGCGATCGGTGATTAGGCTGGGCTCAGAAAAGGGCAAACGCGCGCGAATTCAGGCCGGATTGTGGCGATCTCGGACGGCGTTGCCGGCGAAAATATAACCGTCTTGGGATAACCGATCGGGCAGGTTTTCAAGACCACCGCCATCGACCACTCGGCCATCCCTCCGCGTCGAAATGTCGCCAGAAGTCGCGCGTCGTGCTCAGGGCCCGGCCGCGCTCCGAGCATGTGTCACCGGAAGTGTAACCAACGGGACGACACCCGACGGCATCAGACGAGTCCTGTTGCTCAGCGCCATTGTAGCGTCGGATCACCCACCGCCTAGGCGGTCGGGCATTTCGTAGGCAAGCCGGAATCGTCAAGGTCCCAGACTTCGGGGTGCTACATCAGTCGGCGCGAAGGGCCCGTAGTGTCCCATCAGTGAGCCGAGCCGTAGAATCGATCATCGCGCCTCGTCACGCCGCCCGACAGCAATAATTGAGGAGCCCGCCGAGGCCGCTGTCGACGACGAATCCTGGGCGACCGGAGAACAGATCCAGACAATCAAGGTGGTCACGGATTGTGACCACCTCATGGCACGCGGATCTATTTTTTGCTCGGATCGTCGGCCGGATTGACGTAGTTGACGGCGAGCGGGCCCATGCCGTGCACCTGGATCGTCGCGGCGGTCTTCGCCAGCAGGTAGTGACGCATCGTGGCGGGGAGCGCCGCGTAGCCGCCCGCGGGCAGATCCTTGAGGGCGGCCTGATCGAACTGTTCGCCCATCCCCATGGCGATCGTGCCCGAGAGGACTGTCACGTGCTCATCGGTGGGATGCCAGTGCGGGGCGATCTTGTAGCCGGCCGGCAGTTGGGCGCGAACCGTAAACGGCTCGGGCTTCGACGGATCCCCGGAGACGACGGCCATCTTGGCGCCGGGCGGCAGACTCGGCGGCGGCGGGCCCCACGTCAGGGCGCCGCTTGCTACCATGACGAGCGGAGACGAGGGCGACATCGGGGCATCGGCATTGAAAATGTCCTCGGCCACCTTCCAGTGTCCATCCAACTGCTTCTTCCACACGACCACGTACTTCCCGCTCTCGGTCGCGAGATTCCCCGGCGCATTCTTCATCGTCGCGGTGTAGGTGCCGGTCGTGTAGCCGACGTCGCCGGCAGCGCTCACTTCGGCTTTGACGGGCGTCCACTGCAGAGAGAACCCAGGCCTGCCCAGCATCGGGCTCGCCTGATCCTTGATGGCTTGCGTGCCGGTCACCTTCGTCATGCCCGGCTGATAGACGCTCGCATCTGGCGCGTAGTACGAGAGAAACCTGTTGATGTTTTTCGTGGTCTCGGACCACTCGCGATCGAGCGCGAGCAACGCGCTCTTCTCCTGCTCCACGTTGGCCCGGCCACACGCCGCCACGACGGCCGCCGCGAACAAGACGGTCAGCAGATGGATGTGTCGGCTCATGTTCCGCTCCTTTCGCTGTCACCCGATGGGTATCTGGCCGCGCACACTATCACATCCGAACCGACCTGACGCAACACCTGACGACCGCGTCCGGCTGAAGCCGGACACCAACGTACGACCGCTTCTCCTGTAGTGTTCCGGCATGTCCGGGCCGGGGCTGAAACTTATCGCCCTGTTGGCCTGCGTATCACGAGCTGCCCGCGCCGGAACAGGCGGCAGTTAATCAGCACGTTCAACAAGAGTGCGGCGCTCCCGATCGCAAGCTGGGTCCCGCGCGTCAGGTCGGCGGGGTAAAGCGCCGGCACCACATAGTGTTGGATGAAATCCCCGGAATACGCGGCTTCGCCTGCGCGAAGGGAAGGGCATTTTCGAGCGGCGTCAGGGGGCACACCCAACCGCTGAACTCGATAAGCACGCCCCAGGCCGCGGTTGGGAGATGCACCCACATCACGCGGCGCCAGCGGAACGCGAGCAGCGCGCCCAACGCCACAAACAGCGCAAACGCCGCATGCAGCGCGACGACAAGGTCGGCCGCGACGCCGAAGACGCTCACAGTGCCCCCCACGTCCGCTCGCGACTATCGGCCGCACGAGCGCCGCATCGCCGCGAAGAAAGACGCGTTCACGAGGATGATTGCCGTCGTGACGAGGGGGAATTGTCTGGGCCGTCGCGAGGCGTCCGATAATGGCATTGGACGGTTATAGCACTCGAAGAGACCGCACACGAAGAGGCCAACGCTCACGCGGGAACGGCAACGATGAACACGCGTCGAGCGGTCGACATGTTCGACGTCAATCGCTGCATGCGGCTCATCGAGGATGAACGTTTCGCGTGAGGCTGCACACGGTCGCGCAGATAGGTTCAACCATTCCCTTCGATTTGGCTGGCCTTTCGCCCGTGGTCAGCATCGGTCGGACCGTCAATTGCCCGATACCAGCGGTCTCATCGTCCAGTCGGGGTCAGCACCAAGACCGTCGTACTCCTCCTGGGTCATCGATCGTTGTGCGCAGTGACAAGTCACCACAAAGCGACTCTTGTCGTCGTGCCAATCCAACCGTTTCACGGTCGCGTGAAAGGCGTCGGTGCGGGTCGACAATTCGAGGTCATCGCCGACCTTCGGGGCAACGCGCATGCCACCGGTGTTTCGGTCAATCGCCCCCTGTGGAAAACACGCGGCTTCCGCCCAACAATGTGGCTGATGGACGGACCTAAGTGTCGTTTGGTGTTTAGGTCACGCGACTTTTGGGCCCTGTCGATTTTCCACCGCCGCTGTGGAAAGCCTGTGGAAAACCGTCCGAAAAAGACCGCGAACAGATGTCTGTTGCTCGAAATTTACCGTTTTGCCCTCGTTCAGTGCACGACGCCCGAGGTTCGCGCATACCGCCCGCGCCCCGGTGCAGATTCACGAAAGGTAGTCGTCTCCCCGATGGTGCGCGAGCGAGAGCTTCGGATCGCCGGTGCCCCGACACCGATCAGCGCGAGGACGTCGCAGGCACCGAGACGACTGCCAGGGGTGGGAGGATCACGGGTGACCGAAGCTCTCCAGGGCCTTGAGTTCCGTATCAAAGCACTCAAACACCGACAAGAGCCCGGTCATGGCGAGGAGATCATGGACTCTCGCCGTCAGGTTGAGTAGCTTCAGGGAGCCGCTCCGGCGTGTGATGCTCGTGTATGCGCGCACCATCTCCCCGAGCGCCGTGCTGTCGATGTACGGAACCGCGCGGAGGTTGACCACAAGTTTCGATCGCCCCCGGTTGACAAGCTGTTGCACAGCTTCGCGAAACAGGTCCGCGCCATCTTGGACCGTCATTCGTCCGCCGATGTCGAGGATCGTGATGTCGCCGACCGTCCGTTCGCCGACCGTCACCGGGCACCTCGATCAGCCGGGAGCGCCTCACCCATGCCGCCGCCCTTGAGGCATGCGATGACGTTGAACAGTGAGGCCATCTCTACTTCCCGCCTGGCAACCGGCGCTTCAATGCCTCGACCCGATCGGCACAACGCCCATGCGTGCCGGCCTGGCCGCCCGCGCCAAGGAACGTCAGACTCTCATACGGGCCGAGCCGCGTACCCGCAGACAAGCGACAACGGGGATTGATTCGGAAGAGGCGATTATACGGGATAGGGGGACGGTTTCTGTGACATCGGTGCCGTCTGCGCGCCTGAGTTGGTGGCGACATCGGCTGGTAATTCGGCGCGTCGAACGATTCATCGTTCATCGCCGAATCGTCTGGCGAGTCAGTCGGAGCGCCCGCGGCCCGCTGACCTGATCCTCAAAGAGCTCGAACGCCACCCGATCCCCGACCGCCGGGTCGTTGAACGCGGTCCCTTCCTGCACGTCGCCGCGATGAGAGTGGACCTCGCGCTTATTGCGCAGCCGAATGTAGCCGTGAGCCTGACCGCGGGCGATCTGGCTAATGCGACCGGTCGCCGGAGGGCCGCTCGGAGCAGGGCGGGCTGGCTTAACAGCCCGTTTCGGCGGAGCCTTTCGCCGTCCGAAATCGTAGAAGTCGTCATCGCTCATGGTCGATGCGCCGGTGCCGGCTTGTCATCTGGAGAGGAGGAGCGTTCGTCGAGCCATCGCTCCTCGAATAAGAAAGGCCCACCCTACCGGGCGGGCCTTTCGCGTCAACAACGTGACGCGGTTAGCGCTTCTTCTTGGGTTTCTTCTGCTCTTTCTTCATCGCGGTGCCCTTGGACATCGTCGGTCTCCTTCGCGGCTATGTTAGCAAAGGTGCACGAGGCTGCGGGTCCGGGTCGGTGATGCGCGTCGATCCGTGTCAGCGACCATTCGGCGAATTCGCGCGTGTGGAACGTCGGTCCGATGAGGAGATCCCCGTCGCGGCGCAAAGGCACCTCGCCGCCGGAGGTGAGTACGTCACAGTCGGGGTAGTGGTCAAGTGTGATTTCCTGTCTTCTCAATGAGAATGCGGGTCATCG
>JBGPHH010000103.1:0-13104 GCA_041484265.1 Vicinamibacteria bacterium
GGACCGGACGCGCGCCCCTCTACACCGCCGTGGACATGCACTCTCTCGAGTGGCGGTTCAACCGGCCGGCTCCCAAGAAGGCAGAAAAGCAGTACGACAGCGGGGCGATCGTCAGGATGCTGCTCGCCCGCGGCGCCGACGTCAACGCTGAACTGAACGCAGGGATCATGGCTCCGTCCCGCGCGGCGACCGGCAACCGGAACCTCACCAAGGGATCGACGCCGTTTCTGAAGGCGGCCACCACCTCCGATGTCGAGATGATGCGCCTGCTCCTCGACTGGGGCGCCGATCCGTACGCCACGAATCAGGCCCACACCAACGCGCTGATGATGGTGGCGGGGCTGAATTGGCAGCCGCAGGCGAGCGTCGGTCCGCAGGACGACGCCATCGAGGCCGCCCAACTTCTCTTGGATCTCGGCTTCGACATCAACGCCATCAACGATCAGGGTCAGACGGCGCTCCATGGCGTCGCATCCAGGACCGAGGAGCGGGACGCGAACAAGCTGATTCAGTTCCTGGTTGATCACGGTGCGGACCTGTACGCAAGGACCAAGGCCGGCGCGCCGGCTGGTCGCGGTGGTGCCGCCGCCGCAGGGGCCGCACCGCCGCCGCCCCCCAACCCGGGTCGCGCAGGCCCGCCGACCGTGGGACAGACGCCGCTTGATATCTCCAAGGGCGGCCTCGACGACGTGGATGCGATGGGTAATCCCAGCACCCGCCCGGCGAATCACCGGACGATGGCGTTGCTCGAGCAGTTGATGAAGACGCACCCGGCGCCTCCGTCATTCCAGGCTGTTCCCGAGCAGCCGCCAGCGCAAGCCGCGCAGTCGGCTCAATAGGTCCTCAGCTGCGTCTCAGGATGTTCTTCGCCCTGGCGGCGCTGCCGCTTGTCGTTTCAGCAGCGGGCGCTGAAAAGACCGTCTGGGACGGCGTGTACACGGCCGCTCAGGCCACGCGCGGCAAGGCCACGTATTCCACGTACTGCAGCACCTGCCATATGGACGACCTGAGCGGTGGCGGGTCGTTTGGAATGGAGGAGGCGCCGCCCCTTAAGCGCGACGGCTTTATGGAAGGCCGCGACCTGAACAACGTGTACACCTTTATTAAGGGCAACATGCCGGCCGACAATCCCTCGACGCTTGCCTCTGAGGCGTACCTCGATATCCTGGCGTACGTCCTTCAGCAGAACGGGTTTCCGGCCGGCGTCGAGGAACTCACCCCCAACGCCGACCAGCTCAAGAGCATTCAGATCGTCGCGAAGCCGAACTAGGCTATTGGACCGTGACCGAGATCGTCTTGCACAATCCTTCAATCGCTTTGTGCATGTCGTCGCCGATCTCGACTGTGAGGGTGTGCTTGCCGGGAGGAAGCTGCATGTCAATCATGTTCTTCCCGTCGCCGAAATGGGTCCACGGTGCCGCTTTCGGAATCGCTGTGCCGGCCGGCAGGCATTCGCCGTCAACCGCGACGTGGTAGTGGCCCATGCCCGGGCGGGCGGTCTCGACCGTCCCCTGCGGAACCGCGGCGATCTGGAAGTGCTCCGATCCGAACATGATGTGCACGGGACTCGGTACGGTCGCGCCGTCCTGCGGCGCCATGAACATGACCATCGGATTGGCATTGGCGGCGCTGGCGGCGGGCGCCGGCGCGGGGGCGGCTGATTGAGCGGGCGGCGGCGCCTCGTTACCGCCACACGCGGTACAAACGGTCACGAGCGCGAGGATTGCGAAACAGGACGTCGCGCGAACAGGGGAGAGCGTCATCTGCGCATGCATCGGTAAACCTCCGCGCGGAGTCTACCATGGCAGTCCGCAGTCCGCAGTCCGCAGTCGGCAGTGAGAAAGGATCGTAGTGTCCGGCTTTAGCCGAACCTCGCCCGAGCTACCAGTTGTAATATAGCGACCGCATGGAGATGAGGCGAACGGGCGCCATTGGTCTTGCGGCGGTGCTGGCTGTGGGGCTGGCGTCGGGTGTGCGGGCAGAGTCCAAACCGATTGATACCGATCGCTCGACGCTCACGGTCTTTGTCTACAAGGCCGGACTGTTCTCGGTGTTCGCGGATGATCACGTTATCAGCGCGCCGGTGGCCTCCGGATCGATCTCCGAAGAGGCGCCGCTCGCCGTCCAGGTGTCCATCGCCTCGGCCAGTTCGAAAGTGCTCGATCCCAACCTCTCGGCCAGCCGGCGAGGCGACGTGCAGACGCGGATGCTCGGTAAAGAGGTGCTCGACGCGGCGACCTACCCAGAGATCACGTTTTCCTCCACGACGGTCGAGGCGGCCGGTGCAGACAAATGGAAGGTGACGGGCCGCCTCACGATTCACGGCCGGCCGCAGACGATCACCTTCGAGACCGTCCGTCAGGACGGCCGGTACCGCGGCAGCGTGCTCATCAAGCAGCGGGACTTCGGCATCGAGCCGATCAGCATCGGCGGCGGCTCGGTGAAGGTCAAAGACGAGATCAAGATTCAATTCGACATCGCGCTGCGCTGACGCGCGAGACCATAGTCAAGGAGATCACTGGAATGTCGGCAAAGCCGAAACCGGGCCGAATTATCTGGGCCGTCGATCCGTTTCCCGAAGACAAGACGCTGCAGTTGAGAACGCTCGGGGCCGTCGCGGCCTTCCGGGGCCGCTCCGAGATTCCCATCGAACCGGTGGCGGTCGTGAGTCCCGATGGGCTGAGAATTCCGCCAGGCATCTTCCTGGCACCGGGTATCCGTTACCAGCAGCAGGCGCGGGCCACGGTGTCGAAGTGGCTGGCGGCGTCAAAAGTTGCGCATGTGTCGGCGCCGAGCGTGCTGGTGGGGGATACTGCCTCGCTGAGGCATTCAGTCGGCGTGCTGTTGCGCTACGCGCGCAGGACGCGCGCGGCACTCGTCGCCGTCAGCACGCACGCGCGCACGCGGCTGGATCGCTTCGTCCTCGGGAGTTTTGCCGAGACCCTGATGCTGCACGCCGACATCCCCCTGCTTATCGTCAATCCCCGAGGGACCGATCTTCGCAGCGTTCGCCGTGTCTTGTTCCCGACGGACTTCAGCGCCGGATCTCGAGCGGCCTTCCAGGCAATTCTGCCGGTGGCGCAGCGCCATCGGGCTACGATCACGCTGTTCTCGCAGTGTGAGTACCTCGTGCCGGCGACCGTCGAGCAGATCCACTCCGTACAGGTGTACCGGCAGTTCTTCGACCGGGATGTTGCCGGCCGGCGCTTGAAAGGCAACGCCTGGGCGGCGCTCGCCAGGAAGCGTGGTGTCGCGGCTAAAGTCGTCATCGGGCAGAGGCCCGGCTTCGTTCCCGAGTCGATTCTGGCTATGGCGAAGCGGACTCAGGCCGATGTCATTGCCATGGCATCGCACAGTGGAGCCGTGGCGGCCACCGTACTCGGCAGCGTGACCCGCCAGGTGGTTCGTCAGGCCAGATCCCCTGTCTGGGTTATCCACACTCGATCGTAGCGTCACGCCTGATGTCGAGGCGCTGAAGCGCATCGCGATCGTCAGAAATGCACAGTAGCGCATTCGGTCACCTCGGCAGATCCGTAACTAACTGTCGCGATTTGTAACTGCCGAAAAAGTTAACCACGTCGAAACGTGCGGAGATCGACGAAAGTGAACGCCTTCAGGATGGAACAGCGTTTGCGAATCCTCGGGCGGCATGCCAGGGACCTTCGGGCCGACGCTCCGTCGTGTACGCTTATTTCGCGGCGTCTCACTGGACGACATCGCACGTCAGACCAAGGTCGGCGTCGATCTCTGGGAAGACATGGAGCGCAACGACTGCCGGCGCTGGCCGTCGGGCATCTACGCGCGGGCGTACATTCGAGAGTACGCAGAGATGGTCGGCGTCGATCCCGACGAAACGATCGACGAATTCTGTCGGGAATTTCCTCAGGGTGATCGCCGCGCGGAACGGCTCGTCCGGGGGCACGCCGAGATTGTCGGGCACGAGCTCACGTGGCATGACGATCTGAACCAGGCGAAAGGCGATCGGCGCGCGTCGGCACCGACGCTGTTCGACCGATGGAGAGCCGTTCAGAGGCGACATATGCGCGCCACGGCAGCCGTGCTCGATCTGTCGGTCGTAGGCATTGTGGCGGCGCTCTCGACGGCGCTGATGCCGCTTAGCGGCTGGTCTGCGCTCGCGGTCGCGGCGGTGCTCTATCACGCGATCAGCCTGGCGTTGCTGGGCTGCACACCCGCAGTGTGGGTCATCGACACCCACGCGACCGCCCATCCACAGCTTCAGAGCAAGGGCGACGTGCTTGGCTTCAGGCGCCTCGCGTCGGAACAAAAAGACGACAGCTCGTTGCGGTCTCGCGCCGTCTCCTAATCCCTAATCCCTGGTCCCAAATCCCAATATAATCGCCCGTCAATGTCACGAGGGTCACCAGTGGCACCCGGGCGCCGAGGACCGTCGATCGTCAGAACCGTGGCGGCCGTGGCGCTCCTGGCTACAGTCGGCGGCATCTTGTGGCGCGTCGGGACCGACGACCAGCAGTCCCGCCCGACGCAGTCGGTTATCAGGCTGCCGCCAGGTGTGACGTTTGCCGAGAGTCCTGCCAGATTCGCCGTCTCGCCTGACGGCGCCGCGATCGCAATGGACCTGCGCTCTGCGGATCGGGTTCAGGTCTGGACCTGGGGACAGGCGACGCTCGACGCGCGGCCCCTCACCGGCACAGAAGGCGTGACGTCGCTTCCCGCCTGGTCTCCGGACGGAAAGAACGTCGCGTTCGTGTCCGGAGGGAAGCTGCGGCGCATTCCGGCCGCCGGCGGTCCGGTCGAAACGATCGGCGATCTCGACGCTGATGCGGCATTCGATTGGGGCGTCGACGACACGATCCTCGTCGCCGCTGGTGGAGACCAGCCGATCCGCCGCATCGTCGCCACCGGTGGCGGCCTTCCGCAGCAGATCACGCGCCGATTGCCCGATGAGCAACACGAATCACCGAAATTTGTCCTCGGAGCGCGGCTCTTTGTGTTTTTCGTGCGGTCAGATGCCGTGCGCGACGGTTTGTGGCTGGGCGCGCTCGACGGCGGCAATGCCCTCAAGCTCGTGCCGCATGCGGTCACGGGCACACTCTCCGGCGAGTTCCTCGTCTACTCGATCGGTCAGCTCGTGATCGCCCAGCGATTCGACGTGGCAGACGCGAAATTCTCCGGCAAGCCCGTCACGTTGGCCGACCATGTCCGCATCGACCCCGCCTCTCACCGCCTCGCGTACTCGGTCTCGGTGGCAGGGACAGTCCTGGCGTTCCAGAGCGAGAGCGATGGCGACGGCGTCTTACACATGCTGAGCGGCTGGCCAGCGCTCGTGCCTGAAAAATAGTCGAACAAGGTCCGGCTGCAGCCGGACACTCCACCTGATCACATCAACTTGAGGCGGACCGGGGAGGCAGGAGGGGGCCGGGCCCTTGCGGACCCGGCGCCTCTCATCGAATGGTCATTCCTTGTTGAAGATCTGGACGCTGCTCGTGTCGTTGGCGAGGATGTTCTGCGTGACCGTCAGGACCTTTCCATCCGGCGACACTCTGTACGTCACCGTCTCTGTAACCATGCCCTGATACTTACCCGTCCGTTCGAGGGTGGTGGCGTCGACCTGCTTGAACGCGACGGTGTTGACCGCCATGGCCGCGTCCGCCGGATAGTCCTTCCCGTCGAACTGGAACGTGTACTGGAGCGTGCCAACAACCTCGCCTATCATCGACTGGGTTGTATGTTTGACACCCGTTGCGACCTTTTCGAACTTGTGCGTGCGCCATTCCGGCACCGCGCCGGGGAAGGTCGACTTGGCGCGATCGAGTCTCCATGTGCCAAGGAACGGGTCGATCGGGCTCGGCGCCCCGCTTCCGCGCGCGTTTCCGCGCGCACCTTGCGCGATCAGCCGAGCATCGAGAGCGAATGTCGTCGCGAGAACCGCAGCGATGAGACCAATCCGAAACGCGTGTCTGAACATGGGGTTCCTCCTCGGCCCACAACGGAAGACGGCGCAAATCAACAGTCGCAGACTTATACACCTTTTACATCGCAAGAATCAATGCGGACGAGAGTTGTGACAAGCTAGGGAATTCCGGCTCCGGCGCCGCGTGATCGGAGGGGCTGAGGCTACCTGGCTGAACAGGGCGTCGGGTCCCACTTCGACGCGTCAGGCTCCTTCTTGAAGTCTGTGGTTGTGACGAAGGGAACCGCGAGGTACACGGGATCCTCGACGATGGTCATGACCATGAGATGGTCGTTGCCATCAGGCTCGGAGAAACGTTCGAAGTACTCCCGAACGGTCGTCTTGTCGCTGTAAGGGACACCGTTCTTGCGCAGATAGCCGGGCTTCAGGTTGGTCGTGACCACCTCGAGCGACCGTGTCCGGACGCCCTGACGTGGACCAAGACCGATGCCGAGTTGTCCGCCAGCGGGCGAGAGGCCGGGGTCCCACTGCGCGGTGGAGTACCCCTGCCAGTTCGGCGCGTCGTTCGCCGTGGACTTGGCTCCAAAGCGCAGCAGCCGGGTCTGCGTCCCAGCGTCGGTTTCGATCTTCAGCGTGTTGTCGTCCTGCCACGTGATGTGCAGCCGGCCCGGCACGCGCATGATAGCGGCAGCGCCATAGCTGCGGCACTGATTGCCGTCGGCCTCGTCCTTTGCGGGATCCCAGGCCTCCATCACTTTCTTGGCCGCTTGGTTGATCGGCACGCTCGCCGAGTCACCCTTGATTGGCGTCACCATCCGCCATCGCCAGTCCTCGGTGACGAGTGAGACCCAGTAACCGGCAAGATCGACCGGCGCGGCGTCCTTCGGCGAGCGAGGCGGCTGCTGACCACCGCGCCCCTGCGCAAGTGCGAACATGGGAAGCGACACGGCAGCCGCCAGCGCGATAAGTGTGCGTTTCATCGTCCCCTCCCTGCGGGCGCGGGCGCCGTGGCTCTCGGCGGCGGCGTGGCTCTGACCGGCGGCGCGACGCTGGCGTTCAAGCTCTTGTAGATCGCCTCGATGAAGGGCTCGGTCTTCACGAAGCTGGTGGGCGTCACGTACTGCGGGTCGTAGTCGAGCGTCGGCCTGGCTGCCTTGATCTGGTCGAGCGTCATCTTCTTCTTGATCATGTCCTGCACGCGGTCGCGCACGATGACGACCATATCGCGGAACTCCACGACATCGGCCTCGTCACACAGCCGGCCATGGCCCGGCACGATGTAGGTGCCGCCTTCCTGGGTGTGGCCAGGAACGGCGAGGTCCAGGATGTGATTGAGCGCGGCGATTTCGCCCTGCAGGCTGCCGCCGTTGTCGAGATCGATGAACGGATAACCGCCCGGTGTAAAGATGTCGCCGGTGCTGATCACGTCCGAGCCTCGGAAGAAGACCACGGAATCGCCGTCGGTGTGGGCCTTGGGCTCGTGATACAGGACAACCGCCTCGCCGTTGAAACGAAAGTCCTTGGTCGGCGTGAAGTACTCGTCGATTGGCATGCCACGCAGCCGCGCGGTGCCGCCCGTCTCGCCCGGCTGCAGGGGAGGCTGCGCCGCGAGCAGGCGGTTCAGCACGTTTTCGTGCGCGACGAGGTTGAGCGGCTGAAACGGATCGGCCGGCAGGCCCGAGAACGTCGCATTACCGCCCACGTGATCCGGATGGAGATGGGTGTTGATGATGAAACGGATCGGCCGGTTCGACAGCTTCTGTACCTCGGCGACCAACGCAGTGGCCGAGGCCGCCGTCCCCGAGTCGACCATCAGCACGCCCTCGTCGCCCACCTGCACAGAGACGTTCCCTCCCGCGCCGAATATCGCGTAGACCTTGCCTTGCACGGGTAGCACCTCGAGCGATGGACTGCTGGCCGCTCCTTGCTGCGCGCGCGGCGAGGGGGCCGCCAGCGCGAGAATCGTCGCCGTCGCGAGGACTCGTGATGAGGAAACGTACTTCATGGTGATCAATTCAGATTGCAGCCGCCGCCATTCAATCCACAGTTGCAGTACCGCACGCAGATCGCCGGCGCGGGATTGGTCGGCTTGCCCATGGTCTTGCGGTACTCGGGATACATCGTGACGGCGCCGCCGCGGGTGGCTTCTGCGGGCAGGCCGTACCAGTCCGCCACTTCGCGCAGGAACGGATTGGTGCCCGGCAGGTGGCTCGGCACGACGTCGGCCGCCTTCGGGACTTCCGGCACCGTTTCGCAGATATCGCGCCCCATCTGTTGGGTCGGATCGAGCACCCAGGTCTGGCTTCGCACGAGCGGCTCGGTGAGGATCACCGGGTCCTTGATGACCGTCTCGACGGTCAGGTAGTTGCCGTGGCGGACCCAGTGCTCGGTGAACGTGCGCTGATCGCTCGCCGGAATGCCGTTTCGGCGGATGTAGTTTTCCTTGAGATGCGTGGTCGAGATGTTGAGGACGTTGTCCGTCCACGTGCCGGTCGAGAACCCTGACCAGGTGTGCGGCGCGTTCGCGGACGGATGCGGCCGATTGTCGAGCCAGATGGTCCGCTCCATCTCCTGAAAATTCATGCGGAGGTGATAGGCCACCAGGCGGTTGGTGACCGGATCGCGCACCGCGTCGATCCGCATGTTCGAAAGACCCCGCATCATGTAGTCGCCGCCGTGCGGCCGGCACTCATACTGACTGACGACCGAGATACGGTCGGCGTCGTAGCTATCGGCGCGCAGCCGTCCGGCTTCGCTCAGCGGAATGCCGAGATAGTCACCCAATTCGGGGCCCGGAATGCGCTCCGGATGATCCTCGTGATAGAGCGGCGCCCAGTGGCCGGCAAAATCAGCCTGCGCGTACGCCGGTGTGCCGGCGAGACAGGCAACCAGGAGGGTCAGAAGGCTGAGGGTGTGGGAACGGATGTGCATGGCTGTGGCTCCGAAAGAAGGCGTCGCGATATCGGATGAGGATAGCTTAATTCGGCAGCGCGAACACGAAGATCGTGTTGGCGATGCTCGGGCGCGCTTCCGGCGTCAGTCGAGCCGTTCCGCCGGTCGCGAGCGACGTGCCCGTGCTGACCGCGATGTACTGTTTGCCATCCACGGCATACGCGATCGGGTAGCCGGTGACCGGTGCGCCAAGATTCGTCTCCCACAGCACCTTGCCCGTCGTCTGATCGAGAGCGCGGAAACGGCCGTTGACGTCGCCACCGAAAATCAGCCCGCCGCCCGTCGTCACGAGCGACGTCGTGCCGATGCGCTGCTCGTACTTCCAGGTGAGCGCGCCGGTTTCGACCGAAATCGCCTGAACGGTGCCGACCTTGTCGCCGGCCGTCGCGGCAATTTCATTTCTCGACGTAATGGCGTAGAGAGAATTCTTGTCGCCGTTGGCCGTCACGCGCATGCAGGTGTTCTGCAGCGGGAAGTACATCGTGTTGGTCAGTGGGCTGTAAGCGCCCGCCTGCCAGTTCTTGCCGCCGTTGATGTTCGGACAGACGAACACCTCGTCGCCGGTCGCCTTGAACAGCGTCTCGGCGTTCTCGGTGACTTCGCCCGTCGCTCCGTCAATGCTCTTGACGACGTTCTGCGTGACCGTGGGGCGGGCCCAGAGAAATTCGCCGGTCTGGCGATCGAGGGTGTAGACGATCCCGGTCTTGCCAGGGATGCCGGTGACAACCTTGCGCCGCTCGCCGGGTCTGATCTTCGGGTTGATCCAGCTAACCTCGCGCGCTGAAGGCGCAACCGCCGTGTCGACGAGCAGCCGCTCGAAGGGATGATCGAGATCCCAGTGGTCGATCAGGTGCTGGTAATACCACACGACCTTACCCGTGTCGGCATTCAGGGCGAGCGTCGAGTTGTGGTACAGGTACTTGTTGCCGTTGCCGGCGAGCATGTACTTCGGCGCCGGTGAGGTGACCGACGTACCGATGTAGATGAGGTTCAGCTCCGGGTCGTAGCTCGGCACCATCCACGTGCCGACGTGCTTTCTCTGATCGTAGGGAATGCCGCCCCAGGTCTCATCGCCCGGCTCGCCGGGCTTGGGAATCGTGTAGGTCCGCCACAGCTCGCGCCCCGTTTTCGCGTCATGTGCGGTGATGACGCATGCCTCTGGACCGCTCTTTGGTTCGCAGCCGCGGCCCGAAATGACCTTGCCGTTGGCGATGATCGGGCCTGATGTCTCCTGCGCGCCCTTCTGATAGTCCAGGATCTTCGTTTGCCATGCGAGTGCGCCGGTCGTGGCGTCAAGCGCGAACGCAAAATCGTCGGCGCTCGTGTCGATGATGTAATTCCCCCAGATGGCGATGTTGCGATTGATCGACGGCACTGGAAAGAACTTGGTCAGGTCCTCGGGCAGCGTACGGCGGTACTCCCAGATAAGGTCGCCCGTCTTCGCGTTGATGGCCTGGATGACGTCGCTCGGATTCGGCATGTACATGACGCCGCGATAGACGAGCGGTGTGCCTTCCTGCAGGCCGATGGTCATCGGGCGCGACCACGCGAGCGCGAGCTGGCGGACGTTGCCGCGGGTGATCTGGTTGAGCGGGCTGTATCCCCAGCTGTTGAGCGTTCGGCGCCACATCAGCCAGTCCCCTGGATCGGGGTTTTGCAGCATCGCATCTGTCACAGGCACGAAGCTTTTCGTCTGCTGTGCGGTCGTCGGCAGCCCGCACCAGAGAACGAGCGCGAGTAAGCCAGTCGTCACAATGAAGCGCTTCATCGGCGTCCCTTCTTGTCAGTCGCTGCCGACAAGGATACGCGATTGGGGGAGGGCGCTTCGGAGGTGTTTCGGAACGGCGCCGCCGGCCGACGGGGGGGCGGCAGGTGCCGGTATTTCGCCGGCTCGTTCTTTTGCGATTGACGGGTTTCCGTCGTTTTGCCCCGGTTTGGGCTGGCATCCGTGTTGCGACGCGCAGACCGGAACCCGCATGCGCAGATCGATCCAGACCGCCCTCACCGCCGCCATGTTCGCAGGCGTCGGCATCGGCGCCATTGTCTATGGCACTCGAACTTGGCTGCCGCCACTCGCCAGCCGGCACGGCGCTGGGATTGACGCGATGCTGCTGTACCTGCTCGTCATGACCGGCGGCCTCCTTCTCGTCGGGTATCTGGTGCTCGCGTACTTCATCTGGCGCGGCGGCCGGCGCGTCTCGATCGGCACGCGGCTCGCCAGCCACAAGACGGAAGTGGTCCTCTCGGCCGTGCTCGGCGTCGGCATGGCCATCATCGCCGAAGGCGGAGTCTTGGCCATCGGTATGCCCGTCTGGAGCGAATACTTCGATGCGGTGCCGCCGGCCGACGCCACCGTGATCGAAGTGACCGCGCAGCAATTCATGTGGAACGTTCGGTACCCCGGCGCCGACGGCCAGTTCGGCCGGACCGAGCCGCGGCTGGTCGACGAGGCCGCCAATCCCTTGGGGCTGGACCGAACGGACCCGGCCAGCAAAGACGACATCATCACCATCAATGAGATCACGGTCCCCTTCGGTCGGGCCGTCCGCATTCGCCTGCACTCGAAGGACGTCATCCACAGCTTTTTTCTCCCGAACTTTCGGGTCAAACAGGACGCCGTGCCGGGGATGACGCCGGAAGTCGTCTTCTTTCCGACGGCGACCGGCAACTACGAGTTGGCCTGTGCCGAGTTGTGCGGCCTCGCGCACTACCGCATGCGCGGCTTTTTCAATGTCGTCTCAGAGAAGGAATACGAGTTATGGCTGCGCAAGCAGGCGGCCACTCAGTGAGGCGGTGGCAGCGATGACGCACGGCTTCGTCCGACGCTACATCTTCAGCACGGACCACAAGATTATCGGGATCCAGTACATCCTGACCGGTCTGATGATGGCGATCGTCTGTGGCTTTCTGGCGGCGCTCATCCGTCTGCAGCTCGGATGGCCCGAGCACCAGTGGGTCCTGCTGTCGCATCTGCTACCGAAGGGCATGCCCAACGGCGTGATGACGCCGGAGTTCTACCTCGCGGTCATCACGATGCACGGCACCATCATGGTGTTCTTCTTCATCTCGTACGTGCTCGTCAGTGGATTCGGCAATTATCTGGTGCCCTTGCAGGTCGGGGCGAGGGACATGGCGTTTCCGTTCCTCAACATGCTCTCGTACTGGGTGGCGCTCCTCTCGGCCGTCGTGATGGTCGCGTCGTTCTTTGTCGAGGGCGGAGCCGCTGCAGCTGGTTGGACGGCCTATCCGCCCCTGAGCGCGGTGGCGTCGGCCGTGCCGGGCTCGCAGATGGGGCAGACCATCTGGATTATCAGCATGGCCCTGTTCATTGCCTCGTTCACGATGAGCGGTCTCAACATCGTCGCCACCGTGTTCAGCACGCGCGCGGCCGGCTTGTCGATGATGCGACTGCCGCTGACTGTCTGGTCGTACTTCATCGCGTCGATTCTCGGCCTCCTGGCGTTTCCGCCGCTGACTGCCGCCGCCGTGATGCTGCTTTTCGATCGGCATTTCGGGACGAGCTTCTTTCTGCCATCTGGGCTGGTGGTCGCTGGGAAGCTGTTGACCAACACCGGAGGATCCCCGCTTCTGTGGCAGCACCTGTTCTGGTTCCTCGGTCACCCCGAAGTCTACGTGCTCATCCTGCCGGCACTCGGTATCGCCTGCGACATCCTGCCCGCGTTCACTCGCAAGCCGGTCTTCGGCTATCGCATCTCGGTGTGGTGCCTGATTGCGGTCGGCTGTCTGAGCATGATCGTGTGGGGCCACCACATGTTTGTGAGCGGCATGAGCCCCTTCACGGGCGAATACTTTTCGCTCGTCACGCTGACGATCACCGTGCCGATGACGATCTTCGGCGTCAACATGCTCGCGAGCCTCTGGGGCGCCAAGCTGCAGCTGCATACCCCGATGCTCTTCGCGCTCGGCGTGATCGCGCTCTTCGGCAGCGGCGGCTTCGGCGGTCTGTTCCTCGGCAACGCGACGGCCGACATGCAGCTCCACGACACGTACTTCGTCGTCGGGCACTTCCACATGATGATCGGCGGCGTCACCCTGCTCGCGACGTTCGGGGCGATCTACTTCTGGTTCCCCAAGATGTTCGGCCGTATGATGAACGAGACCCTGGGCAAGGTGCACTTCTGGCTGACCGCGATCACCTTCAATCTCGTGTTCATCCCGATGTTCCTGCTCGGCATAGGCGGGCACATGCGGCGGATCTACAACCCGCTGCAGTACGAGTTCCTGCGGCCGCTCGCCCC
>JBGPHH010000104.1:0-13032 GCA_041484265.1 Vicinamibacteria bacterium
GACGAGGTCGACACCGATGCGGGGACCGGCGGTCAGGACCACCGTCCGCTCGACCACGTTCTCGAGCTCGCGTACGTTGCCGGGCCAGTCGTAGTCGGTCAGCAGGTCGAGCGTATCCGGAGCGAGCTCGAGGCCAGTCTTGTGGTTCTCGTCGCCGTACTTCAACAGGAAGTGCTGGGCAAGCAGCGGGATGTCGTCCTTGCGGTCGCGCAAGGGCGGCAGCTCGATGGCGATGACGTTGAGACGGTAGAACAGATCCTCGCGAAACTTGCCTTCCTCAGTCATCCGACGCAAGTCGAGCGTGGTGCCAGCAAGAATCCGCGCATCGATCTGAATCGTCTCCGCGCCGCCCAGGCGCATGAACTCCCGCTCCTGTATGACGCGCAACAACTTGGCTTGCGTCTCGATCGGGACGTTGCCAATCTCGTCCAGGAACAGGCTGCCCTTGTCGGCGAGATCCAAGAGGCCCTTCTTCGGGTACACCGCACCCGTGAACGCGCCCTTGACGTGACCGAACAGCGTCGACTCGAGCAGATCCGGCGGCAGGTTGGCCGAGTTGACCGTGACGAACGGCCGCTCGGCCCGTGAGGAGTTGGCGTGGATCGCCCGTGCCACCATCTCCTTGCCGGTGCCGCTCTCGCCCGCAATCAGGATGGTCGACCGGCTCGGGGCCGCCTGGATGATCAGGTCGAAGACCTGACGCATCTTCGGGCTTCTGCCGATGATGTTGCCGAACTTGTGATACCGCTCCTGGAGGTTCTGCCGCAGGTTGCGGTTCTCGTGCACCAGCCGCCGCCGCTCCAGCGCGTTGCGGACCACGACGACGACCTGGTCGTTCTTGAAGGGCTTGGTGACGTAGTCGAACGCGCCGGCCTTCATCGCCGAGATGGCGCTCTCAACCGACGCGTACGCCGTGACGATCACCACCGCCAGGTCTTCGTCGATCCGTCGCAGCTCGTCGAGCGTCGCGATGCCGTCGATCCCGGGCATCATGATGTCGACAATGGCGGCGTCAAACGGGAGAGCCCGCGCCATCTCGAGGCCTTCGGCGCCAGAGGACGCGACCCGCACGTCGTAGCCTTCCCGAGTCAGCAGCGTCTCGAGAATCTCGCGCATCACCTCTTCATCGTCGATGACGAGGAGTGTGCCGGATCGGGCTGTGGCCATGGCCTCCAAGGTCCGGCTAAAGCCGGACACTACATTTGAGCGTGGGCGGCGCCTTGTGAGCGTTCGGCGGCGGCGCGCGGCAGGGTGAGCGTGAATCGAGTGCCCTGGCCGATCGCGCTATCGCAGCGAATGGTCCCCTCGTGCTCCCGCACGATGCCATACGTGATCGAAAGCCCCAGTCCGGTACCGCGGCCGGGCGCCTTCGTGGTGAAGAACGGGTCGTAGATGCGCGCGAGGTGTTCGGAGGGTATGCCCGAGCCGGTGTCGGCCACCTCGGCGATGACGCGATCGTCCTCCACGCGAGTCGACACCGACAGCCAGCCGCCCTTGGGCATGGCATCACGGGCATTCAAGAACAGGTTGAGGAACACCTGCTGGAGTTGCTGCTCGGCGCCGACCACCAGGACCTCGGACGGGGCAAGCTCGCGCCGAATCTTGACCTTGCTGATGTCGAACTGATGCTCGATGAGTGAGAAGACGTCTCCGATCACGGCATTGAGGTCGACATCGATATGCTCGTTGCCCGTGCCACCGGGCCTCGACAAATTGAGCAGGCCGCTCACGATCTTGGCGGCGCGGAAGGTCTGCTTCTCGATCTTTTCGAGGAGCGCCGTCTTGGGGTCGCTATGGTCCGCGCCCTCGAGCAGCATCTGGGTGAAACTCGAGATTCCCGTGAGCGGCGTGTTGACTTCGTGAGCCACGCCTGCGGCCAGCACGCCAATCGACGCCATCTTCTCGGAAATCTGCAGCTGTTCCTCCAGCCGCACACGATCGGTGATGTCGTCGAGGAGCAGAATCGTTCCCGCCACCACACCGCCGACGTCACCAACGCCTCCCGGGTCTTGCAGCGGCACCTCCGTGGCATTGACCAGCATTCGTGAGGCGGTGCCATCTTCTCCTTTGCGCCCCAGGAGCGGCACACGATGCAGCGTCGCACCGTGCGGGTACTCGCGCCGGGCGGCCGCCAGCGCCTCGACAAACGACGCGTCGAATACTTCGTCGAGGGTTCGGCCGACGGCATCGTCGCGGCTGACGCCATAGACCTCCTCCAGCGCGCGATTCCAACGCACAATCCGCTCGTTGAGGTCGAAGACGGCCAGCCCGCTGTCCAGCGACTCGAGGATGTTCTCGTTGAACTCGCGCATGCGACCGAGTTCTGCGGCCTTCAGATGCAGCTGCCGGTACAGGCGGCCGTTCTCGATCGCCGTGGCGACCTGTCCGGCCACGGCCGTCAGCAGCGCCAGATCCTCGCTGTTGAACGGCTCGTCGTCTTCCTTGCGTCCAAGCGCCAGGACGGCAATCGCACCGCCCTCGAACACGCACGGCACAAAATAGTAGATGCCGGTATCGCGCCACGCCTCGACTTCCTCGGCGGTGAAGCGAGCGGCCGCGATCGGATCGTCGAGCGCGACGGTCCGACCGGCGTCGAGACGGGACAGGAACGACGACGAGCGCTCGAGTCCCGGCACGCCGTCCGTGAATCCGTGCTGGCCGATCGCCTCGAAATTGCCCGACCGCTCGTCGGCGAGCATGAGCGCCATGCGATCGACAACCAGCGTCTCCACCACACGCGATACGAGGCGCTGGCTAAGACGGACGATGTCGAGATCGCTGTTGAGATCGCGCGCGAAGGCCACGAGCGCACGGCGGTAGTCGTACCGATCGCGGTAGAAGAATACGCGGTCGAGGGCGTTCTGCAGAGTCTCCCTGACCGGCTGCGCGATGAGCACCACGACGGCCGTCGCCAGGACCGCGATCACCCAGTTGTGAGAATCCGAGTCGTTGGCGAACGCGAATCCCGTGGCCTTCAGGATCGCGACATAGAGCGCAAGGCTGGCAAGGCCGAACACGGCGTAGACCAGGCCGCGCTTGGCGATCACCTCGACGTCTCGCAGCCGGTACCGCACGATCGCCGACGCGAAGGTGAGCGGCACCAATCCGAGCGGAACGGCCGTGAGCTGCAAGGCGAACGGCGGGTCGGCGCCGAGCGCCCACGGCAGCGCATAGCCGAGGGCGAAGGGTCCGACGCCAAGCGCCGTGCCCCACGCAATCCAGCGCAGCTGACGCTGGGCCGTGACCGACGTAATCTCCTGGAACGCGCGCGCCAGCACAAGGAGCGCGGCGCCGCCGCAGAGAAACACATAAGCCAGTTCCGCGCGATCGAGGACGTCGATGACGCGGGAGAACAGCGGCCCGTTCGACGAGCCCTGCACGACCGCCATGACGCGTGCCGTTGCCAGCACGAATGCCGGCAGATACATCAGAGGCACGAGCGCGGCCGACTTGCCCCTGGTCTCGACCAGTTGCCGGTCGGGCGGACGCTCGGGAAACACGAGCGTAAAGTGCAGCAGCACGGGCGGCAGGAGCGCCGTCGCGAGCGCGTCACCCCAGTAGAAGATCCAGTCCAGACGGTCGAAGGGACCGTTAAACGAGAAGGTGAACGCGCCGAAGAACATGACGCAGAGCCAGAAGAAGTGCAGCGTCGCCTGATCGCGGGGACGCCTGAGGCGAACCGACGCCCCCACGACGAGCGTGAACAGCCCGACCGCCGCCAGCACGAAGTACATCGAACTCGCCCGGGGCGCAGCCGCCAGCACGACCATGACCGTGCGGCTGACACCCCGATGGAGGACGGTGTAGTTGAGTTGGGTGCCTTCGCGGCCGGCGTGCTGGTGCTCGATGACGTCAGCGGCCGTGTGGACCGGCGAGCCATTGACCGAAAGGAGGATGTCGCCGAGCTCAATGCCCGCGCGAGCCGCTGCCGATTGTGCGGCCAGATCGCGCGCCATGACGCCCTGCGAACGCTTTTCCCACAGGACGCCGTCCTCGACCTGGTGCGAGCGCGCGAACGTCACGATGTTGGCGACGCCGAGCACCGCCAGCAACACAACGACCGCCAGCGCCAGGCCCGAGCGCCCCCATACAAGCCACCGCGCTTCAACAGGCTCAGCCACAGTTCTCACGGAGCGAACTTCGCACCCAGGCGGGCGCGAACAGTATCCCGTAAGTATATGAAGAAACTGATGTTTCAGTCCAAGAACTACGGCGAATACAGCGGATAATCCAATAGAATGAATGTTCTATTGGAGATGGCAATTGGTGCGATCACAAACCCATATGACTGTATGTGATAGCAGGACTAGTGGTTGCTGTCGGAGCTAGAGAAGATGGCCTAAATGGAGGTCCAATGGATTGGATTGAGGCTTCTCGTGATGTAATGTAGCCAAGACATGGACAGACACTCGTGGGTTGGACCGCGCATTGCTTAGGTCAACCGCGTGTCATTTGTTCGTGATGGACTCCTTTCTCACATGAGCCGACACTGTTCATGTGGAGTGCGACTTGACACCTTGTCAAGGCGTCCATACGATGTACAGTTCTTCCCCTCGCTTGGAGTGTCATGAACCAATCAGATAAACAGTCCACCGCGTGGCCGCTCATCTTCTCCTATCGCGGGACTATTTTAGGGCAGGGTTTCTTGGCCGACATCAACCTCTCGGGCCGAGTGCTGGCGAGCCCTGAATCAGGGGGAGTGTGGGTATACGGCGTCAATCCAGGCGCGATCGCCGTCAGTGCGCCGACACTGGCCGACACCAATGTGGAACTGCGAAACACTCTGACGCGACTGTTCATCGATTTCGCGCGAGAGACAGGCACGTTCGAGAAATTCAAGGCTGTTGTAGAGCGATTCATCGCCGAGTCCGATTCTGTGTCTGTAGCCGAGTGGCAAGCTGCACGCGCCGAGGTCAGGGCGGGCCGTGTCACTGGCCCTGGTGATTTACCGAAGGACACATCTACTGCTGAATACTTCGTGAAGGTCACGCAGAAGCCGATCAATACCGTGACTCCGCAGGACAATCTGTTGGTGCAGCAGGAATCCACGCCCGCAGTCTACGATCTAGCAGCCTGACCTCGAATGTCATCATTCGGCCAGGTCCCACTAAAGCAGGTCTGGGCCATGCTCGAAAAATGCGCGCCCGGACACTCAATCAAGCCGTACACCCATTCGTTTTGCATCATGATGCCAAGTGGTGGACCCACGTATCCCACCTTTCCCAAGAAGGATCAGATCGACAAGGGCCACATAAAGAAGATGGCCCGCCATCTCGGTATTCTGGACTGCGCGATCGGTTTTCTGTCGCTGTAGTCACACTCTTTTTTTGGCGCGTTTCCGTTTTGGCTTTTCCTTCCGTGTAGACGGATCTCCTACTGGCGGGGGCGGCGTTCCGAGAAGGGCCTTCACCGTGGCAGCGAAATCGGGCGGTAATTTCACAGTCTTGGTCATCTCAACCTCTAAGCTGTGACTAGCCCTGCAACTCCGTCATTTTCGATCATTGCCAGAAGCGGCTCCTTAGAAAAACGCGGCAAGATTCTGTTGAGCGCTTTGTAGAACGGCTCCCATTCTTCGAACACCTGCATGATACCGATCACCTTCCATAAGTGCTCACGGAGTCTCGGATCGCCGATATTCTCAGTTAGCCATTGAAAATGCTTATGTTTCCGCTGGCCTGGTGCGACGGGTGGGTTTTTTCGTCTGAGTTCGGCTAAAACAAATGGTGCGAGACGGTCATAAACCAAGTCGTTCGTTAAGTGTCCAAAGTATTGAGGCAGCCTCCAGGGCGGTGCGGTTGGGAATGGCACGTTCCGTAGTCTGCAAAGCTCCCGCGTATATTCCAAGGGGAAGGTTCGTGTCCATTTCCGGTATTCCTTGGCGACGTACTGCTCAAGAAATTTGGCGAGTGCTAAAGCGGGGCGCTGGTCTTGAAAGCCGGTCGCCTCGTCAATCAGGCCGATGATACCGACGTGAGCGAGGCCACGATGCAGAATGTCTGCCTTCGCTGCGATCAACTTCTGGCGTTTCCCTAGAATCCCTTTCCGATCCGCATCAATCCACACTTCGCAAATCTTCGGAATGATGCTGGCGGGTAAGCCGACCGTCACGAGCGCGCCCTCCGGTGTGCGATAGCTTAGAGGCGCAAAGTGCACGGAGTGTAAATGCTGGTCTATAAAGGGCTTAAGGTTCTTATAGGCCAAGGATAGCGGCATTTTTGCACTACCCTCAGTTTCAGTACGCCGAGTGGAGAGCGCGCCAGAGCGATACATGCCCATGGCTGCCATGAACTTCGTTTCCGAGACAACACGGGTGTTCTCGGCATCATCCAACACGGCGCAGTCAAATTCGATCTCCCCAATCTTCAGCGGAGCGGCGCGGAGCGCCTGAGGAATCGCAGGCTTCCCTGCCTTCTCCCATCGCGCCAGTGCCCCTTTTCGCGAAATAGCTTGCCGTTCCGCTCGCGTCAGATTCTTGGCGCGAGCCTCGCCGCCCATGGCAGCCACTTCTGAAACTTTTTTCTCCATCGGAATGCCTTTCTTGTTGCCGGTAAGCATATCACGGATCTAGACTCTTGTTGCTAGCAAGCATGGAGGTATTACCAATGCCTTTTGTTCAGCCAGTTACCACGTCCGCCACCACGCTCTAGCCGCCCTTGGCGGCTGGGGGACGGTCCGGTCCCGCTCGCGGATTCTGGATTCAGCAGGCGAGGGGTTCAATTCCCCTGTCCTCCACCATATAATTAGTACTTGACACACCCATCTAGAACTAGTACTCTACAAACCATGGACGGCACGGTGAACCTCTCAAATCTGGCGAAGTACTTCAGTGATGAGGATGCAGCCCGCACCCTCTTGGAAGAAATGCGCTGGGGCAAGGATGGCGCGGTCTGCCCGCACTGCGGCGGCACGGACCCCTACAAACTCACGCCGAAGGCCACCAGCAGGAAGCCGGGCCGAAAAGGGCTGTACAAGTGCAAGGCCTGTCGGAAACAATTCACGGTGACGGTTGGGACCGTGTTCGAGGATTCACGGATTCCGCTGTCGAAGTGGCTCCTTGGGATTCATCTGATTGCGTCCAGCAAGAAGGGCATGAGCGCGCACCAAATCCACCGGAACCTGGGCATCTCGTATAAGGCCGCGTGGTTCATGATGCACCGTCTCCGCTATGCGATGAAACCGGGGCAACCATTGGCGGACCTAATGACGGGTATCGTGGAAATCGATGAAACCTACATCGGCGCACGGCGGAAGCGTGGCAGCAAGCGCGGACGGCCCGGCCCCGACAGCCCTAAGACGCCCGTTGTCGCACTGGTGGAGCGTGGTGGCCGTGTGCGGGCCTTTCCGATGCCCCGCGTGACGGCGGACAATCTCGAAACGGCGATCAAGACGAACGTTCACCAGAACGCGACGATGATGACAGATGACTTCCAACCCTATCGGACGCTCAGTAAGCGCACCTACCGGAAGCACCACTCCGTCAACCACACGAACGATGAGTTCGCACGCGGCAACGTCCACGTCAATTCCGCTGAAGGCTTCTTCTCGCTGCTGAAGCGCGGTATCACGGGCACGTTCCACCACGTCAGCCGTGGGCACCTGGGCCGCTACTGCGATGAGTTCGCCTTCCGGTATGAGAACCGCAAGGTGAGCGACGGCGAGCGCGCCAACATGCTCGTCGCAGGCGCGGAAGGCAAGCGCCTGACCTACAAACAGCCAGCAAGCGTTAGCTAAGGCCGAACGGGAAAAATGGAAGCGCGAATGGGGACCGCAACAACTTAAACTGGGTTTGTGATCGCGCTAATTACCTTGGAGATTTTGGATCGGCTGGCCGCCGGCAGCAGGGTGCAGCGGTCTAGAACCTCATCGTGAGCCCGCCCACGACCCGCTTGGGTGGGTGGATGACGAGCAACTCGTCGTAGACAGACGATCCGACCTCGCCCTCGCGGAAGAAATTACGAACCGCGACCAGCATCTCCCACCTTGCCGTACCAAAGTCCATGAAGTGCAGGGCCTGGCGGACCTGCACGTCGAAGCGCGCATCGAGGCGATCGGTGCTCTCGACCGGCCGCGCAAACGCGTTACTCACCTGATAGACGATCATGACCCGTGTCGACGTCTCGGGCACGTCGGTCTCGACCTTAGTCGACACGTTGTCGACGTTCTCCGACTCCAGCCGCCCCGTGGACGGTGCCAGGAGAACCGCGTACGCCGCATCGGGGGTCGGATACCACCGGGCGCGCGTGCGGGAGTATTCCACCGACCCATGGACGCGGTGCGCCAGTGCTGCCGCGCGAAACGCCGCGCTCCAGCCGATCGCGTCCACGTTGCCGTTGCTGCTGACAAAATAGTGGCCTAGATGCGCCCCGGGGCCGTCCGGACTGTCGACGCCGAAGAGTGTCACCAGCTGACCATCGACATGCTGATGGAACACACGAGCCGACACGGTCGAATCGCCGACATCGCGCGCCGCTTCCACATCCAGATGGGTCGTGCGCTCCGCGCTGAGCGGCTGTCCCTCGACGAGCGACGAGAACGTGCGCTGCGGTGGCAGCGAGAGACCCGGCTCGATGGGCGGCAAGAATTCTTCGGCGCCCGGCGCGAGCGCGCGGCGCGACGCCAAGGCGCTCACCCGGAAGTGATCAGTCGGCGAAATCGTCAGCGCGATGCGGGGACTGACGAGGCCGCTCTCGAGATAGTCGTACCGCTCGACACGGGCGCCGTAGGCGATCGATAGGACCCGCGTGAGGGTCAACGTGTCGAAGCCATAGAGCGCCCCGGCATAGTGCCCTCTCTCGGTCGCTTCACGCAGGGCGTACGTGGCAGGATTCGCGCTGTCGTAGCGCTGCGTGCTGTACGAGAAGCCGACGTCGTACCGCTGGCGCGCCGGCACGCGCGTCGTGTACGCGGCAGCGGCGAACCACGCGGGGCGATCACCATCGGTCAGCGCGCCACGCATGGTCCAGTCGGCGTCGCCGACCGGTGCGCCGACCGAGACATACGCCGTGCCCCGCGAGAAGCTGTTTCTGGCGAACATCTCCGGACCGTCGTCATTGACCGATCCGATCGTCAGGAGATTGACTTGGCCGGAGAACGGGACGCTCGTCAAGAAGCTCGCGGCGAGCGACGCCGTCGATCCACCCGTCCGGCCGAACAGGTTGAGCGGGCTGAAGATGTTGGTGGCAGGCGCCGGCGGATTCCCGGCGAGGAGGTCATCGGGGAACGTCACGTCCTTCAGCACGCCGCGGCGCGCGTGCTGGAGTCGCCAAGCCATCTCACCGCGACCATCGGCGTCGGTCGTTTCGGTTTCGGCAGGTGACGGGGTCGCAGACGCAGCTGGCTCAGTCGTTTCCCGGCCACCGGCCGGCAGCAACGTTTGAGGCTGGGGCGCGCTCCCCATCCCGGCCGCGAGCACGGGTGACGGGGCGAGCACGCTGCCAGAGGACCCAATGCGCCGAAGCGCAATCGAAGAATCAACGCGCGCGCTCGGTCGAACTTCGACGACCCGCCCGTCCGAGGCCACAAATCCGGTCTGCCGCGCGCGAAGCACGTACGGACCTGGAGGCAGCGTATGCAGCTCGAATCGCCCGGTTGTATCCGTGACAGTTGAGACCGACGTTCGGCCGAGCGCCGAGACCAAGGCGCCCGCCACCGCCGCGCCCGCTTCGTCCTGAACGATCCCGGCAATCGAACCGGATGCGACCAATGCCACGCGGTGCACCGAGGGGGCCGCACCCTGCGCACCGGCATCGGCCGCGACAAACAGCACCAGCAGACCACCGACCGTCGCCGTCAGCCTGGAATTCATCATCATCATTACCTATGACCGAGGGCCCCGTGCCCTGGTCACGACTGCCGGATTCAACCGTTTCTTAGGGCGCCACCGTGAAGTTGACGTCCCTCGTCAGCGATTTCGTCGCAAGCTTGTCGGTCACCTTGATCTCGAGCCGGTACGAACCTTCGGGAAACGACGCCAGCGGCACGGCCTGGCCGGTCTGCAACTGATGCCCCGTCGCGAGATTGAACTCCGGCGGTAGCGACTGCGCGTTCAGGCTCTGCGGATTGGTCTTGTTGAAGAACTTCTCGCCGGCCTTGCACAGGTCGCCTTCCTTGGGTTCGGTACCCGCAGCGGCCTGGCAGAAGACGTATTCCACCGTCACATCAGGCTTACTCGCCGCGTCGGCCTTCGCGTTGTAGATCAGCATGAAGGTCGAGAGTTCCGATTTCTTCGTGAATTTCGTGTCGGCGACGGGGATGATTTCGATAGGACCGAGTGCGTAGGGACGTTCGCCCGCCTGCTGTGGAGTCAAGGCGGCCGTCACCTGATCGACGCGCTCGGCGACGATGACAGAACTCGTGGTCAGGTCGCTCGTCCAGAAGTCCGGGACGGTAATCGTGTGCTTCAGTACAGAGGCCTTCGGTGGAGGCGCGTTCTTCTGCGTGGAGATGGGTTCCTTGATCGCGACGTAGACGTCGTAGGCCCCGGCCGGAACCGAGAAGGATCGCGCGATCCGCGTCGGCGGCGCGCCCGACGCTGCGCTTATCTGGTCAAGGGAGTTGTTGATGTCTTCGAACGCGTACTTAGGCCTGGCTGCCTGGGCACCTGCCGGTGCCGCCGAGGCCGATGGCGCAGGTTGGGCCGGCGTCTTCGCGACCACCCGCCAGTAGAGCGTCACTTTGCCGCCTGCAAACTTCGAGGCATCGACCGTGACGACAAAGGGGACGTACTGCGTGTTGGGGCCGCCCTTCAAATAGTCCTCGCGCATCCAGGTGAGCGCGAAGTCGTTGGGTGCCGCCTGACCGGCTGCCACGTCGTCAACCAGCTTGAGGGTGGCTACGGTTTCAGCCCGCTGTGCTGCGGCCGCCGCGGCCTGAGCCTTCGCATCCGGCTGCCGCCCTTGCGCAAAGAGGCCCACTGAAAACAGAAGACCGACCGCCGCACTGATTGTGAATACTCGATGCCGACTGACCATAAGGCCTACTCTCCCACTATGAAAGGCGAGACGAACAGCTCATGATAGGCGCGGCCATGACACATGTCAAACCATTCTGGCTGCAGCACTTCAGCCTGCTGAACGGTGTGCTATGCTGACCCGCTGGTTGACCCGTGATGTCGGCGCTCGTTGACGACAGCCTGGTGATTGTCCTCGCCGGCGGCGCCGGCGAGCGGCTCTATCCCCTGACAAAGGATCGCGCCAAGCCGGCCGTCTATTTCGGCGGCCCCTACCGCATCATCGACTTTTCGCTCAGCAACTGCATCAACTCGGGCCTTCGCCGCATTTTCATCGCCACCCAGTACAAATCGCTCTCGCTCAACCGGCACATCCGGATGGGCTGGAACATCGTCTCGGAGGAGCTCGGCGAGTTTGTCGAGATTCTGCCGCCGCAGAAGCGGGTCAGCGAGCACTGGTATCAAGGCACGGCCGATGCGGTGTACCAGAACCTCTATTCGATCCTCCGTGAAGGCACGCGCTACGCGATCGTGCTGTCGGGGGATCACGTCTACAAGATGGACTACGCGCGCATGCTGCGCTTCCATCAGGAGCGCGGCGCGGCCGTCACGCTGGCGACGATCGAGGTGCCGCGGGCCGAGGCGCGCCGTTTTGGCATTATCGCGGTGGACGAACAGGAGCGCGTCACCGGATTCCAGGAGAAGCCGGAGGAACCAAGCCCCATTCCCGGCTCACCCGATTTGGCGCTCGCCTCGATGGGCGTGTACATTTTCGACACCGACGTCCTCGGGCGCGCCCTCGAGGCGGACGCGACGGAGCCGACCTCCCATGATTTCGGGAAGGACGTCATCCCGGCGCTGATTCACACGGCCGCCGTGTACTCGTACCGTTTTTACGACGAGAACAAGAAGGCGTCCAAGTACTGGCGCGACATCGGGACCCTCGACGCCTACTTCGAAGCGAACATGGACCTCTGCCATGTGAATCCCGAATTCAACCTGTACGATCCCGAGTGGCCGCTGCGCACCCACCAGCCGCAGGCGCCGCCGGCCAAATTCGTGTTCGCGGATGCGGGACGGCGCTGTGGTCAGGCGCTCGATTCGATCATCTCGCCCGGCTGCATCGTGTCCGGCGCTACTGTGTATGGAAGCGTGCTGTGCCCCAACGTTCGGGTCCACAGCTTTTCGCACCTCGAGCAATGCATCCTGATGCCGGGGGTCCGGGTCGGCCGCCACGCGCGCATCCGCCGCGCGATTATCGATCGCGACGTGCTGATTCCACGCGGCGCGCTCATCGGCTACAACCCGGATGAAGATCGCCGCCGCCACACGATGACCGACGGGGGCGTGGTCGTCGTCGAGAGCGACGATGAGCCGCTCATCGGACCGGTGAGCGAAGAGGCGTTGAAGTTTGAGGCCGAGGCGGATAAAAGGTAAAAGTCAAAAGGGAAAAGTTAAAAGTGAGGATTACACAGATACGCGCGCGCGAGATTCTGGACTCGCGTGGCAATCCGACGGTGGAAGTAGATGTGACGCTCGAGGGAGGCATCATCGGACGCGCTGCCGTCCCCTCGGGCGCTTCGACAGGCGAACGAGAAGCTCTCGAGTTGCGTGATGGCGACAAGATGCGGTACGCCGGCAAGGGTGTCCGCAAGGCCGTCGCCAACGTCAACGGCGAGATCGCAAAGGCGATCGCCAACAAGGACTTCGATCAGCGCGGGCTCGATCAGGCCATGATCGCGCTCGACGGCACGCCGACCAAGAGCCGCCTCGGCGCCAACGCGCTGCTCGGCGTGTCGATGGCGGCCGCGCGCGCGGAAGCCTCGGCCAAGCGCGTGCCCCTCTATCGGCACATCGGCGCGCTGTGCGGCAACACGCAATTTACGCTGCCCACGCCGATGATGAACATCTTGAACGGCGGCGCCCACGCCGATACGAGCGTCGACTTCCAGGAATTCATGGTGATGCCGGTCGGCGCCGCGTCTTTCAGCGAGGCGCTGCGGGCGGGCGCGGAGATCTTCCACGCGCTCAAGACGATCCTCCACGAGCGCGGCCTGGCGACGTCGGTCGGCGACGAGGGCGGC
>JBGPHH010000105.1:0-12759 GCA_041484265.1 Vicinamibacteria bacterium
AGCATTTTTGGCTGATCACGTGCGACAGTAGGCGGGTCCTATGATTGAAGTTCAGCATCTCACGAAGCAGTACGGCCGCATCACCGCGGTCAACGACGTCAGCTTCCGGGTCGAGCGGGGCGAAATCCTTGGCTTTCTCGGGCCCAACGGCGCCGGCAAGACCACCACGATGCGGATTCTGACCGGCTACATGCCGGCCACGGAAGGCAAAGCCATCGTGGCCGGATTCGACGTCTTCGAGCAACCGATCGAAGCCAAGCGTCGCACCGGGTACCTGCCGGAAACCCCGCCGCTCTACCCTGACATGACCGTCGCCGAGTACATGGACTTCGTGTCCAAGATCAAAGGGGTGCCGCCCGCGGGGCGGCGCGAACGGATTCGCGAGATGATGGCCCGCACGCGCATTCTTGACGTCGCGGACCGTCAGTGCTCGAAGCTGTCCAAAGGATACCGCCAGCGCGTGGGCCTGGCCCAGGCCCTCGTCCACAACCCCGATGTGCTCATCCTCGACGAGCCGACGGCCGGCCTCGATCCGAAGCAGATCATCGAGACGCGGGAGCTCATCAAGGAACTGGCCGGCACCCACACGATCATCCTCAGCACGCACATCCTGCCCGAAGTCTCGCAAACCTGTCAGCGCGTCGTCATCATCGCCAAGGGCAAGGTGGTCGCCATCGACACGCCCGACAACCTGACGGCGCGGCTGCGCGGATCGGAAACGATGTACGTGCAAGTGGACGCCAGCGGCGCGGACGCCGCCGCGGTGCTCAAGCGCGTGGCGGGGGTCACGCGGGTCGTCGAAGCGGACAGAAAGGATCGACTCGTCGGCTACGAAGTGGAAAGCGAGAGTGGGCACGACGTGCGCCGCGAGCTGGCCCGGGCAGTGGTCAACGGTGGATTGGGCCTGCTAGAGTTGCGCCCCACCCGCATGAGCCTCGAAGAGATCTTCCTGTCGCTCACCACTGAAGAGAAAGATGCGCCGGCCGCAGAAGCTGTCGAGGCCGTCGAGGCCGGAAGGGACACTGCCCATGCGTAACGTGCTGGCGATCGCGCAGAAGGAGCTCAAGGGGTACTTCGCGTCGCCGACAGCCTACATCGTGATCGGGTTCTTCGCGCTGCTGTACGGCTGGTTCTATGTCGCGATCCTTGATTACTTCATGAGGATGGGCCTGCAGGCGCAGTTCGGCGGACCGCAGACCATCAACGTCAATCAGTCGTTGATTCGGCCGCTCCTCCAGAACGTCACGATTCTGGTGCTGTTCGTGATGCCGATGGTCACGGCGCGCATTTACGCCGAGGAGAAACGGTCCGGGACGATCGAGCTGCTGCTCACCTCGCCCCTGACAGACCTCGAGATCATCCTGGGCAAGTTCCTGGGGGCGCTGCTGCTCTACGCCGTCATGCTGGTAGTCACGCTCGTCCACATCGCGATGCTCTTCCGATTCGGGAGCCCCGAGTGGAGGCCGCTCGTCACGGCGTATTTCGGCCTGCTGCTGATGGGCGGCTCGTTCATCGCGCTCGGCTTGTTCATTTCGAGCCTCACGAAGAACCAGATCGTCGCCGGCACGGTGACCTTCGCGGTGTTCCTTCTGCTCTGGGTCATCACGTGGATTGGGGAGACCGGGGGGCCGACGGTGAGTGCGGTCACCAACTATCTGTCGATCGTCAATCACTTCGACGATTTCTCGAAAGGCGTCATCGACACGACGCACGTCATTTATTACCTCAGTTTCATCTCGTTCAGTCTGTTTCTGACGCTCAAGTCGGTCGACAGCGAACGGTGGCGGGGATAGGGCCTTATGCTCCAGCGCATTCTCGGTCTCGTTTTCTGGCTCGGCATGCTGCTCGTCCTGGCCGCATTCGGGATTCGCTTTGGCTATCCCAGGTGGGAACAGTACGCCACCTACCTGGCGTGGGGCGGCCTCGGCTGCGTGGTCCTCTACACCCTCGGACAATGGCGCGAGATCGGCAAGGTGTTTGGCGGCCGTCGGGCGCGCTACGGAACGCTCGCCGGCACCAGCGTGCTCGTGGTCCTCGGCATCATGATCGCGGTCAATTACATCGGCGCCAAACAGAACAAGCGCTGGGATCTGACGGCCAATAAATCGTTCAGCCTCTCGGACCAAAGCCGCAACACGGTAGCCAAACTCGACGCGCCGCTCGAGATCAAGGTCTTCGCCAAGGAGGACGAATTCCAGCGCTACCAGGACCGGCTGAAGGAATACGAGTACGCGTCGAAGAACGTCAAAACGGAGTACATCGATCCCGACAAGAAGCCGACCATCGCCGGCGAGAACCAAATCAAGCAATACGGGACGATTGTCTTCAACTACAAGAGCCGGACCGAGCGCATTACCTCGGACAGCGAGCAGGACATCACCAACGGCATCATCAAGGTCGTCACAGGCCAGCAAAAGAAGGTGTACTTCACGCAGGGCCACGGCGAGCGCGACACGGCGGGAGCCGAGCGCGATGGGTACAACACGATTGCCACCGGCCTCAAGGGAGAGAACTACACGGTCGACAAGGTGGTGCTCGCGCAGCAAGGCGCGGTGCCGGATGACGCGGCCGTGGTGGTGGTGGCCGGACCGAAGACAGACTTCTTTCCGCCAGAGATCGACGCCCTGAAGAAGTATCTCGACAAGGCAGGCAAGCTCCTGCTCGAGCTCGATCCGCCGGAAAAGGCCGACAGCCCGCCGGTCACGAACCTGATCGCCCTCGCTCACGACTGGGGATTCGACGTGGGCAACAACATCGTGGTGGACGCGAGCGGCATGGGCCGCCTGATCGGCACCGACGCGTCGGCGCCGGTGGCCGCCGACTATCCGACCCACGCGATCACGCAGGGCTTCAGCTTCATCACCGCCTTCCCCCTTGCGCGTTCGGTGACGCCGATCGAGGGCGGCGTCGGCGGTCACACCGTCCAGCCGTTCGTCAACACGAGCCCGCGCAGCTGGGCCGAAAGCGACATCAAGGGTCTCCTGACGACAGGGAAGGTCGCGCTCGACGAATCGAAGGGCGACAAGAAGGGGCCGATCACGATCGCCGGAGCGGTGTCGGCCGCTGCGACAGCGGCGCCAGCGGCCGCAGGTGCCCCGCCGCCTGACGCCCAGGCACCCAAGGCCGAAACGCGAGTCGTCGTGATCGGCGACTCGGACTTTGCCGCCAACAACGGGCTGGGCATTCAAGGCAACCGCGACCTCTTCATGAACATCATCGGCTGGCTGTCGCAGCAGGAGAATCTGATCTCGATCCGGCCGAAGGAACCCGACGACCGCCGCCTCGCCATGACGGCGACCGAGCAGGCGAACGTCACGTGGCTCTCGTGGGTCATCATCCCGGGCGCGATCTTCATCGCCGGGGTGTACACCTGGTGGCGGAGGCGGTAGCATGCGCGGCCTGCGGTCCACGATTGCGCTCGTCGTCGTCCTCGGTGGCCTGTCGGCGTACATCTATTTCGTCACGTGGAAGAAGCCGGCGACCGATGCCGCCACGAAACTGGAGCGCGTCTTCGCGGCGCTCGAAGCCGACAAGATCGAAGAGATTCGGATCACCTCGCAGTCCGGCGACACCACGACGTTGAAGAGGTCCGCGGGCGCATGGGAAGTGACGGCGCCCATCGCGGCCAAGGCCGAAGAAGCCACAGTCTCCGCACTCGCGACCAATCTGGGTACGATGGAGGTCGCTCGTGTGATCGATGAGAATCCGGCCGATCTCAAGGAATATGGCCTGGCGTCGCCCCGCTTCCAGATTGAGTTCAAAGTGACCGGCGACCGAGACTACCGCAGCCTGCTCTTCGGCCAGGCGTCACCCACCGGGTCGGACGTGTTCGCCAAGCGCGGCAGCGATAAGCGTGTGTTTCTCGTCCCCTCTTATGAGGAGATGACGTTCAACAAGTCCACCTTCGATCTCCGGGACAAGACCGTCCTGGCCGTCGATCGTGCAAAGGTGGATGCGCTCGAGATGGTGCTCGCCGGCAAGACGATGCTGCACCTGGACCGGCTGGGGGGCGACTGGAACCTGACGAAGCCCTATTCGGTGCGCGGCGACTACAGCGCCGTCGAGGGCCTGCTCGGACGTCTCCAGATGTCCGCCATGAAGTCCATCGTGACAGACAACGCCAGCGCCGCCGATCTGAAGAAGTACGGTTTCGACAAGCCGAGTGCGGAGCTTCGTCTGACGCTCGGCAGCGCGCAAGCGACGCTCGTGCTGGGCGGCAAGACCACCGAGAATTCGTACTACGCGCATGATACGTCCAAACCGGCGGTCATGACGCTCGACGCCTCGTTCTTCGAGGAGTTCAAGAAGAGCGCGGACGATTACCGCCGGAAGGACATCTTCGAGTTCCGCGCGTTCAGCGCCGACCGCCTCGAGATCACGCGACAGGGTCAGATGGCCATCGTCTTTGAGAAAGTCAAGGCGCAGGCCAAGGACGCGCAGGATGCCTGGCGGCGCATGAGCCCGAACGCGGGCGACGTTGACAAGATGAAGATGGAAACCTTCTTCGCGAAGCTCGAGAACACGCGCGCGAGCTCATTTGTCGACTCCACGGCCAAGACCGGTCTCGACAAGCCCCTTGTCACCGTCTACGCGAAGTTCGACGACGGGAAGAAAGAAGAGCGGATCCCGTTCGGCAGGGTCGGCCAAGACACCTTCGCGGCGAGACCTGGCGAGCCCGGCGCTGCCAAGATCGGCACGACCGAGTTCGACGACACGCTCAAAGCACTGGACGACGTGTCGAAGTAGTGTGACAGCGTACAATCGGTGCCGATGAGGACAGCGGCCGTTCGGTCCCGCCGCGCAGGTCTGAAGGTCTGGTTTCCGATCGCGGTCGTTGTTGGTCTCACCGCCTGTCACGCCGCGCCACGGCCGGCCGTTCGACCCTCAGCTCCCCCCTCGCGTGCGGTCCTGCAGCTCCGGCACGACATAGACGCCGTCCTCGCCGCGCCGGCGCTCGCGTCGAGTTTCTGGGGCGTCGTCGTCCAGTCGCTCAAGACCAACGAAACGATCTACGCGCTCAACCCCAATAAGCTGCTGATGCCGGCGTCGAACATGAAGATTGTCACCTTGGCCGCCACCGCAGACCGGCTCGGGTGGGATTACACGTACGAAACGCGCCTCTTTGGCCTCGGCTCCATCACCAACGGGGAGCTCGATGGCGACCTGCTGGTCGTCGGCGCGGGCGATCCGAGTCTCGACGACTGGGATGGCGCGGCGACCAGACTGTTTGAGACCTGGGCCGACCAGTTGAAGGCGATGGGCGTGTCGGCCATTCGCGGCCGCATCATCGGTGACGACCGTGCGTTCGAGGGTGACGGATTGGGATTCGGCTGGGAATGGACCGACCTGGGCGCCGCGTTTGCCGCTCGCACGAGCGCCCTCCAATTCAACGAGGGTTCTGCCCAGGTCGTCGTCGTGCCAGGCCCTGCGGTCGGCGATCCCGCGACCGTCACCGTCAAACCGGCGACGAGCGGGCTCGTCGTCCGCAATCTGGTGAAGACTTCCGACCCCATCACGCCCCCAGCCATCGAACGCCGACGCCTGCCTGGCAGTATCGGCATCGAGATCCGTGGAACGGTGCCACTCGGTGGCCGGCCGGTTGTTCAAACGGCTGCCGTCGACAATCCGACCTTGTTCTACGTCACCGCGCTCAAAGCCGCTTTCGTCGCCCACGGTCTCGACGTGAGCGGCCCGGCAGTCGATGTCGACGATCTCCCCGCTCCGCCGGCGCGAAACGGCGCCACCCCACTCATTACGTACCGATCGCTCCCGCTGTCGACGCTGGCGGCGACGCTGATGAAACTCAGCCAGAACCAGTTTGCAGAGGCATTCTTCAGAACGCTCGGCGCTTCGGAGGGACGAGCGACGGCTGACGGCGGGCGCGCGGCCGCCCAGGCGATTCTGCAGGGATGGGGCATCCCGCCAGCCGCCCTCGTTCAGGTCGACGGCTCCGGTCTGTCACGCTACAACTACGTCACGCCAGAGGGCCTGGTCGCTATCCTCGTCCATGTCAATCAAGACGGGCGGCTGCGGGCCGAGTTCGAGGCGGCGCTGCCTGTGGCTGGCACCGACGACGCGCTGGCGCGTTTCAGGGGTACGGCGGCCGACGGGAAGATGCGCGCGAAGAACGGGTCGATGACCGGCGTGCGGGGGTTGTCGGGTTACGTCACCACGGCCGACGGCGAGGCGTTCGCGTTCTCGATCCTCGCCAACAACTTCGAGGGCCCGCCCTCGATGATCACGGACGCGATGGACGCGATCGCCATCAAGCTGGCGGAGTTCAGGCGCTGACGGACTGTGGCACGTCGGCGACCGGCAGTTCAAAAAAGAAGGTCGCGCCTCCCCACATATTGCCGCTGTAGCCAATGGTGCCGCCGTACGATTGGATAATGCCGTAGCTGACCGACAGTCCCAGGCCGGTGCCCTTGCCGACCGGCTTGGTCGTGAAGAACGGCTGGAAGAGCTTCGGCTCGTACTCGGGCGGAACGCCTGGACCGTCATCCTGCACTTCCAGCCGCACCTTCTTGCCGGTCTCGGAGAGGGTCACGAGGATGTGTCCCTTGCGGCGTCCGTTCGATTCGATGGCCTGCTGGGCGTTGATGACAAAGTTGATCACGACCTGCTCGAGCTCGGTGAAATTCGCGTACACCTTCCGCGTGGACGACGATTCGACTTTGAGCGCGATCGATGATCCGTCGAGATTCGGTCGGCGGAGCTGGATCACCTCGGCGAGGACCTCGCGCAGATCGACGGCCTCCGCAGGACCTGACTGCTGGCTGCCGAACCGCGAGAGACTGCGAATGATTTCTCGCGCCCGGCTGCTCTGCGTCTTGAGCAGAGCGACGTCCTCGAGCATGTCCGGGGCCAGCCCCTTGCGGCGCTCCATCAGTTCGGCCGCGCCGAGAATCGCCTGCAGCGGGTTATTCAGCTCGTGGGCCACGCCCGACACCAGCGCCCCGACGGCCGCCAGGCGCTCCTGCCGGACGACCTGCCGCTGGAGCGACTGGAGCATCTCGCGCATCTTCCGCTCCTGTTCGACCTGACGATCGAGCGCGTCGCGCGCCTCGCGCAAGTTCGCCGCCATGGTCACGAACGCATCCTGCAGGTGGGCGATCTCGAGGTTGGCCGCGGGTCCCCGGGTCGGCGGCGACAGATCGCCGCCTGCGATCCGCTGGGCGGCCGACCGCAGGGATTCGAGGCCGCGGCTGGTGTAATGCGACAACCAGAGGACGAGCAGCAAGACCCCGCCGATGGCCGACAACCCGATGGCGAGATCGCGGCGCGACTGCGCCGCGAGCCGTGCCGTGACAGCCTCCTCCGAAATGCCGACGCTCAACAGCCATGGACCGCGGTTCACGACGGCGTTGGCGTGGAACCGGGAGACGCCATCAGTACCCGTGCGCGTGAACGTGCGTGGCGCGTCCTTGGGCTCGACCGGCTTGATGTCGAACGCCGTGCCGATGTAGCGCTCGCCGTCCGCGCTCCGAGCCAGCACGCGACTTTGCCGATCGACCAGCGTCACGACCGAGCCTTCCGGCAACGAGATGCTCTCGAAGACCTGTTGCAACCGCGACACGTTGAGGCCGAAGCTGAGCACGGCCACGACCTGGTCGTCAGCCGCGCGCACCGGATAAGACTGCACGACCGTCGGCTTGCCTGTGATCTGGCCCACGATCAGATCAGTGACGACCGGGCGACCGGTCGCGAGGACCTCGAGGGCGTTGGGCGGGACGGGGGTCTGTCGCGGCTGGCCTTCGATCACACCCGCGCCCGCGGCGCGCACAACGCCGTCGCGGTCTCTCAGAGAGACATTGAGGATGAGCGGCTGCTCACGCAGCAGTGCCGCGAACAGCCGGTTGCATTCATCGCGATCGAGCGCGCGGAGCGCAGGGTGCCTGAGGAGGATCGATGCCATCGCATCGAGGCTCGCGAAATACTGATCGAGGTTGGCCGCCGCCGTCGTGGCAATGGCGGCAGCCTGTTCGCCGACCTCGGCCGCGCGCTCACGACGGGTGCGGCTGGCATCCCACGCGATGGCGACCATCAGTGGCAGGCTGACCAGGCAGGTCACCGCCACGACCTGCCGGCGGATCGGTTGCGAGTCGAACAGCCTCACGGGTCGCGATCTTAGCGCAGAAGCAGCGGGTCGGCCACGCCCGCCTCGGCGAACCCCTTCGCCCTGATCACACAACTGTCGCACACGCCGCACGGCCGTCCGCCCTGTACCGGGTCGTAACAGCTGTGTGTCAGGCCATAGTCAAGGCCGAGCGCAAGTCCTTGCCGGATGATTTGCGATTTCGTCAGCGCGATGAGCGGAGTGTGCACAGAAAATGTCGCGCCCTCGACGCCGGCGCGAGTGGCGAGGCTCGCCAGGGACTCGAACGCGTGAATGAACGCCGGCCGGCAGTCCGGGTAGCCGGAGTAGTCGAGGGCGTTCACGCCGATGAAGATGTCGCGCGCTTCGAGCACCTCGGCCCACGCGAGCGCCAGCGACAGGAACACCGTGTTGCGTGCCGGAACGTAGGTTGAAGGGATGTCGGTCGAGGCGAGGTCGCGGCCCCTGGGCACGTCGGCCGTGGAGGTCAACGATGATCCGCCGATGGCCCTGAGGTCGATCGGGATCTCGAGGTGCCGCTCGACGCCGAGCACGCGGGCGACGCCGCGGGCCGACTCGAGCTCGCGCGCGTGGCGCTGTCCGTACTGCACCGTCAGCGCACAGATCGAAAACCCGTCTGCTTTCGCCATGGCCGCCGCGGTGTAGGAATCCAGGCCGCCGCTCAGAAGCACGATCGCGCGCCTCATACGCCTCTGGTCGTCGGCCCCCAGATGTACTTGTGCACTTGAATCTGCAGCCGGGCCGGCAGACGATCGGTGAGGATCCACTCCGACAGCGCCTGGGGCTCGAGCACGCCGTGCACCGGCGACAGCAGGACCGCCGCCGCGCGCCCGGGCAGACCGTAGCGCCTCATGATGTCTCGGGCGAACTCGTAGTCAGCGCGATCGCTGATGACGAACTTCACTTCGTCGTGCGGCGCCAGCCGATCGAGGTTGCTCCAGTCGTTCTTCGCGGATTCGCCGCTACCGGGGCACTTGACGTCAACGACCTTCAGCACGGCGGCCGGCACGCGCGCAATCGTGCGGTGGCCGCCGGTTTCGAGCATCACGGTCTGGCCGGCTTCGAGAAGGCGATTCATCAACTCGTAGACGTCCTCCTGCAGCAGGGGCTCACCTCCGGTGATCTCCACGAGCGGGCATCCGTAGTAGCCAACCGCCGCCACGACGTCGTCGACCGACATTTTGCGCCCCTCGACAAACGCATACGGCGTATCGCACCACGAGCACCGCAGGTCGCACGCCGTCAGGCGAACAAAGACGCAGGGGCGGCCAGCTTGCGTCGACTCGCCCTGAATTGAATGGAAGATTTCGTTAACTGTCAGCATCCCCAGTCACCAGCCACCAGTCACTACTCCTTCACGTACATCCTAACGATCATGTCGCCGCGCTGAATTCTATCTGGCACATCGGATCCAGCGATGATGTGCCCGAACACCGCGTAGCGGCCGTCCAGATCCCGGCGATCCGCCAGCGTGACGTAGATCTGGCTGTCGGCAGCGGCGGGGTTGCCGAGATGCGCCATGGCGACAGCCCCTTTGGTGTGCGTCTGCTTTTTCGAGATCTCAGCCACGCCGATGGGCTTGCCGCTCGAGGCCTCGGCGCCGCGCCCCCAATCGGCGTCCCTCGTGAGGTCGCGCGACTGCGGATCGCCCCACTGGACGACAAAGCCGGGCTGAGCGCGATGGAATCGCTGGCCGTCATAAAAGCCCTGCTTCACCAGATCCACCACGTGAGCGACCGTTTTCGGCGCATCGTCGGGATAGGTCTCGAACTCGAACGTACCTTTGGTGGTTTCAACGACAATCACCGGACCGCCGCCGGTCTGGCCGACGAACTCGACCTCTGGCGTCAGGATCGCCAACAGCCCGGCTACGACGACAATGAGCATGCGAAGAGTACTCATGACGCCGACATCCGGGTAACGCCAACCTGCCGACAGTAGGGCCGGATCAGGCACGCCCCGCAGCGCGGATACACGGGCCGGCACACGTTCTGGCCCCACGTTACCAGATATAGGTTGAGGTACGGCCACCAGCGTTTGGCCGCCACCCTGTAGAGCGCCTGCTCGGTATCGTTCGGCGCCTTGGTGCGGACCCATCCGAGGCGATTCGAAATCCGATGGACGTGTGTATCAACGCAAATGTGTCTCTGGCTGCCAAACGCCAGAATCAGCACGAGATTGGCGGTCTTGCGGCCGACGCCCGGCAGCGTTAACAGCTCGCCGAGCGTCCGCGGCACCTCGCCGCCAAATCGATCGACGAGGATCTGAGCCGTCGCCTTCGCGTGGCGGGCTTTGTGGCGGTAAAAGCTGACCGGGTAGATCAACTGCTCGATCCGCCTGACGGTCAGGGCGGCCAAGGTGCGCGGCTTCCGCGCGACCTTGAAGAGGCGCGTCGACGCCGCGAGTGTCGTCTCATCCTGTGTGCGCGCAGAAAGCAGCGTGGCGATCAGAATCTGAAACGGATCGTCCTGCTGGCTCTTCGAGATCTTCTCGACGGCCGGCAGCTCCAAGCCGTCGATGGCACGCGCAAGCGCGCGCATGATGGTGGAGAGGTTGGCGGCGCGCTTCATGGCACTGGCGTCAGCGGCCGCCGGCCGGCGAGCACCGCGAGAACGTTTTCGACGGCGAGGTCGGCCATCGCGGTTCTTGTTTCCACCGTCGCGCTCCCGAGATGCGGCGCCAGCAAGACATTCTCGACCTGAAGCAAGCCGGGATGGATCTCTGGCTCGTGCTCGTACACGTCGAGCGCCGCCCCGGCCAGGTCGCCCTCGGCGAGCGCGCGAGCCAGGGCCGCCTCGTCCACCACCGGTCCACGCGATGTGTTCACCAGGTACGCGGTTCGCTTCATCTGCGCCAGCGCGCGCCGATCGATCAGATGGCGCGTGTCAGGCGTCAGCGGTACATGTAGCGAGACGACGTCGGAAGTGGCCAGGAGATGGTCAAAGGAGACTTGCTCCGGGCTCGTTCGCGGTTCATGACGGGAGCTGTACACCACGTGCATCCCGAACGCTGGTGCGCGGCTCGCCACCGCGCGCCCGATTCGTCCGAAGCCGACGATGCCGAGCTGCTTGCCGGCCAGGCCTGACCCGAGCATGAAATCGAGCGCCCACCCTTTCCAGCGGCCGCTCCTCACGATCCGCTCGCCTTCGGAGACGCGCCGCGTGATGGACAGCAGGAGCGCCCACGTGAAGTCGGCCACCGACTCGGTCAGGACGTCAGGCGTGTTCGTCACGACGACGCCGCGCAATCGTGCGTGCGCCACATCGATGTTGTTGAAGCCGACCGCCACGTTGGCCACGATCTTGAGCCGTGGCGCCGCGTCGAAGACGTGACGATCGATCGAATCGGTCAGAAGGCAGACGAGCGCGTGCTTGTCGGCCACGCGCGAGCGCAACTCGGCAGGCGACAGCGTGGCGGCGCCGGTGTACACGTCGACGGTACCGGCGGCCTGAAGTTTGGCGAGAACGGAAGCGGGAAGGCTGCAGGTGACGAGAATCGAGGGATTCAATGTCCGAGCGATTGGCAGTACCCGCAGTGATTGCAGCGCACCATGGGTTCGATGAGGCAGGCGCCTTCGCCGTCGCCGCCGGCCGCAATCGCGAACCGTCCGTGACTGGCGTGCCGTCCCTCGAATGATGGACGGGCAGGAGGCACAACGGCTTCTGGTCGCGTGTGCCGCGCTATCGCGTCGCGCACGAGATCGTGAAGCGCAGAATCATTCATATCCATAGCGAGAACAGCACGTCACGACACGACATCAACGACATCCACAATCCCGATAATCGCGGCATCGACAGGCACGGCTTTCTTGTTCAGCGCTTCACCCGCCGCGCGGCCTTCGAGCACGATCAGCACCTTCTCGTGAACGCCCGCGCCTACGCCGTCAACCGCGAGAAGCGCCGTACCCCGCGGGGTCTCGTCCAGGTTGAGCGGCTGCACGAGCAGGAGCTTCGCGCCCTCGAATTTCCGATGCTTCTGGGTCGACACGACGGTGCCGACCACTCTGGCGATCTGCACTACCGCTCCACCGTCCAGTGATCGACAATGCCGACGATACCGGCATCGACCGGCGCTTCGACCGGGTAGAACGGAAAGCTGGCCTCCTTGCCGCGCACGAAGAACACTTCTTCGCCCACACCGGCGCCGACTGCGTCGACTGCCACAAGCGGCCGGCCGACGGCCTCGCGCTCTGGCGTCAGCGGCTGCACGATGAGCAGCGGGAGACCGACAAGGCTGGCATCCTTGCGGGTCAGGACGATGTCGCCGATTACGCGGGCTAACTGCATATCGGGGCGCGGCTAGTCGTTGACGTCGATCTCATCGACGATGCCGACGATGGCTGCGTCGATTGGACAGTCTTTCAGGCCTGAGGCCATCCGCGCCGAACTGCCGCTGACCACGAGCACCGTCTCCCCCACCCCGGCGTCAACGGTGTCGACGGCCACCAGATAGTTGCCCTCGGCCTTGCCGCGCGGATCCATTGGCCGGACGACCAACAACTTACTGCTGACGAGCCGCGGATCCTTGCGGGTGGCCACGACGGTCCCCACGATTTTGGCTAAGAGCACTCAGCACCTTGGAGGTGCGAGGGTGCGAGGGTGCGAAGGTGCGAGGGTGCGGCGGTGCGGCGGTGCGAAGGTGCG
>JBGPHH010000106.1:0-12686 GCA_041484265.1 Vicinamibacteria bacterium
AGCACGGCGATGTTCTGGGTCGTCGTCGCCCTCATTGCGGTCGCGCTCGTCTTCGACTACATCAACGGCTTTCACGATGCGGCCAATTCGATCGCCACGGTCGTGTCGACGCGCGTGCTGTCGCCGGGCAAAGCGGTCATCTGGGCCGCCTTTTTCAACTTCGTCGCGGCGTTCACCTTCGGCACCGCCGTCGCCAGGACGGTCGGCTCCGGGATGATCGACATTCGCATCGCCACGTTTTCGGTGATTTTCGCGGGCCTGGCGGGGGCGATCATCTGGGACCTCATCACGTGGTACTTCGGGCTGCCGACCAGCTCGTCGCACGCGCTGATCGGCGGCTACGCGGGCGCCGCCGTCGCCAAGGCCGGGTTCGAGGCGATCATCCTGAGCGGCTGGACCAAGACGATCGTGTTCATCTTTCTCTCGCCGCTCATCGGCCTGTCGGCGGGTCTTGTGCTCATGACGGCGATTTTCTGGATGTTCCAAGGAACGCCGCCCAAGCGGGTGGACACCTGGTTCCGGCGGCTGCAGTTGGTGTCGGCGGCGTTCTTCAGCCTCAATCACGGCGCGAACGACGCCCAGAAGACGATGGGCATCATCGCCGGACTGCTGTTCGCGGCCGGACAGATCCCGCGCTTCTACGTTCCGTTCTGGGTGATCCTCGCGGCTCACGCTGCGATCGCGTTGGGCACGCTCGCCGGCGGGTGGCGAATCATTCACACGATGGGCTCGAAGATCACCAAGCTCCAACCGGTGGGCGGGTTTGCGGCCGAAACCGGTGCCGCCATCGCGCTCCTCACGGCCACCACCTTCGGCGTACCGGTCAGTACCACGCACGCCATCACTGGAGCCATCGTCGGTGTCGGCGCGACCAGACGCCTCTCAGCGGTGCGATGGGGTGTCGCCGGGCAGATCGTGTGGGCCTGGATCTTGACGATCCCGTGCTCGTTCCTGATCGCCGCCGCCACCTACACGCTGCTGAGGTTGGCCGGCGCGCGCTAGAAACGTAGAACTGAAAAGTGAAAACTTAGAAGGACTCTGTCGGCTACCCTGGAAGGGTGATCGTGAACTTCGCGCCGCCTTCAGAGCGGTTTTCGGCCTGCACCTCGCCGCCGTGCAACTCGACCAGGTGCTTGACGATCGCCAGGCCGAGGCCGGTTCCCCCGGGATCGCGCGCGCGGGATTTGTCCACCCGATAGAACCGCTCGAACACCCTCGGCAGATCGTCCTCAGGAATGCCCGGTCCTTCGTCTGATACCGCGATCGCGACGCGATCGTCGGACCGGATGGCGTCGATGCGAATCGTGGTGTGTTCTGGCGCATACGTGATGGCGTTGGCCACCAGATTCCGCAGCGCGTCGTGTAGCTTGGCGAGATCGCCGCGGATCGTGTCGGCGCCTCGCGCGACTGCCACGTCCACTCGCTGGTGCCGCAGGTCGAGCGCCGGCGCCACATCGGCCACCACTGCCTGTGCGAGCGCGCGGGTATCGCACGCGCCGACATCGAGCGTTTCCTGGCCGGCGTCGAGCCGGGCTAGACGCAGCAGATCCCGGACCAGCCGTTCCATGCGCTCGGTATGGCGTGTGATGATGGCCAGAAACCGGCCGTGCTCCTCGGGGTCGGCGTCGCCATCGGCGAGCGCTTCGACATACCCGCGGATGGCCGTGAGGGGGGTACGCAGCTCGTGCGACACGTTGGCCACGAAGTCGCGACGGATTTGGTCGGCGCGTTTGAGGTCGGTGATGTCGTGCATGACGACCACGACGCCGTGCGCTGCGTCGCCGGTGGCCGGGGCCGCCCGCGCGATGATCGTCCGCGACGCATCGCGTGGGGGCGTGAACTGCACGCCATCCGGCGTACGGCCCGCAAGTCCCGCCGCCAGCAGCTCGGCAATTGCGGGGTGCCGGATTGTTTCCACGTACGGCCGGCCGAGGGCGAGCGCGTCGAGCTTCAGCATCCGCTGCGCGGCCTTGTTGGCGAGCTGAAGGCGACCTTGCGGGTCCACGACGATGACGCCTTCGACCATTCCGGCAAGAATCGCCTCCATCCGTCCGCGGTCGCGGGCCTGCTCCGTCAGTCGGCGCCCGACTTCCTGCACCGATTCGTCGAGTGCGCGGGCGACCGTGCCCAGCTCGTCGTCGCCAAAATCCATTCGTGGCGGCGTCAGGTCGCCGCCGCGGTAACGGCGGGCAAGGTCGGCCACGCCACGAACGCGCTGGCCGATCTTCGCGGACGACAGCCAGGCGATCGCTGCAGCGCCGACAAAGGCGAGGGCGAGCGCCGTCAGAGTGACCGTGACCACGGGCCGCAGCTGTTGACCGACATCAGACAACGGCAGAGCGACCCGGACGAACGCGACCGCCGGGTGGTGAACCGGAACGGCCACATACAGCATGTCGATATTGAGTGTGTCGCTGTGGCGGCGCGCGTGGCCCAGTCCCGTCGCGCGGGCTTCCACGACTTCTGGCCGCGTGCCATGGTTCTCCATGGCGGCCACACCCTCGAGTGATTCCGACGAGTCGCCCATCACGCGTCCGTCCGCGGCGATGAAGGTCACGCGCGCGCCGAGCCGCTGGCCAATCCGATCGGCCTCTTCGTCGAGGCCAGGGACGGTCGTCACCGGCGACGCCCGTTCGACTAGCTCTGCCCCCAGACGCGCCTCCGCGACGAGCGTGGCCTCGATCTGCTGATCGATTTGTCCGCGCATCATCGTCGCAAAAAGCGTCCCCGCGACGACGAGCGCGACAACAGCCGACGACACCGCGGCGAGGAAGAACTTGGTTTGAAAGCCTCTAGTCATCAGCAGTCAGCAGTCAGCAGTCGGCAGTCAGCGGTCGGCATCAGGGCGATCGAGGAGCTTGTAACCAAACTGTTTGACGGTGACGATCGCTTCGGCCAGCAGCGGCAACTTCTCGCGCAGGCGTCGCACGTGCACGTCCACCGTGCGGGTTCCGCCGGTGTAGCGATAGCCCCACACCTGTTCGAGCAGCACGTCGCGCGACAGGACGCGTCCGCGATGCTGGAGCAGGTACTCGAGGAGCAGAAACTCCTTGGCCGTCAGCGTCACGTCTCGACCGCTCAACGAGACGGTGTGCTGCTCGGGATCGACCGCAATCGAGCCGTAGGTCAAAGGCCGGCCGGATGCCGGCGTGACGCGGTGCGCCCGGCGAAGCAGCGCGCGCACCCGCGCGACGAGCTCGTTGGGGCTGAACGGCTTGGCCAGATAATCGTCGGCGCCCATCTCGAGGCCGACGATCCGTTCGGACTCTTCGGCGCGGGCGGTCAGCATGATGATGGGAATAGCGGCGGTCTTGTCGTTCGCCCTCAGCGCGCGACACACTTCGAGTCCGTCCACTTGAGGCAGCATCAGATCGAGCACGACAAGATCCGGCGGCTTCACACGAACCGCGTCGAGCGCGTCACGTCCTGACGACAGACGCGTCGTCGTGTAACCGGCCTTGTCGAGGTAGCGGGCGACCAGTTCCGCGATGTCGGGATCGTCCTCGACGACGAGGATGCGTGCGGGCATTCGCTGTCAATTCTAGTCGTTCTATAATGCCGGGCAGATGCGCATCGCGATCGTCGCCGGTATCGTCTCCCTGGCGGTGCCTCTCGGCGCTCAGACGAGCCGCACGCCGCGGCCGTTACCCGTGCTTTCGCCCCCGGCTTCCAGACATCTCACCATCGCAACCGGTGTGAGCGCGGCGTCGGTGAAGCCCGGCGGGAGCGTGTTGGTCTTTGTGGATATCTCGCCCAATGCGGGGATTCACGTCTACGCACCGGGCGCGAAGGATTACCGGCCAATCACCGTGAAGCTCGATCCACACATGCAGGTGAGGGCAGGAAAACTGATCTACCCCAAGTCGGAGATCTTGTTCTTCGAGCCGCTCGGTGAGCGGGTGCCGACCTATCAGAAACCGTTCCGGCTGGTGCAGACCGTGACGATGGCCAACTCGGTGAGGCCTGGTACAACGATCGATCTGACGGGAACGGTGAGCTACCAGGCGTGCGACGACAAGGTCTGCTTCGTGCCCGCGTCGGTGCCGGTCAGTTGGACAGTAGATGTGAGATGAACGGATAGCCCCAGACGACGCCGAGGCCGATCGAGACACAGCCCACCACGATCGACACGGTCCGCGCGACGGCGTGGTGCGATCCCATTCGCGCGATCGGCCAGCCGAGCAGTCCCGACAACGCCGCCATCCCGAGGGTCGACCCCAGTCCGAACAGCGCCATATACGCGAGCCGCGCGGTCGTGGTCGGAAGAGTCGTCAGGACGAGCGCGGTCAGGGCCCCGCTCCCGGCCAGTCCGTGCACGGCGCCGACGAGCAGCGGGCGGCGTGCCAGCGTCCAGTGTCCGATGTGGACGTGCGCGGGCACGCCCGGGTGGCTGTGAACGAGATGACCGTGGTGATGCAGGTGAGTCGGGCCCGCGGCACCCTGACGCGCCAGATACACCGCGCGCGCACCGAGCACAATCAGCATCAGCGCGACGAAGAACTCGAAGAGATCGGACACTGACATGGGCATTTCGGCGCGGAGGAGGACGAGCGCCGCGCCAACAAGGAGGAGCGAAAGCGTGTGGCCGAGTCCCCAGCACACACCGAGGAAGGCTGCCCGGTAGCCGCTGCGCTCTCTGGTGATTAGAGTGGACACCGCCGCCAGATGATCCGGCTCGAGCGCGTGCCGCATACCGAGGAGCGAGCCTAGCCCAGAGCTCGTAAGGAGTTCAAGCACCGGCATGATGGCGAGTCATTCTAGACGAATTCGCAATCTGCAATCTGCGATCTGAAATCTGCAATTCTAGGCTTCTCGTACGCCGTGGCTTTGCACGAGAAAGTACGCCGCGACGGCCATGAGGAGAACACCATTGATCCCGAGGACCATCGGCGCACCCAGGGACGTCGCCAAGTAGCCGCTGACGAGGCTCCCGAGCGGCATGCCGCCGCGGAAGGCGACCATGTAGATGCTCATCACGCGCCCGCGCATTTCGTTGGGCGCGATGAGCTGAACCAGTGACGTGACCGTCGAGAAGACGACCATCAGCGCCACGCCGGTGAGAAACAGCAGGAGCTCGCTGACCCACAGCACGCGCGACAGCGCGAAGAGCACGATCAGCCCGCCGTAGACCGCCTGCACGAGCAACGCCGTCAGGCCCATGCGCCTGAACTTGCCCAGCCACGCCACGATCAGGGCGCCGACGATGGAACCGGCGCCCGAGAAGGCCATCAGATGGCTGTAGGTCTGCGCGCCTTCGTGGAACACCTGTTGCGCGAAGAGCGGCAGGAACGTCAGCACCGCAAAGCCGAGGAACGTCGTGGCCGCCGCGAGGATGATGATCGCCACGAGGCTGTCGTGATGGCGCACGTACGAGAGTCCGCCGCGCAGCTCCTCCCGCATCGACTGCACCCCGACGGGCGGGATGTGTTTCACGCGCAGCGACATCAGCGTGGAGATGACGACGAGAAACGACAAGGCGTTGAGGGCGAAACACGCGGCCATGCCCTGCTGATCGCTGAACTTCCAGGTGGCGAACGCGGCAATCGTCGCACTGAAGAGCAGCGGCCCAAGCACGCGTGCGACGTTGAACTGGATCGAGTTGAGCGCGACCGCGTTCGGCAAGTCCTTCTTGTCGACGAGTGAGGGAATGAGCGACTGATAGGCCGGGCCGCCGAACGCCTGCGCGAGGCCGGTCGTGAACGACAACGCCAACACCTGCCAGATCTTGACGACGTCGAAGTAGACCAGCAGCGCCAGCGTCGTCGCCGTCGCCATCTGGACATACTGGGACGTCAGCAGCGTCTGGCGGCGATCGCGCCGATCGGCGAGCACACCCCCGATGAGCGTGAAGAGCATGATCGGCAGCTGCTGCAGGAACGCGTCGAGCCCCAGGAAGAAGGCAGAGCCCGTCAGCGACAGGACCATCCAGTTCTGGGCGGTCGTCTGCGTCCAGGTGCCGACGCTCGAGGTGCAGGCGCCGAACCACTGGACGCGAAAGTCGCGATAGGTGAACGCCGCCAGCGTGCGACGCGCGGCGCGGGATCCGAACGACGAAGGGGGCGTTGGCGCTTGGGCGGCAGTGTCGGCCGATGGGGCAACTTCTGCGTGGGCGGGTTCAGCCAATCGAGGTCCTGGCGTTCATGTTACTTCACGCGACTGGCCGTCATGCCAAAACCGTCATCGGGGCGCGTGGTTTGTAACGCCGTGTGACAGAACCACGCTCATTTGCACGCGTCGCGGCTGGCATTGTCTTTGCCCCCTTGCGCTCGCATGCAGCACCTTGATCCGATCGCCGCCCCGATTGATCGCCCGGTCCGCGTTCTGGCCACGACCATCAAGATTCACGAGCTCGTGATCAACCGCCCGAACGTCGTCGCGTACCTGGAGGGCATTCCTTCATCCAAACACGAGATCGCGCTCCTGCATGCTCTCGAGGTCGGCGTGACCGAGCTCATGGCCAGGCGCGAGCGGTTCACCAGATAACAGTTCGTGCCGACACCGAACGGTGGTTAGCGCTCGAGCTGAAAATCCTGGATTCGCACGTGAAGGTTGTGGTTCACTCGCACGCCCACCACCCCCTGCGCACTCAAATCACCAACGGGCATTTCAGCGACCCGTTCGCCGTTACAGGAAAAGCGCAGCTGGCCGCGGTCCACTGCGATCGCCAGTTCGTTGGTCATGTCGCCGTTCCGCAGGGTGGCGACCCGCACGGCCTTGGACGGCTGCCATCCGTCCGAGATCTCCGGGGCGTCGGCGCCGTGGCGTCGTTTGATAATGTAGCGTCCGTCTCCTCTTACCAGGAAATATGTGTACCGCTGGCGGTCGCCCTGCAGGTCCTGACCGCCAATGAACAGCCCGTAGCCTTCTAGGTGCCCCGTTGGGACCTCGATCTCGGTGAACCGGGCATGCACCGCATAGCTGCCATCGACCATCTGATCGGGTCGATAGACGATCGCAGCGGGACCCGTTCGCACTTGCAGGCCATCCTGCTCGGAGCTCGCGACGAACTCGGCCTCGTCGCGATCCGGGCGATCCAGTCGAATGGCATACCCAGGCGGAAGATGCGCCGATGATGCGAGAGACGTCGGGCGGCCGGCGGCTCCCGGACCTCCACACGATCCGACAGCCAGTCCCGCTGCCAGGAGCATCACCGCGCCCGCGCCCACGCCCCGATTCCCCGACGTGAATCGCTTCATCATGGGATTCCTCCGCGCGACAGTACTTCGTGGCGAGCGCGACGAGACGCCGGCAGCAGCGACATCACTTGGCGGTGGGAAACCCGTTCGAGAAAGACGCCCTCAACGGCGAGCCCGACGGCCTGGGCCAGCACCCCGAGCGTTGCCCCGGCATCTCCGAAGGTCTTGAGCCCGGCCACGGCCACTGCCAGCACAGTCGCCACGCGCAGCGCGGCGCCCCATCCTACCGCATCGGATCGGCCGCAGCGAGTGAACAGCCCCTGATAGTACTGTCTGTGCCCGTAGAGGAGAGGATACGCTACGGTGAAAGGGAGCGCTGCTCCGATATCGGACAGCAGGCCTGAGTCGAGACGGAAGACGGCGCCCAGGACAGTCCGGGAAACGGAGGGAATCGACACGAGCGCGATAAGGAGCGCCACGGCGGCGGCCAGGACGAGAGACCAGCGCTGCACGACTCGGTGCGCGTCCCGGCAATCGACCAGGCCGATGCTCACGTGTTGATACTGCCCGACAGGAGCCGCGAGAAACCAGGCCACGGCCTCGACCACGACAAACGCAGCAATGGCTTCGGCCGGGAACCGAGAACGTGCCAGCACGCTGTCGATGAGCAGAGGCGTGCTCCACCAGAGCAGCACGTTGAGCATGAGCGGTGTCGAGAACCGCAGCATCCGATCGTTGTCAGCGCCGGCGTTGGCCCCCTCGGCGGCGACCGGATGGTAGGCGCCGTCTGTGCCGACGCCAGCGCGGGCGACCATGATGGTTTCGATCAGAAGGCCGATGGTGAACGCGGCGGCCCCCACCCATGCTCCCCCCGGCGTCGAGATGGTGAGCGCCACAGCGACGAGCGCGAGGACGGCGGTCCGAGCACCGGTGGCGAACGCGATAGGGTTGGTGCGGTGTCCGGCGACGAGGCGGCCCTGGTGCACGGAGCGCAGCGCCGTGAGCCACGGAACCGGGGCCAGCAGCGCAGTCGCCGTGCGCGCCTGGTCGAAGATGTCGCCCGACACTCCCATGACGTCGCCGAAGATCCAGCGTCCCAGGGGGGTGAACGCGGCGGCGAGGGCCACGAGGGAAAAGAGCATGCCGATCCGCAACCAAAAGATCAGAATGGGCCGAAACGGACGACCGCTCATGAGCTTGGTCGCGGCGACCTGCTGGCCGGCCAGGAGGGGACTGTACAGAACACCGGACAGGGAGAACGCCACGCCGAACCCAGCCAGTGCGATGGCTGGGTTCACGCTCCGGGACATCGCGCTGGTGAGCAGCGGATTGGTCGCCGTGAGCAAGAGGCTCGTCGCCGCCAGCGGCGCGTAGAACCGCGCGAAGCGGTTCAAGGTCAGCCGCGATGCGGGCATCAATTACAGCGCTCGGGGGGTATCCTGGCCGACGGCCTCGCGGGGCGAGCCGGCCGCCGCCTGCCGGCCGCTGGCCGCGTGCTGAGGACTCCGCCAGAAATCCATCGTCGAGACGCGATGTACGCAGCCCACCGTGCAATACGGCGCGCACGATTTCGGCGTATCGAACTCGCGGCGAATATCGTCGATTGAGTACGACTCGAGCGGCAGGGCGGGGTAGCCGCGCTGCTGCGAGCAGTAATGCACGAGCCCCTCCTCGCAGACATAGAGGTACCGCGCACCCGCCCGACACCGCCAATCGTTCGGCTTCCCGTCAGCCAGGTTCTCCTGGAAGCTGCGGATCCCCGAGTAGAGATTCTTCACGACCTGCCACGGGCCGCTGATGGCCGCCGACACCTCGTCGTAGACCTTGCGCTCAGCCGCGGCTAACGGCTTGAGCCGTCCTGCGCCGTCGTGAATGATGCCGATGGAGGTCGAGAAGCCGAGCTGCCGCGCACGCGTGTTGATCGTCCGCGCGTCCTCCGGATTCCTGATACCGCCGCCCAGGACCGAGTTGATGTTGACGTCGAAGTCGGCATACGTCTTCAGGTCCTGGAGCTTCTTGTCAAGGACGCGCAAGCTCTTCTTCGACACGGCGTCGGGCTCGATGTTGTCGATGCTGATTTGCAGAAAGTCGAGGCCGGCGCTGTTGAGTGCTTTGATCCGCGCCGGCACCAGGAAATAGCCGTTCGTAATCAGCCCCGCCATCATGCCGCGGGCGCGAATGTGCCGGATGAGGTCGTCGAGATCGGGATGCAGCATCGGCTCGCCGCCGCTGAACGCGACAACCGACGTACCGAGCCCGGCGAGTCTGTCGATGCGTCGCTTCATCACGTCGGTCGGCACCGGCTCGGACACCTTGTCGTATTCGTTGCAATACCCGCAGTCGATGTTGCAGCGGCGGGTTGGGATCATCTGTACGAGAAGGGGGTGCGCGGTGTGCGTGAGGCCGCGGACGAACTCGCGGAGCGATCGCGCCTGACGGCTCGCGGTGGTAAGGAACATGTGTTGATGTAGTGTCCGGCTTTAGCCGGACCGTGGCAGTATAACATCCGTGCTGTGGTGTCTCTCGTGAAGCCCCGCGACGTCTTCTACCTGCACGGCTTCGCTTCGTCTCCCCTGTCGACCAAGGCTTCGTATCTTGGTGAACGTTTCGGCCGTCGGCACATCCGGTTGCGATGCCCGGATTTCAACGAGCCTGACTTCGCGACGTTAACGATTACACGCATGCTCGAGCAGTTGAGTCGCGAGGTCGAGGCGGCAAGGAGCGGCCCGGTCGTGCTCATCGGGTCGAGCCTGGGCGGCACACTCGCGATTCTGGCGGCGGATCGGTTCCCCGCGCGTGTCGCTCGGCTCGCGCTGCTGGCGCCGGCGGTGATGTTCGCCAAGCCGGGGCACCATTTGTTCTCGCCAGAGCGAGTGGAGGAGTGGCAACGCCGAGGCGTGTTGCCGGTCTTCCATTACGCCGATAAGACGAATCGACTCCTGAATTTCGCGTTCTATGAAGATAGTGTTCGGTACAATGCGTTCGACGCGACCGTGTCTCAGCCCACGCTCATCGTGCAGGGCGTGCGCGATGAGTCGGTCGACTATCAGACGGTCGAGGCATTCGCGCGCACGCGCCCGAACGTCACCTTGTCGCTCGTCGATGACGACCACCAATTGACGAGGAGCTTGCCGCGCATCTGGAGTGACCTGGAGACTTTTCTGGGATTGACAGATTGAGACAGACGCTCATCCTTGGGATCCTGCTTTCGCTTGTGTTGAGTGCGCGCGCCGAGCCCCAGTCGGCGCGTGGAAGTGTCGTCCCCGCCGACGGACAACTCCGCGTTGGGCTGGCGCGGCCTGGCGGTGGGTACACGGTGGTCGCCATGCCGCTCGAGACCTATGTCGCGCGCGTGCTGGCCGGCGAGGCCGCGCGCGACAGCCGCCCGGCGGCCCTCGAGGCGCTGGCCATCACCATTCGCACCTTTGCGCTGGCCAATCCCGGACGGCATCGCGGCGACGGCTTCGATCTCTGCGATCAGACGCATTGTCAGGTCGTGCGCACCGCCACTCCGGCGACCGAGCGGGCCGCGCAGGCGACCGCCGGCCGGGTGCTGATGCACAACGGCGTCCCGGCGGTGGTGTACTACTCGGCGTCCTGCGGTGGGCACACCGAAGTGCCGTCAAGCGTGTGGTCTGGCGCGAACGATCCGTCGTACCTGCCATCGCGCGCCGATGAGGCGTGCGACGGCGAGCCAGAGTGGCAGGCTGCGCTCAGCGAAGCGGACTTGCTTCGTGCCTTGCGGGCCGCCGGTTTCCGCGGCGATCGGTTGCGGGAACTGCGGATCCTCTCGCGGAACGGCTCGGGCCGTGTGGCGCGGCTGAAGCTCGACGGCTTGAAGCCGGACGAGATCTCGGGGCAAGACCTCCGACTCGCTGTCGGGCGGACGCTCGGGTGGCAGCACATCATGAGCACGGCGTTCGATCTCCGCCGCCAGTCGACGACGTATCGCTTCAGCGGCCACGGATCGGGCCATGGCGTCGGGTTGTGCGTCATTGGTTCGACGCATCTGGCCGTAGAGGGCAAGAGTGCCGAAGCGATTCTGGCGAAATATTTCCCTGGCCTCACGATTGGCTTTCTGGGACCGCGGATTGTGGCGGCCAAGCCCGAGGCGCCGCGTATCGCAGCGGCGCCCGCAGCGGCCGCTCCCGCGGCGGGCCCCGTACTCGAAACGAGTGTGTCCCTTCCAGACGATGAGGAAGGGGAGCGCGACGCGATCGTTCGGGTGGTGGCTGCCGCGCGCGACGAGCTCGCTCGAACGCTGGGCGTGGCGGCGCCCGCCCGGATCAGCCTGCATGTGCACCCGACGACTGACGACTACGAGCGCTCGACGGGCCAGCCGTGGTTTGCGGCCGATGCCGTGCTGGATGGCGAACTACACCTGCTGCCGCTCGCGGTCCTGCGGGAACGCGGCGTGCTCGATCGCACCATTCGCCACCAACTTGTGCACGTCATGACCGACGCTGTGCTTGGCCGCCGGCCGGCATGGGTGCGGGAAGGCGCGGCGATTTACTTCGCGGGAGAGCCGCCCGTCGCCGGTGGGCCGGTCGAGCCTCGGGGTCCACAGCCGTTTCCCACCGTACCGGGCGCTTCATGTCCGAAGGACATCGAGCTGCTGCGCCCGGTTTCGATTGGTGCGCTGTCGAGTGCGTATGCCAGCGCGCGTGCCTGCTTTGCCAGACAGATCGCCGCTGGAAAGAATTGGAAAGACGTGAGTTAGAGCGCGTCTATAATCAGAGTCTGAGGATCTGATCTTATGTTGATCAAACGCGCCCCGGATATTCCAAGCTCAGAGATCACTGATAGGAAGGTGCACCTCGACCGTCGCGCTTTTCTGCGCGGCGCTGCCGGAACCGCCGCCGCGGCAGCCGCCGGCCTGCTGGGGACCCGGACTGTCGAGGCGCAGCGGGCGCAGGCCGCGCCTCACGGGCGCCAGTTCCAGAACGTCAAGACCAGCCCGCTCAGCACGACGGAAGCCAAGAACACGTGGGGACAGATCACGACGTATAACAACTTTGTCGAATTCGGTCTCGACAAAGACTCGGCGGCCATCTACGCCAAGACCCTCAAGACGGATCCGTGGTCGGTGGCCGTCGAAGGCGAATGCGCGAAGCCGGCGGTCTGGAATCTCGAGGACATTCTCAAGGGACAGACGCTCGAGGAGCGCATCTATCGGCACCGCTGCGTCGAGGCCTGGTCGATGGTCATTCCGTGGGTCGGTTTCCCGCTGGCCGATTTCATCAAGAAGTGCGAGCCGACCTCGAAGGCCAGGTTCGTCGAGTTCACGACGCTCAACGACCCAAAGCAGATGCCGGGGCTGTTTCGCCCGACCCTTCGGTGGCCGTACCTCGACGCGTTGCGGATGGACGAAGCGATGCATCCCCTGGCGATTTTCGCCGTCGGCTTGTATGGAGAAGTGCTGCCGAACCAGAACGGCGCGCCGCTTCGACTGGTCGTGCCCTGGAAGTACGGGTACAAGAGCGTCAAGTCGATCGTCAGGATCCGCTTCCTGGCGACGCAGCCGGTCACGGTGTGGGAGCAGGCAGCGGC
>JBGPHH010000107.1:0-12553 GCA_041484265.1 Vicinamibacteria bacterium
AGATGGTGACGTTGTCTTCGAGCGCATTGGCCCTGGCGACGTAGTAACTATTCGAGTCCTCGGCGCGCCAGATCACTCCGCCCGCCTGGTCTCCCTTGCCGGAGATGGCCTTGAACTTGACCTCCACGAAGCCATCCTTGATGTTGGTGTCGTCCTTGATGCACACCGGATAGGTGGCTTGGCCTGACTGCTTGAGGACGTTCGATTTGCTCGGTGCCGTGTCGTCTCTCTCGATCGTCCACTTTGCCTCGCCCGTGCCGGTCCTGGTGGCGGTCCAGCCGGCGGGCGGCTTGCCGATCTGGTCCTTTTCGAAATCGACTTTGGTCGTCTGCGCGACAAGGGGTGCGGCCATCAATGCAACACCAACCGCCGACATCATGCGTTTCATCGTAATTCTCCAATCACCAAGTCATTCAAATCGAAGCGCTTCGATCGGGTCCATGCGTGCGGCTTGGGACGCCGGATAGAAGCCGAAGAAGATGCCGATCGCCGTCGAGACCCCGAACGCGACTGTGACAGCGTTCGAGGAGACACGTATCGGCCACCCGAGGCTGTTCGAGATGCCTTGGGCGCCGAGCGTGCCGACGGCGACGCCGAGCGCGCCCCCGATCAAGCTGAGAATGACAGCTTCAACGAGGAATTGCCGGAGCACATCGCGCTGTCTCGCTCCTACGGCCAGCCGCAAGCCGATCTCGCGCGTCCGCTCGGTGACCGACACGAGCATGATGTTCATAATCCCGATGCCACCGACGACGAGCGACACCGATGCGATGCCCACGAGGAGGGCCTCCAATGTCTGTGTCGACTCTTTGACCGCCTCGGCGATCGCGGTTGGATGCCGGACATTGAAATCGTCATCGGCGCCGGGCCGGATGTGATGGCGCTCGCGCATAAGCGCCGCAATGTTCTCCTCCGCCTGGTCGATGACTGCGGCCGACGTGGCGCTACACATGATGTCGTCGAGCCACTCCTGTCCCATGATCTTCTTCATCACGGTCGTGTACGGCATCAGGAGCGTGTCGTCCTGATCCTGGCCCGTCGCGGACTGGCCCTTGACCTCGAGCACGCCGACGACGACACACGGTTGATCTTTTACCCGAATCGTCTCGCCGATCGGATCTTGCGCGCCGAACAACTGATCGACCACGATCTGCCCGAGCAGGCAGACGTTGTTCGCGCGATCGGCGTCCACATCGGTGAACGCTCCTCCCCGGGTCACCGTCCAGGCCCTGATCGCGAGATAGGTCGGCAGGACGCCGCGCACCGTCGTATTCCAGTTCTGATTGCCGTACACGACCTGGACGCGTGTATCGACGTTGGGCGACACATTGGTGACGATGGGCACACGCTCTTTGATCGCTTCGAAGTCGCCCATCGCCAACTTCGTCGTGCCGAAGGCGCCCGTGCGGACGCCGTTGCGGGTCACGCCGCCGGCTTCGATCCAGATCATGTTGGCACCGATGTTGGTGATCGCCTGCTCGACACGCGCGGACGCCCCTTCGCCAATCGCGACGACGCAGATGACCGCGCCCACGCCGATGATGATCCCCAGCATCGTCAACCCGGTACGCAGCTTGTTGCGAGCGAGCGCCTTCAACGCGATCCAAGGAATCATGAGCAAGTTCATCGATGTGCTCCCGTTTCGCTGCCGCGGCCGACATCCCCAGATCGGTTGGCCGTCAGCGGGCCGGCGCGTTCGGCTGCACTTTGGTCCCTGCCCGCAGCTCGTCGGTGCCCCGGACGGCGACCTGATCTCCAGCGTGCAAGTCGCCGAACACTTCGATGAGCTGCTTCATGGCCGCACCACGCTTGACGTCGACCCACTCCGTCTGACCGTTCCGGATTCGCACGACGAACATGCGTTCGGTGGTGGTGGCGACCGCGGAGGGCGGCACGAACAACGACGGCTGCTGACGTCGCATCGTCCAGGCCACTTCGGCGAACATCCCTGGCGACAGCTTGCCGGCTGGATTCGGCACGTCCAGTTCCACCGGCATCGTGCGTGTCTTGACATCCAGCGTACGTGCCAGACGCGCGACCTTGCCGGTGAACGTCTCGCCGGGATAGGCGGGCAGGGTGAACTTGATCATCTGTCCTGGCTGTGTGCCCGCGACCATGTCTTCCGGGACCGCCACCACGAGCCTGAGAGTTGAGACCTGTTGAAGGCGCAACATCATCGTCGGCGAGGACGGACCGACCAGACTGCCGAGGTGTACGTTGCGCTCGGTAACGACGCCGTCGAAAGGAGCGGTAATCCGGAGGTACGATTCAATCTCACGAACCGATCGCGCGGCGTCCCGCGCCACTTGCTCGTTCTGCTTCCACAACTCCACCCGCGCACGATCGGCATCGACCACCTTCTGGGCCACGTCGACGTCGTTGCCTGCAACAACGCCCGGTGTCTCGGACGCTTTCTTGAGGTGCTGGTAGGTCCCTTCGTCAGACGCCAATTTGGCTTCCGCTTCGATCCTCTGGGATTGCGCGCTCTGGATTTTGGCCTCCGCTTCGCTGAGCTGCGCGGCGAGCTCCGGCGCCACGAGTCGCGCCAGGAGTTGCCCGCTCTTGACCACCGAGCCGCGATCGACATCGATCGCCTCGACAAACCCGGCGACCCTGGGGCGAATCTCGACATCCTGAAACGCGAGCAAGTCGCCCGGCAGAAGGACAGGGCGGTCGAGAATCTGTGACACCACCGACACGACCGCGACGGTCGGCGGCGGTCCCGTTGGCGCCTGGCCCGCTGTCTGGCCGGTTGTGTTCTGTGCCTCGATGCGAACGACGCCCCACGTCGCGATGGCCATCGTCACGGCCGCCGCGAGCGCGAACGAGATCTTGCGAATGATCTGCATAGAGTTTGTGCTCCTGATTCCTTCACCAACCGAACGAATCGATCTCCGTCACGCTGTCGCCGGATCGTCGGGATGCCACGACCCCGAACCGCGGTTCACACGTCGTTGCACCGACGCAAACACGGCGGGCAGCACGATCAGGACCGTGAGGGTTGACGCGATCAGCCCGCCGATTACCGCGCGGCCGAGCGGCGCGGTCTGCTCGCCGCCTTGTCCCAGGGCGAGCGCCATCGGGATCATGCCGGCGATCATCGCCAGCGACGTCATCAGGATCGGCCGCATTCGGCTCCGCACCCCCGCGAGCGCGGCCTGATCGGCTTCGCGACCGTCGCGGCGATCCTTCTCGGCAAAGGTGACGAGCAAGATCGCGTTGGCCACCGAGACGCCGATCGCCATGATCGCGCCCATGAACGACTGCACATTGAGCGTGGTGCCGGTCACGCGCAGCGCGAACACCACACCAAGAATCACCGCTGGCACCGTCGAGAGGACGACGAAGGCGAGCCGCCACGACTGAAAGTTCGCCGCCATCAGCAGGAAAATCGCAAGGATGGCGACGAGCAGTCCTGTCTGGAGTCCTGAGAGGGTCTCGTTCATGGGCACCACCTGTCCGCGAAGGGTGACGTTCACGCCGCGGGGAGGGGTGCCCGCTCGCTGGATGGCGTCGCCCACGAGGCGCGCGGCGGTGCCCAGATCGGTGCCCGCCGTGTTCGCGGTGATCGTGATCATGCGCTGCTGGTTGTAGCGGTCGTACTCGCCAACCGTCGTGCCGAAGCTCAGTTGAGCGACGTCCTGGGCCAGGGGCCGCGACGCGCCGGAGGGCATCACCGGCACGGCCGCCAGGTCGTCCAGCGACGCCGTGCGCGCCTGCGGAATCTCCACCTGCACCTGATACGCGATGCCGTTCCCGGGATCCCGCCAGTAGCTGGGCACGACATAGCGGCTCGACGAGGTGGCCGCCGCGAGCGAGCGGCCGACCTGTTCGAGCGTTACCCCGAGCTGACCGGCACGCTCGCGATTCATCTGCACATCGACGGTCGGATAGTCCAGCGGCTGAGCGAGCTGCAGATCCCGAAGCGACCCAACTTTACGCATCTCACCGAGGATCTTGTCCGCCAACGCGCGATCGGCCGTCAGGTTCGCCCCGCCCACCGCGACCTCGATCGGCGTCGGTGAGCCGAAATTCATGATCTGGCTCACGATGTCTCCGGCCTCGAACGACACCGTGGTGCCCGGAAGCGCCTCCGGCAGCCGGCGTCGCAGCCGCTCCCGGAACGCATCGAGCCGAATGCCAGAATTCGGACGCAGGGCCACGGTGAGCAGCGCTTCGTGCGGTCCGCTCGACCACAGATAGATACTGTTGACTGGGTAATTCGACGTCGGGTTCCCGACAAACGCCAGAGAGGTTTCGATTTTGTCAGGGCCCGCCTCGGCCTGGATCGCCGCGAGCGCCCCCAGCGCAATTTCTTCGGTCCGCTCGACCCGCGTGCCTGTTGGCGCGCGCAAACGAAGCTGAAATTGACCCGTGTCGACCGCCGGAAACATGTCGGTGCCGAGTACAGGCACGAGGAGCCAGACACCGCCGACCGTGCCGACGGCATACACCGCCACCACAGCCCATCTCAGTGAGAAGACCCGTTTCATCACCCCCTCGTGCCACAGGTGTAGGCGGTCGAGGACGCGATGAGACTCGTGGCCCCTCATGTCACGCAAGATCCCGGTCGCCAGCACAGGCACCAGCGTGTTCGACAGCACATAGGAGGCGAGCATCGCAAAGCCGACCGCGAGCGACAACGGGATGAACAACGAGCGGGCGATGCCGGTCATGAAAAACGACGGCAAGAACACGGCGAGGATCGAGAGCATGGCGAGCAGGCGCGGAATGAGCGTCTCGCGTCCGGCGTTCAGCGCGGCCTGGGCGCGTGGTTCACCGGTGGCCAGATGCGTGTGAATGTTTTCGATCGCGACGGTCGCCTCGTCCACCAGGATGCCGATCGCGAGCGCCAGGCCGCCAAGCGTCATGATGTTGATGGTCTGTCCGGTCAGCCAGAGGCCGACCAATGCCCCGAGTAACGCAAAGGGGATAGTGACGACGACGATGAAGGCGCTCCGCAGATCCCGAAGGAAGAGCCAGACCATGAGCCCGGTGAGCAGCGCGCCCAGCGCGCCCTCGATGGCGAGACCACGAAGCGCGTTGGTCACGAAAATGGATTGGTCGAACAGGAACTCGAGCTTGATGTCGTCCGGAATGAGGGCTTGCATGCGCGGCAGTTCTCGTTTCACGCGTTGGACGACATCCAGCGTAGAGGCGTCGGCACGCTTGGTCACGTTGATGTACACCGTGCGCCGGCCGTTCACCAGCGCGTAGCCGGTGACGACGTCGCTGGCATCGCTCACCGTCGCGATGTCGCGCAGGTAGACCGCCGGGCCGGATCCGATGCGAATCGGCAGCGCCGCCAGGTCCTGAATTCTGGCCACGGGTGAGTTGAGCTCGACGACGCGGTTCAGATCGCCTGTGCGGACGTTACCGCCAGGCAAGATGGCGTTCCCTGACGCCACCGCCCGCATCACCTCTTCGGGAGCCATCCGCAGCGCACGAAGACGGTCCGGATCCACGCGAATCACGACCGTCCGTTGGCTGGCTCCCAGAGGCGGGGGCGCCGACACACCAGGCAGAGTCGAAAAGGTCGGCCGTACACGGTTGAGCGCGAGATCTTGAATCTCGGCCACATCGCGCGTATCACTCGAGAAGACGAGCTGTCCGACAGGCACCGTCCCGGCATCGAACCTCACCACGAACGGCGCCACGGTGCCAGGCGGCATGAACGCTCGTGATCGATCGACGTACGACACGGTCTGCGCGAGCGCCTCGTTCATGTCGGTGCCCGGATGAAAGTAGATCTTCACGAGGCCCATGTTCTGGATCGACTTCGACTCCACGTGATCGATGCCGGTCATGAACAGGAAATGGAACTCGTAGTAGTAGACGAGGTAGCCTTCCATCTGCGCCGGATCCATCCCGCCGTACGGTTGTGCCACGACAATCACAGGCAGGTTCATATTTGGGAAGATGTCCACGGGCATCCGTAGGAACGCCAAATACGCAAGGAGCGCCAGACTCAGGCTGGCAACGAAGATCGTGATCGGGCGCCGGAGAGACAGATGAAGAAGCCACATGGTGTCCAGTCCTTCGTTACGGTTTGATCTGATCGAGGAACGGCTTCAAATCGCCGCGAACCTGAGCCGCGGCGAGCAAGGCGCGCCACACGGCCAGTCGAGCGACGGCGTCGTCGGCTTCTGCCTGCGCCAGCAGCCGTTGCGCTTCGGCCACTTCGGTAATGCTGGCCAGGCCGTTGTCGTACCGCGCGCGGGCCCGACTTTCTGCGTCGGTCGCTGCCTGACGTTCGAGTGGGGTGTTCTGGGCAATGTCCGCCGCCGCCTTCATCAACGCCCGCGCGCGGGCATCTTGCGTCGTCAGGTTTTGAATCGTTCGCTCGTACTGCGCGCGCTCCGCCAACTCGTTCTGCACTTCGACCCGCTTTCGTGCTTTCAGCGCGAAGACATCAAATGCGGGAAACGTCACCGATACACCAGCGGCCCAATTCGGCACCTGGAGCCAGAGACCGTCGCCCAGAGGCGGCTGTCCGGGGACCTCCGCGCCGGTGCCGCGACCGGCAAACGCCGATTGGAGACTCACATGCGGAAAATACGAGCGCTCCAGAATTCGTTCCTGGACTTGGACGGCTTCGACCGCCGCCAGACCGACACGCGCCGCCGGGTGGGACTTCAGGTCGGGCGTCGCGGCGGCCGATGCTTGTGGCAACGTCCCGAGTCGATCAGCGTCCAGGGCTGGCGTCGTTCCGGCCGCGCCGATGGCGTCGGCCAGCGTCGCGCGAGCCAACTCGGCGGTCTGGGTCGCCTGGCTCAATTGATTCCTGGCAATCGCCAATTCGGCGTCGGCGCGGGATTGGTCCGCGCCGGGCCGGAGCTGATTCGTGACAAGCGTACGAACGTTGTCCGCAAAGATCTGAAGGCGCTGCACGTTCGCTTGTGCCGCACGGACCGCTTCGTCTGACGCGAGGACAGAAAGAAACGCATCGGCCGCCGCGGCGGCGACATCGAGCTCCGTCAGATCGGTCCGGGCATTCGCCAGCGATCGTTGGGCGCCGGCGGCATCGACCCTGGCCTTTCGCTGGCCAAAATCAATCGCGTCCCACGAGAGGAGCACCCCAGCCGCGCTGCTCCAGACGCTGTCGTAGGAGCTTGTGCCCAGCACCGGACCTGAGATGGGCGGAACCACAGATTGCGGCAGGAGCAGTCCGAACACGTTGTTGTGCGTGGCGCGATTGGTCTGCCACAGCATGTCGACGCGAGGCAGGTACGCCGTACGAGCGACGCCGACGCCCTCGTCGGCGGCCTGCGCACGAGCGTGGCTCTCCCTGACGGCCGGGTAGTTCTTGAGCGCGAGCTGTACGGCATCGCCTAACGTGAGCGGGCCGACAGGCCCGGCCTGAGCGAAGGCGCGCGCCGATGAACACAGCAACGCCAGGACACAGAAGCCGATTCTGATCGGCTGTGGCCAGTGATCCGCTGAACGCTGACGCATCAAATGTCTCCTCACCGCCACCCGGGCTCATTTCCAAGTGACTTCCATTCTGAAAAAGTGCATCAAGATCACTTTGCCAAACGCAGGGACCAAGTGCCACTGTCGAAGGGTGTCATCGCGAACGATCACCCACCTACTGTCTGGCGGCCGCAGCGCTCGGCTTCGCCAGCTGGTCGAGAGCAGCCTTGAAGCCCGTCGCGAGCTTGTCAGCCGGCCCTGTGCCCCAGTAGTGCAGGAAAAACACCGCCGGCCGCGTGTCAGTCATGTGATGGTGAATCGCGACCACACTCAGGCCGTTCTGGCGTAGAGCCTTCACGACCGGCGTCACTTCGCTCGCGAGCATGGCGACGTCGCCGGCAATCGCCGCATCGGCGTTCGTTCCGACGAACGCTGCCCAGGTGTTCAGCCCCATTCTCGCGTTGATCGGCGCGCCCATTTCGGTCAGCTTGAGGTCGGCGCGGCCAATGGTGATCTTGTAGACAGCGCCGGTTTGTTCGCCCTGCGCGCCGACGAGTTTCGCGATCGCGGCGGTATCGATCCCGGGAGCCGCCGCCGGCGCCGCGGGTGAGGCCGCAGGCGCTGCGCCGACCCGCTGCCCGGACGAGCGGCCAATCAGATCCAACGCCGGTTTGACCTTGCGAGCCAGATCCATCGCCGTGCCGTGTCCGTGCACGTGCATGTAGAACATCCGCGGCTCGTCCCAGAAGAAGTGATTGTGGAGGGCCGTCACCTCGAGGCCGTTGTCGAGGAGCGCCGACATGACTGGATTGACTTCGTCCTGCAGCAGCACGAGGTCGCCCATCATCACTTCCATGCCGCCGGTGCCCTTGCTCATCGCGATCCAGCCCCCGAAGCCGAATGGCGTCGGCGTCTTCACGTTTGCCACGGTCACCGCCACATCGTTCCGAGGGATGTTCACCTTGAGGACGTTGTCCTTGAAGTCCCCTGTCTTCCCCAACGTCTCGAGGACTTGTTTGTAATTGGCGGGCATGTCTTGCGCGATCGACGGAACCGCGCTCAACACTGCGACGATCACGAGTGACGAGATACGTGTCATGAGAGCCTCCTCAACGGTTGGCCTTTCTTCTTTGTTTTCGATCGCCGCTTCGGCGAAGGCGACGACCGGTCGGACATCGAGAATGCCCGATACAGAGCTTCGAAGATCGTGATGCCTTGTTCCAGCAGATCCGCATCGTCGGCATGCATCGCTCTGAGCCCATCGACGAGTCGGCCGAGAGCCGGTGTTTCTGGCAGGTTGTACCGACCATCTTTCAGGTCGAGGTCGTGGACGATGTGTCCGAGCTGGTCGAGGACGGGGGACTCGAGGCCGAACCGCGCGACGAATGTCTCGAAGGTGCATCCGTGGTCGGTGTGGCTGAATTCGACACCGAACATATCGAACGGAATTGCTGCGGCCGCAGACGGCGCCGTTTCAGAAAATGAAAACCGCGCCTTCGGATCGATGAATCGTCGAATCAGCCAGGCGGACGAGAGGCGATCGATGCCAGGCCGTGGCCTGGTCACCCACACCCGGTGCTGAAAGTTCCTCGCATGGAGCGATTGGGACGCCTGCCCGGAGCGCTCGTGGCGGCCCTCGATGGTTTGCGCCAGCCGCTGGATCTTCGAAGCCACCGCCTCACGATTCGTGGGTGGAAACACGGTGATCGCGTCAATCGCGGCCAGACGCGCGCGCAGCCGCGCCAGTTGTTTGATCGGGTCCGACCGGCGGCTGGGCCTCCTGCCGTTGGTTCTCACGCGCGCTGAAAGGGCAGCAGCCTCCGCGAACAGCTCGGCGTAGTCGGACCCTCGAGCCTTGCGGAATGCCGCGACCACTTCGTCGTTCGAGAACGTGTTGTGACCGTCGGCGAGAAACACCGACGCTTCACCGCCCATGCGCTCGATTTCAGACTTGATCCATTCGAAGTCCTCGCGACTCTGGTCGGAGTGCGGCAGCACGTAGACGGAGTTCTTCATCGCGACGGCACCCAGATCCTGCAGGCGCCGCCAGATCCTGACGCGCAGACTGGTGGGTCGCGACGGAAGCTGGTGGACGAGCAGCAGCCAGGTCGGCGGGTTGGACCCCTGTGACACAACGTGAGACTAGTGAAACAGGTGTTACAGTGTCAAATGTGTCTCGATCGATGCCGGCCGCCCTGCAGCGCCTCACCGGTGACGCGTGGCTGCTGTTCGCCACGCGATTCGTCCGGCTGTTCGCGTATGGCTCGTTGTCCGTCGTGCTGGTGTTCTACCTGGTTGGCATCGGACTGAGCGCGCCGCAAACGGGCCTGCTGCTGACGCTGACACTTGTCGGCGACGTGGGCGTCTCCCTGTACCTCACGACTCGCGCCGATCGGATCGGACGGCGTCGCATGCTGATGATCGGTGCCGTGCTCATGGCCGCTGCGGGACTCGTCTTCGCATCGACCAGGACGCTCTGGGTCCTCGTGCTCGCGGGGACCATCGGCGTCATCAGCCCGACCGGTCAAGAGGTGGGACCGTTTCTGTCGATTGAGCAGGCCGCGCTTTCCCACGTGGTGACCGATCGGACCAGGACTGAAGTGTTCGCTTGGTACACGCTCACCGGATCGCTGGCCACGGCGCTCGGCGCCCTGGCTGGCGGCATCGCGACGCGGGTGTTGCAAGAGACGCTCATGACACCGGTGACCAGTTACCGAAGGTGGTGATGGCGTATGCCGCGCTTGGTGTGATCTTGGCCGTCTTGTTCTCTCGTCTGTCGCGCGCCGCAGAGGCGACGACGCCGGCCGAGAGGAAGACACGTCGATCGACGTTGGCCGGCCTCTCCGGACTCGACCGATCTCGCGATGTCGTGGTGAAGTTGTCGGCCCTGTTCGCGCTGGACTCTTTCGGTGGGGGCTTCGTCGTCCAGAGCTTCGCCGCGTATTGGTTCTACCTCCGGTTCGGGATCAACCCGGGGACGCTCGGGATCATCTTCTTCTGGGCGAACGTCTTTGCCGGGATCTCGGCGTTGCTGGCGTCCCGGCTCGCTTCCCGGTTCGGGTTGATCAAGACGATGGTCGGCACGCATCTGCCTTCCAATATCCTGCTCGTGTTGGTGCCCCTGATGCCGACCCTCCCGCTCGCCGTCTTGGTCCTATTGGTTCGGTTCAGCATCAGCCAGATGGACGTGCCGACGAGACAGTCCTAACTCATGGCCGTCGTCAGTCCGGAGGAGCGATCCGCAGCGGCTGGGATCGCGGGAGTGGCTCGGACGGCCGGCGCGGCGATCAGCCCTCTATTTGTCGGCTTCATGTTTGCTCGGCCCGAACTGATCAACCTACCGTTCTTCATTGCCGGCACACTCAAAACCACCTATGACGTCTTACTGTATAGAGGATTCGTCGCCGTTCAAGCACCTGAGGAGATCCAGCGGTGAACTCGTTACTCCACGCGGCCATCGCTCCGTAAAACAGGTCTCGGCTCAGGCCGCAATTCGTGTCAGAGATCGGCCATAATCGGCGCGGCGGCCGGTTGACGGCGTATTCGATTCAGGAGGGGATGATATGCAGTCCATCGTCAGAGTCATGTTGGGCGCGGCACTTGCCGCTGGTCTTGCGGCTGCCGGCCTGGGCCTCACGGCGTACGCGCAGACCACCGGTGCCACCATCAGCGATCCGGTGGGTCCGGTCCCCGATCCCACCCATGTCCCTTTCGTGCTTCCCAAGGACATCAAGTGGAACGGCACCTATGGCGTGCAACAGACCGCCATTCTGTATGGCGATCCCAGCAAGCCTGGTCCCTACACGTTGGTGTACCGGTGGTTTCCCGGCCATTTCTCACAGCCGCATTTCCACGATCAGCCCCGCTTTGGCCTATATCGTCTCGGGCACCTGGTGGGTGAGTTCCAGCAATGTCTACGACGAACGCACGACGTACCCCTTGCCTGCCGGGACCTTCACCATTGACGTCGCTAATACCGTGCATTGGGATGGAGCCCGCACCGGTGAGAAGGAGCCTGCCGTCATTGTCCTGTCAGGTATCGGGCCCGTGAAGACCATCCAGGTGGACGAGAACGGTAAGCCCAAGCCTGGTCAGTAGCGAATCACGAATGGAATCGATCGGCCTAACGGTGTAATGTGACCCCTCTAAGGAGATCCTCATGAGACATCACACGTCCAGATTCGTGCCGCTCGGGACCCTCTCGATCCTCTCAGCCGCCGCGTTCGGTGCCGCGACGTTGACCGGTCAGTACACGATGACGGTCAACAAGGATCGATTGATCAATGCGCAGAACGAGCCGCAGAACTGGCTGATGATGAACGGGGACTACGCGTCCACCCGCTACTCGAAGCTCTCCCAGATCAATCGGGACAACGTCAAGAACCTTCGGATGGTGTGGGCGCTCGCCGTCGGTGGCATGCAGGACGTCGGACAGAACGGCCCGGAAAACGAAGTGAACCCGCTCATCGACAACGGCCGCATGTACACGACCGACGGCTGGGGAACGCTGTACAAGATTGATGTGCGCGATCCGAACAAGGGTCAGTTCATGTGGGTAACCGATCCTGGAGTGAAGCACGCGGGCAACGCGCCACGCACGCGCGGGATCGCGCTCTGGGAAGATCTGGTGATTGCCAACCTGCCCGACGGGCGCGTGATTGCCGTCAACCGCGACACCGGCGAAATCATGTGGGACCAGAAGGTGGCCGGCATCAACGAATTCGGTAGCCGGGAACGGTTCTTCGCCGCGCCAATCACCGCCGAGGGCAAGGTCATCGTCGCCAACGGCGCGGGTGACGGGGCCACGCGCGGCTGGCTCGCAGCGCTTGATGCGCGGACCGGCAAGGAACTCTGGCGGTGGTATGCCGTGCCGAAGCCGGGCGATCCGGGCAGCGAAACGTGGAAAGACAAGAACAACGCCTGGAAGACGGGCGGCGGCGGCCTCTGGCAGACCGGCTCGTACGATCCGGCGACGAGGCTCACCATCTGGGGAACGGGCAACCCAGTGCCGTCCTACGATCCGCAGGCACGTCCCGGCGACAACCTCTACACGAACTCGGTTGTCGCGCTGAACGTCGACACGGGCAAACTGGCGTGGTATTTCCAATATACGCCCAACGACTCGTGGGACTACGACGAG
>JBGPHH010000108.1:0-12524 GCA_041484265.1 Vicinamibacteria bacterium
CACCCGTGGCTGATGCCGGATCTGTGGGAGTATCCGACCGTCTCGATGGGTCTAGGACCCATCATGGCGATCTACCAGGCGCGCTTCATGCGCTACCTCGAGGATCGCGGGCTGAAGGCGCCCTCCGACGCCAAGGTGTGGGCGTTCCTCGGCGACGGCGAGACCGACGAGCCCGAAGCGCTCGGCGCGATCACGCTGCCGGCGCGCGAAAAACTCGACAACCTGATTTTCGTCGTCAACTGCAACCTGCAGCGGCTCGACGGCCCGGTACGCGGCAACGGCCAGATCATCCAGGAGCTCGAGGCCGCGTTCCGCGGCGCCGGCTGGAATGTGATCAAGGTCCTGTGGGGCCGCGAATGGGATCCGTTCCTCGCCAAGGATCGCGACGGGCTGCTCGTCAAGCGCATGGGCGAAATCGTCGATGGCCAGTATCAGAAGTACGCCGTCGAGTCCGGCGCGTATCTGCGCGAGCACTTCTGGGGCGCCGACCCGCGGCTGCTCGACATGGTCAGGCACCTTTCGGACGACCAACTCAAGAAGATGAAGCTCGGCGGGCACGATCCGATCAAGGTCTACAACGCCTACAAGGCGGCCGTCGAACACAAGGGATCGCCGACGGTCATCCTCGCCCGCACGATTAAAGGCTACGGACTGGGAGAGGCCGGTGAAGGCAAGAACATCACCCATCAGCAGAAGAAACTGAACGAGGACGAGCTGAGGGCGTTCCGCGAGCGCTTTGGCATCCCGATTTCGGACGCCGAGCTCGGTCACGCACCTTTCTTCCGGCCGAAGGAAGACAGCATCGAGATCCGCTACATGCGCGAGCGCCGGCAGGCGCTCGGCGGCTTCGTGCCAAGCCGCAAAGACCGCAGCCAGCCGCTGGCGCCCGTCCCGCACGATCTCTTCGAGGAATTCTACAAAGGCACCGAGGGCCGCAAGGCCTCGACGACGATGGTGTTTGTCCGGTTGCTGTCCAAAATGCTGCGCGACAAAGACCTCGGTCCTCTCGTCGTGCCGATTGTCCCAGACGAAGCGCGCACGTTCGGCATGGAAGCGCTCTTTAGACAGGTGGGTATCTACTCGCACGTCGGTCAGATGTACGAGCCGGTCGACATGGACACGCTCCTCTATTACAAGGAAGCCTCGGACGGGCAGATTCTGGAAGAGGGCATTACCGAGGCGGGATCGATGTCGTCATTTATCGCGTCAGGCACGGCCTACGCGACGCACGGCGTGAACACGATTCCGTTCTTCATTTACTACTCGATGTTCGGCTTCCAGCGCATTGGCGATCTCATCTGGGCCGCTGCCGACTCGCGCGCGAGAGGCTTCATGCTCGGCGGCACCGCGGGTCGCACGACGCTCGCCGGCGAGGGGCTGCAGCATCAAGATGGGAACAGCCACCTGTTTGCGATGGTCTATCCGAACGTCCTGGCCTACGATCCGGCATTTGCGTACGAGATTGCGATCATCATCGAAGACGGCATTCGCCGGATGTACGTCGAGCACGAGAGCATCTTCTACTACCTGACGGTGATGAACGAGCAGTACGCGATGCCGACGATGCCCGAGGGCGCCAGGGACGGCATCTTGAAGGGCCTGTACCGGTTCCGCGCGACGTCCACGCCGGACGCTCCGCTGCGGGCGCAGCTCTTCGGCAGCGGCGCTATCCTGCCCGAGGTCATCAAGGCGCAGGAAATCCTCGAGGCGCAATACCACGTGGGCACCGACGTGTGGAGTGTGACGAGCTACGGCGAGCTGTACCGCGACGGCCATGCGTGCGAACGCTGGAATATGCTGCATCCGGAGGCGACGCCGCGCGTGCCGTATGTCAGTCAATGTCTGAAGGACGCCAAAGGTGTGTTCGTCGCTGCCTCGGATTATGTGAAGGCGCTGCCGGACTCGATCGATCGGTGGCTGCCGCGGCCGCTGACCGCGCTCGGCACGGACGGGTTTGGCCGCAGCGAGAACCGCGCCAGCCTGCGCGATTTCTTTGAAGTCGACTCCCGTTACGTCATCGTGGCCACCCTCGCTGCTCTCGCCAGGGACGGCAAGCTCGACCGGAAGGTCGTCGAGCAGGCCATCAAGGACCACGGGATCAATCCAGAGAAGAGCAACCCAGCCACCTCGTAACCGATGCCTACTGATTTCAGACTCCCCGAGCTCGGGGAAAATGTCTCAAGCGGCGACGTGCTGCGCATCCTGGTCAAGACGGGCGACACGGTCGCCAAGGATCAGCCGGTCCTCGAACTCGAAACCGACAAGGAGACGATCGAGGTGCCATCCTCGGTCGCCGGACGCGTCACTGACATCAGAGTCAAGCTTGGCGACAAGGTCAAAGTCGGACAGGTGATTCTCAGCGTGGACAGCGCCGACGCGGCCGCGCCGCCACCGGTCAAGGTGAAGCCCGTCGCGAGCGTTCGCCCGCCGGCTGTTCCTGACACTGCGGCGGTCGCCGACCCCTCGATCCTTCGAGAGCCTCAGGATCGTCCCGAGCAAGGTCGAGGGACGACAAGCTCGGGGTCGTCCCGAGCCCGGTCGAGGGACGACAACGTGGTCGCGATCAATCGCGGAGCCCGCGCCAGCGCCGAGCCGGCTGCCGCACTGGAAGTGGTTCAGGCGCCGGCTGCGCCGTCCGTGCGGCGGATGGCGCGAGAGCTGGGCGTGGACATCGACGCCGTCCCGGGCACCGGGTCGGATGGCCGGATTTCGATCGACGATGTGAAGGCGCATGCGAAGCGGCTGGTGGCCGCTACGCACGCGGGTGGTGGCATCGTCGCCGAGCCGCTGCCCGATTTCTCTCGGTGGGGCCAGGTGGAGCGTCAGCCGATGCGGGCCGTGCGACGCAAGACGGCCGAACACCTGAGCGCCGCGTGGGCGACGATTCCGCATGTCACCCAGCACGCGCTGGCCGACATCACGGCGCTCGAGGAGTTGCGCAAGCGTTACGCGAAACAGGCCGAGGCGGCGGGCGGCGCCCTCACGGTCACGGCCGTCGCCACCAAAGTGGTCGCGGCGGCGCTGAAGGTGTTCCCGCAGTTCAATGTGTCGATTGATTTTGTCGCCGACGAAATCATCGCCAAGAAGTACGTGAACGTCGGTATTGCGGTGGACACCGACCGGGGGCTACTCGTGCCGGTGGTCCGGGACGTCGACACGAAGAACATGATTCAGATCGCGGTCGAGATTTCGCAGCTCTCCGAGAAGGCGCGGACGCGCAAGATCACGCTCGAAGAGATGCAGGGCGGCTGCTTCACCGTGTCGAACCTCGGGGGCATCGGCGGCACCTACTTCACGCCGATCGTCAACGCCCCAGAGGTCGCCATTCTGGGGATTTCGCGTGGGGTGATACAGCCCGTGTGGCGCGAGGCCAGCGGGGCGGGAAAGGGCGAGTTCGTGCCTCGCCAGATGTTGCCCCTTTCACTCTCCTACGATCACCGAGTCATCGACGGCGCCGACGGCATCCGCTTCTTGAAATGGATCGTCGAAGCGCTCGAGCAGCCGTTCCTCCTGGCGCTCCAGGGATGACGGGCGTGGGTCATTCGACTCGCCTGCTTTTTCACGAAGTCACGAAGGACACGAAGCACACGAACAACACGAATGGCTTCGTGCTTCTCCGTGAGCTTCGTGTCTTCGCGATAAACAGTCGCCAAATATGATTTCCACTCAGCTTGTTGTCATCGGCGGCGGCCCGGGTGGGTACGCCGCGGCGTTCCTGGCGGCGGACCTCGGATTGAGCGTCGCCCTGATCGATCCGGAAGCGAATCCGGGCGGCGTGTGCGTGTACCGCGGTTGCATTCCTTCGAAAGCGTTGCTGCACGTCGCCAACCTCGTCAGCGAGTCGCGTCACGCCAAGGCCTGGGGCATCGAGTTCGGTGAGCCCAGGATCGACCTGGCGAAGCTGCGCACGTTCAAGAACGACGTGGTGAAGAAGCTCACGACCGGCACCGGACAGCTCGTCAAGCACCGCAAGGTCCAGTACCTGCAGGGACTCGCCGAGATTGTCGACGCGCACAACCTCAGCGTCAGGCTGACGGCCGGATCGGGGAACAGCGTCGAACAGGTGCAGTTCGAGCACGCGATTCTGGCGACTGGGTCGGTCCCAGCCATCCCGGGACCGCTGAAGCTTGACGACCCGCGCGTGATGGATTCGACGACGGCGCTCGATCTGCCAGACATCCCGAAATCTCTGCTTGTCGTCGGCGGCGGATACATCGGCCTCGAACTCGGCACCGTCTACGCGGCGCTTGGCAGTGCGGTGACAGTGGTTGAGATGACGCCGGGTCTGCTGCCGGGCGCCGATCGGGATCTGGTGGACGTGCTGGCCAAGCGCCTTACGCAGAAGTTCAAGAGTGTGCTGCTCGAGACGCGTGTGGTCAAGATGACGGCCGAGGCCGGCGGCATTCGCGTCAGCTTCGAGGGCAAGGCCGAACAGAACGAGGACGTCTTCGATCGCGTGCTTGTCGCCGTGGGGCGGCGGCCGAACTCGGGCATCCCCGGACTCGGCCAGACGCGCGTCCGCGTGGACGAGAAGGGCTTCATCGTCGTCGACGAGCAGCGACGTACCCACGAGACGTCCATCTTCGCCATTGGGGACGTGGCCGGCGAGCCGATGCTCGCGCACAAGGCGTCGCACGAGGGTCGGGTGGCTGTGGAAGTGATCGCCGGCGAGAACGTCACGTTTGCGCCGAGGGCGATTCCCGCTGTGGTGTTCACGGATCCCGAGCTGGCATGGGCTGGGCTTACCGAGCTCCAGGCGGCCAAAGAGAATCGCAAGGTCGCCATCGCCAAGTTCCCGTGGGCTGCGTCGGGCCGTGCGATCACGCTCGACCGTACTGACGGGCTGACCAAGCTGCTGATCGATCCAGAGACCGAGCGCCTGCTCGGCATGGGCCTGGTCGGACCCGGCGCCGGTGAACTCATCGCCGAAGGCGTGCTCGCGATCGAGATGGGCGCGAACGTCACCGACCTCAAGCTCTCGATCCACCCCCATCCGACCCTCACCGAGACGGTCATGGAGTCGGCCGAGGTCTTCTTCGGCCAGGCGACTCACGTCTACCGGCCGAAAAGGCAAAAGGAAAAAGTTAGAAGTTAGAAGTGAGAAGGACAGGATGTAGTGTCCCGCTTCAGCCGGACCGTGCGAAATGCCGTCGTGGCAAGCATCGCGCTAATCGCCATCAGCGGAAGCAATCGCCCGCCATATTGCCCTTCGATGACGATCGCCGAGAGAACCAGCCACCAGCCAATCGTCGCAGCCGCAGTACGTCGGCCCCGTGCGCCCAGCGTCCAACCCAGCAAGGCGACGAGCACGCCAAGCGCGACGACGAAGATGCGGTCGTCGATCTCTTGCCAATGATGGTCGTGCCAGGACTTGTCTTCTTCCGCAACCAACCGGGGATAGCCTGGATAGCGGTGTACAGGGCCTGTGACGACGCCGCGAATCAGCTCGGGCCAGGATTTCGCCTCAGCGTACCCATCCAGCCACGGATGAAGGGGCTCGACATAGACGTGGGGTCCGGCGTGGCGAGCAAAGTTCTCGGCCGATTGAACCAGCAGCCAGCGCTCGATCGCTGGAGCGAACCAGCCAGATGAGGCGATCGTCAGCAGAGTTCCCACGGCGATGGTCATGACGCCGGCGGCTGGTGTGAGCCGTTTGGTTCGCGTTCGCGCGTGTAGCAGAGCGGGGAACATGGCCAGCGGCACGCCGAAGCACAAGGTGAACGTCATGTTGCGAGCGCGCCAGAAGAAGTACGGCGCGTGCATGGTTAGAAAGCGTCCCGTCAGGCTTCCGTGCATCAGCACCCATTCGAGCGCGACCGTCGCTCCGACTGCGACCAGAAATGCCGCTGCCGCTCTGTGACGAAATTCACGCGACTCGGGCGACGTCGCATCCTTGGCGAAGCACCAGACGAACGACATCCAGAACGCGACGTATCCGTGGAGTAATCCGCCGATGCGGGGCGAGTGGGTCCACTGGTGCTGAAGGTCTGCGACGAGCGCCTCGAGGACGTGCGTCCGCTTCTGGTCGGAACACAGCCGCGACATCGGCTGGAGCAAGCGACCCGGAGTCATGTCGCCTTCCGAAGGCCGAGGTGCGAGGCCATGCGCGCATTCCGTCCCCCGAGGTGCAAGAGGACGGTGCTGAGCGCAAACATGGTAATGGCCGTGCCGCTGTTGGAAGTTTGCGTGACCAACAGGGCCAGCACGCAGCACCCCATCGAACGAGAAAGCGCCAGCTCCGGACGCAATCGGCCGAGTGTCCATCCGGCGAACGCAAGAACGATCGACAGAATCACCAATTCCGCACGTCGCCCCGACTCACGCTGATAGTTCTGTGCCCACACGGAAGCTCCGCGAGCGGCGCGCGCGAGTTCCGGCCACGTCTTGGCCCCTGGATTCGCATCGACGGCACGCTCGGGGTGGAACGATTCCCGGCCGGCGACCGACTGAGTCGGCAACCTGAGCTGCGAGACCAGGTGCATGCCGTACGCACGAGTCCCCAACGGCGAGATCCAGCCAACGACGACGAGTGTCAGCAGAACGCCGGCCAGGCCGGTCTTGAATGCATCGGCGGCGCGAGAATGGGGCTGCTTCGCTCTCGCGTACATGATTGTCGTCAGCGTCGCCATGGGAACGCCGAGCGTGAGGCCGCGGGCCACCATCAAGCCGAACGGCGTCCAGTTGAGAGCAATCGGCATGGGCCACAAGGGAATGAGCGCGAACTGAAAGATCGTCGCGGCACCAAGCGTTGCCGCGAAGGCCGCACCGACGCGCATCGAAAAGATCCTTGGTGGCGGTCGCACGGCTTCCCGTGCGACCGACTGCCCAACGCACACGGCGAACGCCCAGCAGAACGCCACGTACCCGCGCAGCAATCGACCAACACGCCGTGACGCGCTCCATTCGTGCTGCAGGTCGGCGACGAGGGGCTCGAGGACCTGCACGCGCGCACGGTCCGGGCACCAGTGGGCTAGCGAGTGCAGGAGTCGTCCGGGTGTCATGTCATGCCTCCCTGGGGGCGTGTCCAGCGAATGCTTGGACGGCGATGTTCCACGCGTCGAGTACGCGACGGCCATGGGCGGTCGCGCGATACAAGCGGCGAGGCAGGCCGATACCGCCCGGCGGCAACGGCTCGGTGCGCGACTCGACGTACCCTTTCTCCATCATCCGGCCGAGCGTGACGTACACGGTTCCACGCTTCAGCGCTCCATGTGATTGCTCGACCATCTGCAGCCCGAATTGCTCCTGGCCCGCCACGAGGAGTTCGAGAATGGTCCGTTCGGTCCCGGATAACCGCGGAAGATCGCTATGCACGCCAGTTATTATCGATCTTACACGTTGTAAGTCAAGGGACGCCCTGGGGTGACCCCCGGGGTCAGGGTTCGTGGGGGACCGGCTGGGCTGGATTCGATCCGCCGGCTGCGCGGGACATCATCCCGAGCGTGATCGCGGCCACGCCGAACATCACGAGCGACGTGCCGGCCGTGACGCCTGGAGTGCGGGCCGTCAGCAACCATGTCGCCGCCCACCACATCACCGGATGCAGCGCATGGCGGCCCAGGCTGCTGAGCGTCCAGCCGAGAAACGCGAGCACGAGGGCCAGCGCGACGAATTCGGCACGACGCCGCGATTCAAGACGATAGAGCGGTGCGCGAACGGCGTCGATCTGTGCCGAGACGATCAGATCCGGCCAGGTCTTGGTGGCCGAGTCCACGGCGACCGCTTGCTCCGAGGTCATCGGTCGCACCGGCGGCGCGCCGCCGCGACGAACCGGAGCGCCAGAGACCGCGAACTGGGTCGACCGGCTGGCGCGCGAATTGTCTTCGACGGCGCGACGGATTCGCTCGATTCTCTCCAGGTTATAGGCACGCATGCCGACAGGCGCGATCCAACCGACGATGGCGATCATCAGCAGCACGCCGAGGAGTGCGGTCTGGGTGCCGTGTCGGGCCGACGGCTGTCGAGCGCCCGTTCGCGCGTACCACAGAGCGGGCAGCATCGCGAGCGGTGCGCCGAATAACATGCCGCGCGAAACGGCCCACTCGACCATCGCCACCGTCGGCGGCACGGCTCCGCGCGACGAAAGCCTGATGGCGCATTCGAGCGCCGTCGCGCCGACCAGAGCAATGAGGAAACCGACGAGGGCGCGGCCCGCGAAGGCCGCGGACTCTGACTTCACGCGGACGCGCTGGCCTGGCGCGCGTAGGAGTCTGCCGTTTCGTGCGCGTGGTACGAGCTGCGCACGAGCGGCCCCGACTCGACGTGCACGAAGCCGAGCTCGAGGGCGATGCGCTTGAGCTCGGTGAACTCGTCGGGATGGTAGTAGCGGGTCATCGGCGCGTGAGCGGCCGTCGGCCGCAGGTACTGACCGATGGTGAGAATCTCGCAGCCGGCCTCGCGCAGGTCTTTGAACGTCGCCACCAGCTCGTCGTGCTCTTCGCCCAGGCCCACCATCAATCCGGTCTTGGTCGGAATCTGAGGCGCGGAGCGTCGCGACCGGGCGAGCAGCTCGAGGGTGCGCGAGTATCGCCCGCCGGATCGCGCCATCCGATAGAGCCGCGGCACAGTTTCGGTGTTGTGATTGAGCACGTCAGGCTGCGCGTCGAGCACCGCGTAGAGCGCCCGCTCGTCCCCCTGAAAATCAGGAATCAGGACCTCGAGGCGGCACTTGGGCGACCGTGCGCGGGTTTCTCGGATCGTGGCGGCAAAAATCGACGCGCCGCCATCGTCGAGGTCGTCGCGGTCGACCGACGTGATGACCACGTAGGTGAGGTCGAGCGTCTTGATAGCGTCTGCGACGCGAGTCGGCTCGAGGAGGTCGACCGACGCGGGCCGGCCGTGCGACACGGCACAGTAGGCGCAGGCGCGCGTGCAAACGTCGCCGAGGATCATGAAGGTCGCCGTCCCATGGCCCCAGCACTCACCGATGTTGGGGCAGCGCGCCTCCTCGCACACGGTGTGGAGGTTGAGGTCGCGCATCAGGCCCTTGAGCCGCAGATAGCTCGGCGAGCCCGGCGCGCGGACTTTCAGCCAGTCCGGCTTGGGGACACGAGGTTCCGACGGCGTGAGCGGGATCAGGTGGGCCAAGTCGTCGGCTACTTGCCGTCAGACCCCTTGCACTTGCCGCCCTCGCAGCGGTTGTTCTCCTGACAGACGAACTCGAACAAGCCGTCCTTCGCCCATTCCGGATGCGACGCCATCGAGAAATCCTCGGTCCAGGGCGCGGTGAAGATTTTCGGATCGTCAATTGTGATCGACCAGGAGAGCGTCTTCGGGTCGGGGCGACGGATGCGTTCGATCGTGTGGAAGGCGTCGCTGTGCATCCGGTTCTTCGTGGGATCGACGTAGTGATAGTCGTCGAGAATCCAACGCTTGTAGTTGGTTGTGTCGACGACCAGCGTGTCGCCCTCCCAGTGCCCGACCGAGTCGCCCTGATAGGACGGCTCCGCGTTCGTGCTGTGTGGCCGGCCGTCGAGCGGAATGATCCGCGTCAGGCGCTGGAATTCGTGCACCATCACCAGGTACTGTGGCGTTTGAATGATCTGCACGGGGTAGGGCGCCAGGAATCCCCATGGAAAACCAGACGGCCAGCAAAAATCGCGCGGCTCGTCATGAAACGGATCGCCGTTGTGCATCTCGAAGAACAGTGCCTCGCCGCCGGGCTTGAAGGGCGCCATCGTCGCCGGGCTGAACCTCGGGCCTCGCTCGGCGCCGACCGGCGCCTGATAGAAGCCGCTGAAGTCGGGCTTGCCGTCGGCGGCACGGGACGGCGCCTGGGCCGCCGCGCCAACCGCCATCGTCAACGCTGCCAACGCCGCCACGATCAGGTTCTTCTTCACGGGCATCTCCTTCTTCCTGTGCTCGCGGGGCCCTATCTTACCGGCTGAAGTTCTTCGGCCGACCCGGTCAACGCGTTCCGCCCGTCCTCAAACGTCACCCGGCCGCCCGAGGCGTTGTTCGATCCGTCTTTCGCGCGAAAGCCTGTCACGACGACGACGGTCCCTGGCAGCAGGTTTTCTTTGCGAACCCCGCGCCTGGTCAGCAGTCCCGGAGGGCCCGCCGAGAAACCCCAGTTGGTCAGCTTGCCGGCGCTGTCTTTGACGTCCACGTAAAACCAGATGTGAGGGTTCGTCCACTCGAGCTTGGTGATCGTGCCTTTCACACTGACCGGCTTGTTGCGATCGAACTCGGCGGCGAACGAATGGTGGGCCAGTGCCGGTACGGACAAGGTTCCCAGGACGGCGAGCGCGCCGACGATCCACGCGATACCCGCGAGCCGGCTCAGCCTGTTCAGCCTTTTCTTCATGGGGGGCCTTCCTCCTCGGTGATTTTACGGCTTAACGGTCCTGTTGAGGTAGTCGACGATTTTCGCGCGCTCGCCCTTGTTCACGTGCGGCGCGGTCTTGTCGAGCAGTGACAGGAAGACCTGGAGCTCCTTGGCGTTGCCCGGGAAGCCGACGTTGGTGCCATCCGGCATGGCATTCGAGTCAGCGATCTTCTTGCCCGCCTGGTCCAGAAACACGTAGAAGGGCAAACCGGATTTCTCGCCGCCCCACGTGTTCATGGCGTCCTCGCCGCCAGGGTTTTCGAGCGCCTTCCTGTCGTCGCGCTCGTGCACGGTGAGGTTCAGCACGAGGTAATTGCTCGCGATGATCGACGCGACCTCCGGCGCGTGGACGAACGCATCGAAACTCTTGCACCAGGTGCACCACGATGCGCCGAACTCAATCAGCACGACCTTGTGTTCAGCCGCCGCCGTCTTGAGTGCCGCGGACACGAGGACGTCGGCGCGCGCCGGACCTTGTCGGCCGGTCTGCGCCAGCAACTCGTTCCCGGCCGCCCACGAAAGCGCCGCCACGACGACCGCGACGGCTACGCCCCTGACTCGTGTGACTGGCACCATTGGCCCCTCCATAAACGGACCTTTATGCTAACTGAAAACACGTCGTTCGGCAGTGGTAAGCTCTGCGAACGAGGGCAGTTAACCATGAAGCACCCGCTCTTACGCATTGCGACGATCTTCGGCGTGTTGGCCGTCACATCCCTCCAGCCCGCCGCACAGTCCGCGACGCTCAAAGGCGATCTCCTGAACGACTGGCTCGGCACCAAGGACACGATGATGAAGATCGCCAACGCGATGCCGGAGGACAAGTTCTCCTTCAAGACGACGCTGCCCCAGCAGACCTTCGGCGAGCGGGTCCTTCACGTGGCCGACGGAAACCGGATTGGCATGGGCATGCTCGGCGCGAAGGTCACGCCTCCCGTGATTGACATGAAGGCCACGCGCAAAGCCGACATCCTCAAGGCGCTCTCCGACTCGTACGATTTTGGCGCTGCTGTCATCCAGGCGCAGACGGATCAGTCGATGCTCGAAACCGTGCGAACGCTGCCGTTTCTTGGCGCGACCACGCGTGCACGTGTGGTCTGGTTCGAGATGGAGCATGCGTGGGACATCTACGGACAGCTGGTGGTCTATCTGCGAGTCAACGGCCTGGTGCCGCCCGCGAGTCAAAGGCCCTAGCACGGTGCGAAGGTGCGAGGGTGCGAGGGTGCGAAGGAGACTGAAATGAAACGTGCAGTCAAAATACTCGGGCTCGCGTGCGCGGTGCTCATTGTCACCGCGCCGAGACTGTCGGCTCAGACCTCGATTCTGAACCGGGAGCTGCTCAAAGACTGGGTGGAGATGAAAGACACGATCATGAAGCTCGCCAACGAGATGCCCGAGGACAAGTACTCGTACAAGTCCACGCCGCCGCAGCGCGACTTCGCCCAGCAGGTGCTCCACATCGCCCAGGCCAACGACATGAATCTTGGATTCCTGCGCGGAAGGGCGACGCCACCCACCATCAACCGAAGCGCCCGGTCCAAGGCCGAGGTGATGAAGGCGATGGCCGATTCGTTCGATTACGGTGAAGCGCTCATCAAAGAGCAGACCGATCAGTCGATGCTCGAGACGGTCCAGACGAATGCGTTCCTGGGCCCCTCGTCGCGCGCACGGGTCATCTACTTCCTGATTGGGCACACGTGGGACATTTACGGACAGATGGTGGTCTATCTGCGGCTGAATGGTGGCGTGCCACCGGCCAGTCAACGACCATAGTCGTGCTTAGGTGCTTTGGTTCATAGGTGCTTAGGCGGGGTACCGAAGCACCGAAGAACCTACGCACCTCACCCTCGCCAGACGATCATCGCGAGGGTGAGGCCGATCATCGCGACGACCGTCACCCAGGCCACGCTGTTGAACCAGCGGGAATTCACGTATTCGCCCATCAGCTCGCGATCGTTGATGAGCAGCAGCATGAAGATGAGGACGAACGGCAGCACGATCCCGTTGACCACCTGCGACACGGCCATCACGCGAAACAGCGGTATGCGGGGCACGAGCACCACGCCGGCGCCGAACACGATGAGCCCCGAGTACAGCCAGTAGAAGACTGGCGCCTCGACGAACCGCTTGTCGAGCCCCCATTCCAGGCCCATCCCCTCGCAGACGGCGTACGCCGTCGAAATCGGCAAGATCGACG
>JBGPHH010000109.1:0-12473 GCA_041484265.1 Vicinamibacteria bacterium
CACGGTCGGCTTGGAGCCGCGATGACGGGCGGCCAAACCCGCCAGACCGTCCGTCACGAACCGCTGCTTCCACAGAGCAATCGTCCGCGAACTGCATCCCGTCATCGTGGCGATCGCCGCGTAGGGGTGGCCCTCCGCGAGCAGCAGAATGACCCGCGCGCGTCGCGCCGCATCTGCACGTCCTCGTCCGGAGCGCACAAGCGTCTCGAGTGCGAGCCGTTGATCCGCGGTCAGACTGAACGGCGTCTGGGTGAATGGCATGCGCCATCATATGATTTACAAGTCGTCAGTACAAGCCACTAGGCGAGGTCAAAGTTGAATTCGACGATCTCCGGCGGGTCCTGATTGAAGTCGCTATAGCGGATCCATCTCGGTCGTGCACGGACGTAGGTCAGGCCCGGCCAGTTCTGTCGCTGCGGTCCATCTGGAAAGCGACTGAAGTACAGCTTCTTCAGGCGTGCCAGTTCAGGTCCTGCCGGTTCGTCCACAACGCCTTCGTACTGCACGGTGCGCTCGTCGCCGTTCGTCAGTCCACCGATGACGAGCGCGACGCAGGCGTTTGTGCGCAGATTCTGCATCTTCCGACTATGGCCGAGCGTGTCGAAGAACACCTCGAACGCGTCGGTCACGACAATGCCCACGACCGCTGCCTGGGGTGCGCCGGTTTGTGAAACCGAGGCTTGAACAGCCAACGAGGAGCCTCGCATGAATGCCAGGAGTTCGTCGCGCGTCATTGACCCTATTTCAGCCCGATCTTCCGGCCCTCCGCAAGAAGGTTTATCGCTTCGCGAAGGCGTTTGTCCTTCGTCTCCGGCCGCTTGGCTGAGTCGATCCAGCCGATGTACATGCGGCGATGCGACGGAGCCAGCTGCTCGAAGTACTTCCAGGCGGATCGATTCGAGCGAAGAGCCCGCTCGATGTATCGCGGAAGTGCCGTTGTCGCCGTCGGCCGGGGCGGATAGCTACTCCCGGCTGTCGGCGCGCGCTCCACGCCCGCCGGCGCGAGCAGACCCTCTGTCTTGAGGGCCGCATACCGCCGCCGATTGCTCGTCGACCACTTGCTGTCCGGCTTGCGCGGCGTGAACTTGCGCGCGTAGCGCTCGTCATCGAGGCGCCTGATGAGGCTGTCAATCCAGCCAAAGCACAGGGCTTCGTCAACCGAATCGTTGTAGTCGACCGACGCTCGGCCGGTGTGACGCTTGTGAAAGACCAGCCAGATTTCGGTCTCTCCGTCGTGATGCCTCCCGAGCCAGGCGCGCCACTCCTGCCTGGTCCGCACGTCAAGCGTCTTGAGCTTCTTCATCGAATCCGCATCATCTGGTTGCCGCCGCGTTGAAATTCATAGGGTACTGCTTCGATCGATGCTTTGAAGCCACGGTCGCCGAGTGTCTCCACCACTCGCGCAACGTACGGTGATCGACGGCCGCCCAAAGCCAGCAGCGGGAAGATCCTTACTTCAACCGCCACCCGGCATAGTTCGAGGACTGACTCCACGTGAAACGCTTCGGTCAGCTGGTCGGTGTAGAGAAACAGGAAATGGGAGCAGACAGCCAGCCCAAATGATGCATCTGGAAACGGCAGCTTCGGCAGCTCAGCATCGAGGTATCGGCCCCGCCTCCGACCTTCAACGAAATCAATGAGAAACGCCTCCATCGCGGTCTTCCGCAGCGCGGCCAGGTCGTCGACGGACCGAATCGTGTCCCAGACAAATTCCTCAGTGTTTCGTCGCGTCTGATCGAGCATCTGTTCGAAACTGGCTGCGATCCGATTCCGAATCTCGTCGACCTCGCAGCCGTACAGCGGATCGCACGACGTGACGGAAGCGCCGCGCACGGTGGCTTCGGCATTGAAACTCGCAGGGCCGTCGGCACAACCCAGGACGCTCGACTGCAAGTCGGCCTCGGTGAGCGCAAACATCCGTCGATACTCGTCGAACGACCTTCCCCACGGCACGACGCGATCAAGCGTGAACATCGTCGCCTCAAACAGAGGGGAAAAGAACGCCTGGTGCCAGCTTCCACTCGGGATCCAGCGCGCGCTTGACGGCTCGCATCTCGTCGATGCCCGCCTGACCGTATAGCTCCGCGAGTAACTGCTGCTTGACGCGGTTGCGGCCGACGCCGTGCTCCGCGAGCGGCGACCCGCCAAGGCGAATCACCTCCAGACCCAAATCAAGAATGGCGGCTCTGCCAGCCTCGACGTCGGCAAAGGATCGCGGGATGACATTCGGATGCAGGTTGCCGTCCGAGATGTGGCCCCAGATCGCCACGTCGAGGCCGCGTCGGCTGAACTCGACCTCGTAGATTGCGAGCATGTCCCCGAGACACTCGAATGGCACGATCATGTCGGCGGCGGTCTTTTCGATACGCGGATCAACGGTCGCCTGGGCCAGGCCGACGCGTGAATTGACCGTCGCCGAAACAGCTTCGCGCAGCGCCAGCAACTGTTCGGCGCGTGCGAGATCGCCCGGCACGGCAATCTGGACGTCGTCCATGACGCCGGCCTGATTGAGTACGTGGCAGAACCGTCCGAGCGGCGTGTCTGGCGCCCCAGAATCGCCCGCGCGACCGATGTCGTCAAACGCCTGCTGACTGGTCGTGCCGGCGGGAAGCTCAAGCGTCACGACGAGCGCCATCGCCGTCCCGTCCGGCCATGCCACACCGGTCCGCCGATCGGCGCCATCCTCACGCAGCAGCACAAGGCAGCGCGCGTCTATGTGCTCGATCGCCGAGACATCGAGGCCACGCGGATCGTGGGTCTGCCAGGTCTGGTGCGCCGTCTTCCGTAACGTCCGCACGAAATCAAGCGCCGTCGTACGATCCGAAAACGGCACGAAGGCGAGACACCACGCGGGACGCGAGGGTCGCACGCGCAGCGTGACTTCCGTGATCACGCCGAGTGTGCCCTCCGCGCCGACGAAGAGATCAATGAGGTCCATCTCCGGCGCTGCGAAATAGCCAGCCGAGACTTTGGGGACCTGTGGCATCCGATAACTCGGCACAGGCACGCGCACAGTCCGATCGCCAAGAACCACCTCGAAATGGCCATCGGCGTGGGCGCGAGTGGCCCCGCGTTCGATGTCCAGCACGTCACCCGTTGCCAGCACGACCGTCATGGCCTGCACCCAGTTCCGCGTGGTGCCGTATTTGAACGTCGCGGCACCGGCGGCGTTGGTGGCCACGGTGCCGCCGACAAACGCGCCGTTGAACGTTGGCGCCGGCGGATAATACCGGCTCGTCCGGGCCAGCGCGGCGTCGAGGTCAGCGAGCGTCATGCCGGCCCCCACTCGCACCCAGTCGGCCCCGCTGTCGACCATGCGATTGAAGCGCGCCATGCCGAGCAGCACCTCGCCGCGCGGAGTCGCGCCCCCAGTCAGCGACGACTGGGCACCAATCGGCAGCACAGCGGCTGAAGCCTCGATGACGGCCGCGACCTCGGACTCGGTTGTCGGAATCACGAGCGCGGCGGAATGGCCGCCGGGCACATGAGCGGCGTCCTCGAGAAACGACCGCAGTCGATCGGGATCGGTGACGTACCGGGGCACGGCAGGTGCGCCCTGCGGCCTGCGCGAGGCGATGCGCCAATCGGACATCGCGATATATTAGATGCCTACGAGCATGATTGCGCCTGCGGCCATGCCACGCGAAGGCCATGCGAGGCCGAGGCGTGGCATCGACGTCAGCTCGCGCTGGGGGTGGGACCCCAGCGCCATTAGAAGATGATTGCGCCTGCGGCTGACTTCGTGACCGTCGGACACGTCGGCGACCTGCCGGCGGGACAGAGCCGCCAGCTGACCGTCAACGGCCGGTGGGTGGCGCTGTTCAATCTCGACGGCACCTTCCACGCCATCGACGGCATCTGCCTGCATCGCGGCGGGCCGCTTGCCGAAGGCCGGCTCACCAAGTGCTTCGTCACCTGCCCCTGGCACGGCTGGCAATTCGACGTGACGACCGGCGTGCTCGTCCAGGATCCACGCGTCGGCGTCACGCGCCACGACACACGCATCGTCGGCGACGAAGTCCAAGTCAGGCTGACCGATTAGTCGTTTGTCGCACCCTCGCACCTTCGCACCCTCGCACCTTGAACCCGTTATACTCTCTGCCCTGTGACCCGCACCTACATCCGCGTCGTGCTCCTTGAGGCCGCGATCCTCGTCGCCCTCTGGTACCTGGGACGGATCTTTTCGTGACGGCTAATCCCCAAGCCCTGACCCCGAATCCCTAGAGATGCGCGCATTCGACTGGATCGTCGTCGCGGCGTACATCTTCTGGGTTGTGTACGACGGGCTCCGGCGCTCGAAAGGTACCGACAAGGTCGACGGTTACTTCCTCGCGAACCGCTCGCTACCATGGTGGGCAGTCGGCTTGTCGGTGATGGCGACGCAGATGAGCGCCGTCACGCTCGTCGGCACCACGGGCCAGGCCTACCTGACGGGCCTCCGTTTCATTCAGTTCTATTTCGGTCTGCCGCTCGCGATGATCATTCTGTCGGTGACCGTCGTACCGTTCTTTACGCGCGCCAAGGTTTACACCGCGTACGAGTACCTCGAGCGGCGCTTCGACGCGCGGACACGGTCGCTTGCCAGCTTTCTGTTCCTGATGGGCCGGGCGTTTTCCCTCGGCGTCACACTGGCGGCGCCGGCAATCGTCATGTCCGCCATTCTCGGCTGGCAGATGCCGGTGATGGTGCTCGCGATCTGCGTGCCGATGATCCTCTATACGACCATCGGCGGTGTGCAGGCCGTGGCGTGGACCGACGTCAAGCAGATGTTCATCGTCGTGGGCGGGATGTCGGCCGCGGTCGTCATCCTGCTGTACGGCATCCTGCCCCACGTCAGCTTCAGCCAGGCGCTTCGTCTCGCTGGCGCCACGGGACGGCTGACGGCGATCGACTTCACGTTTGATCCGAAAGCGACCTACACCTTCTGGTCGGGGATGATCGGCGGTCTGTTCCTGATGCTGGCCTATTTCGGCTGCGACCAAAGTCAGGTGCAGCGGTATCTAACGGCGAAGTCAGTGGACGAGGCGCGCAGCTCGCTGCTGATGAGCGCGTGGGTCAAGATCCCGTTGCAGCTGCTAATCCTCTCGACCGGCGTTCTTGTCTTTGTGTTCTATCTGTTCCAGACGCCGCCGATGCTCTTCAACCGCGCGTACGACGCGCCGGTCGCCGCAGGACCGCACGCGGCGGAGTACGTCGCGCTCGAACGGCAGTTTGGCGACGCCTTCGCCTCGAGACGCCAGGCCGCCGAGCTGGGTGACCGCGAGGCGTTTCTGGCCGCCGATGCCCGCGTGAGCGACGTCCGCGCGCAGGCGGTTGCCCTCGTCAAGGATACGACCGGCGACGAGCGGTATACCGACGTCAATTACGTGTTTCCGACCTTCATCACCACGCGGATGCCGGTCGGTCTCGTCGGTCTGATGATTGCCGCGATTTTCGCCGCGGCGATGTCGGCGAGCGGCGGCGAGCTGAACTCGCTTGCGACGGCCACGGTCATCGATTTCTACCGGCGGCATTGGGTCAAGGAGGCGACCGACACGCACTACCTGGCCGTGTCGAAGCTCGCGACCATCTGCTGGGGCCTGTTCGCCTGCATCGTGGCGATGTACTCGGCCAACCAGGGGTCGCTCATCGAGGTCGTCAATCGCTACGGATCGTTCTTCTACGGTTCGCTCCTCGGGGTGTTCATCCTCGCGATCCTCACCAAGCGCGCGACGGCCCGGGGCGCCTTCTGGGGCCTGATCGCCGGGATGGTCGTCGTGCTCACGGTGGCGTTTCATCCCTTGACGCGAGATATCGCCTTCCTCTGGCATAACGTGATCGGCGCCGCCGTCGTCGTCGTCGTCGGCCTGCTGCTGAGCTAGACTTTCAACCTTAGTGTCTTCCTTGTCTCCACCAGGTTCCATCGATCGACGATTTACGGACTGGTTCTTCGAGGGCTACGGCGAGCCCTCGCCGGCCCAGCTCAAGGCCAGACACACGACGAACTGGTGGAAGGTCATGTGCCTGACGGGCGTGGACTATTTCTCGACGCTCGCCTATCAGCCAAGCATCGCGTTTCTTGCCGCGGGCGCACTGGCGCCCATGGCCACGCTCGTCCTGATCGCGCTGACGCTCTTTGGCGCCCTGCCGATGTACAACCGCGTGGCGACCATGAGCCCGCACGGCCAGGGCAGCATTCTGATCCTCGAGAAGCTGTTCCCGCGCTGGAAGGGCAAAGTCGTCGTGCTCTGTCTGCTCGGCTTCGCGGCCACCGACTTTGTCATCACGATCACGCTTTCGGCGGCAGACGCGTCGGCGCACTTCATTCAGAATCCGCTGACGCCCGCGTGGATGGATCACCAGGGAGTGGTCACGCTGGCGCTGCTCATTGGACTCGGCGCGATCTTCCTGAGAGGCTTCAAGGAAGCGATCGGCCTGGCCGTTGTGCTCGTCGGGTCTTACCTCCTGTTGAACGCGGTCATCCTGACGACCGGCCTCATCGAAATCTGGCGGCATCCCTCGCTCATCGCGGACTGGCGCGTGGCGCTCTTCGCCCAGCACGGGAATCCCGTGATGATGGCCGCGATGGCCATGCTGCTCTTCCCAAAACTGGCGCTCGGGCTGTCGGGGTTCGAGACCGGCGTCGCGGTCATGCCGCTCGTGCGCGGCGACCACACCGACACCGAAGAGCAGCCGGCCGGACGGATCCGTAACACCAAGAAGCTGCTGGCCACGGCGGCGCTCATCATGAGCGTCATGCTCATCGCGAGCTCGCTGGTCTGCACGCTGCTGATTCCAGCTGACGCGTTCCAACCGGGTCATCCCGCTGACGGCCGGGCGCTCGCGTATCTCGCCCACGAGCGCCTTGGTACCAATTTCGGCACGCTGTACGACCTCAGCACGGTGGGAATCCTCTGGTTCGCCGGCGCGTCCGCGATGGCCGGGCTGCTCAATCTCGTCCCCCGCTATCTCCCCCGTTACGGCATGGCGCCGGAGTGGGCCACGGCCAACCGTCCCCTCGTCACCGTCTTCACCGGCATCACGATTCTGGTGACGATCATCTTTCGGGCTCAAGTGGACGCGCAGGCCGGGGCCTATGCGACGGGCGTCCTGGTCCTGATGAGCTCGGCGGCGCTCGCCGTGGCGGTCACCGCCTGGCGGCAGTCGAATCGATCGGTGATGTTTGGGTCGATCACCGCCGTTTTCCTGTACACAAGCGTCACCAACATCTTCGAGCGCCCCGAGGGCATCAAGATCGCCTCGGTCTTCATCCTCAGCATCGTCGTGCTGTCGCTTGTCTCGCGGGCGCTCCGCTCAACCGAGCTGCGCGTGCTCGGCGTCAAGAACGATGCGCTGGCGCACGAGCTTTTGGAGGAGGTACGCGGTGAAGGCACCGTCAATATCATCGCGAACCGTCCTGGGCTTGGCGACAAACAAGAATACGAGGACAAGCTTCGTGAGGCGCGCGAGACGCATCACTTGACGCCGAGCGATCCGGTGATCTTTCTCGAGGTGCAGCCCGGCGATGCGTCGCAGTTCAGCGAGGCGTTGACGGTGACTGGCATCCGGAAGCACGGCTTCCGCGTGCTCCAGTGCCAGAGCCCCGCCATTCCAAACGCGATTGCGGCACTCCTGCTGCACATCCGGAATCGCACGGGCAACATCCCGCACGTGTACTTCGGGTGGACCGAAGGCAATCCGATCACATACCTGCTGAAGTTTTTGGCCTTTGGCGAAGGCGACACCGCGCCCGTCACGCGCGAAGTGCTGCGGATCGCCGAGCCCGACCCGTTACGCCGACCCCGGGTACATGTGGGCTAATACGTTGCAGACTGAGATTTCAGGTTGCAGATTTATTGCAGCGTGTGGCTGTCTCTGAGAATCTGAAATCTGCAATGCATGTCAGCGTGGAACGACCGGCGCAGGGCCGAAGACGTCGTCCACGGTCATCGCCTTCATCTCGTCCGGCCGGTTCGCGGTTCCCAGCCTGAGCGCGACGAGACCGGGCTCGATGACCTTTCGATCCCCCGTGATGACGATGGCGAAGCGGTTGGGCTGGATGTATCGTCGTGCGACGCGCAGCACGTCGGCCGCGGTGACTGCCTCGACGTTTGCCACGTACTTCGAGAAGTAATCCTCGGGCAGGTGGTATACCAGCATATTCTCGAGCTGGCGTGAGATGTCGCCGGTCGACTCGAAGTTGGCCGGATAGTGCAGCGCGATGTAGTTCTTTCCGCGCGTCAGCTCGTCGGCCGAAAGGGGCCGCGCGATGGCGTTCAACTCGTTGATGAATTCCTTGACCGCGTCGGACGTTTTGTCGGTCTGTACGCCAGCGCTTGCAACAAATGGTCCGGCCGACAGGCGCATGTCGAATGAAGACGACGCGCCGTACGTGTACCCGTTACGCTCGCGAAGATTCAGATTGAGCCTCGAGGCGAACGACCCGCCGAGGATCGTGTTCATGACCAGAATCGGAAAGTAGTCGGGCGTCGAGCGCGGCACGCCGATCCACCCGATGCGAATCTGCGACTGCGGGGCGCCCGGCTTGTCGACGAGATAGATAGTGCGCACCGGGTGCTGCGGTGCGTCCGGAAGTCTGGGCGGCACCGGCGCCGGCGACGAAGTCGTCCACTTTCCAAAACTCGATTCAAGGAGCGGCAACACCCTGGCCGGCGTCACGTCGCCGACGACGAGGAGCGCGGCATTGCGCGGTTGAAACGCCGTGGCGTAGAACGCACGCAGGTCGTCGATCGAGATCGACCTCAGCGATGCGGCCGTGCCAGCGGCCGGCGTGCCATACCGATACGTCGCGCCGTAGAGCACGCGCGCGAACGCCGTCGTGTTGATGGTGGCTGGACTGTCGCGTGCCTCGAGGATGCTCGTCAGCCGCTCGGTGCGCAGTCGCTCGAGCTCGGCTCTCGGAAAGCTGGGTCTGAGCGCGACATCGGCCATGACGGGCAGCGCGTCGGCCAGGCGCGCGACGGGCACATGCAGTCGGACGGCCGACGAGTCGCTGCCGCTCGTGACGTTGAGATCGGCGCCAAGAAAATCGACCGCGTCGGCAATCTCGAGCGACGACCGGGAACCGGCGCCTTCCTCGAGCATCGCGGCCGTCAGGCTCGCGACGCCAAACTTGCCTGGCGGGTCGTCGCCCGTGCCGCTGAAGGCCAGGAGATTGACCTGCACGACCGGCACCTCGTGCAGCTCGACGATCCACACGGGGAGACCATTCGAGAGCTGCTGCTTCTGGATCGCTGGAAGCGTGAGGGACGGCGGCGCGCCGGGCTGCGGCGGACGCGTGCGGTCCGGCGCCTGCGCGGATACCGCCACGCCGGCGAGCAGAAGGAGAATCCCAAGACGCAAACGCATGTTGCACCTATTCAATCGCCTGTTCATCACGAAGTCACGAAGTGCACGGAGATCACGAAACACTATTCTTGATTCGTGTGCTTTCGTGATCTTTGTGGCTTCGTGATATGCAAGCCTACCTAGTAGTTCCGGACTCTGGGATCACCGTGAGCTCGACGCGCCGATCTCGCGGCAGGAAGCGAGCCGCCGCCGCGCGAATGCTGGACGGTGACAACGCGCGATATCGCGCCAGATCTTCGTTGAACCAGTCGGGATTGCCGGTCCGGGCAAAATACCCGTTGAGCTGGTCCGCGACGCCGCTGACGTTTTCCATCCGGTTGTAGAAGGACGCCTCGAACTGATTGATGGCCCGTTCCACTTCGTGCGGCGTCGGCGCTTCCTGCTGCACCCGGGCGAGCTCCTCGTCGATCACCGCCAGCACCTCCGCGACGGTGTGGCCCGGACGGGGCGTCGCAATGATTTCGAACGACGACGAGAGGGCCGACGACGACTGGAAGGCATTGACACTCTGCGCGATCTGCATCTCGTACACGAGGCGCTTGTAGAGACGTGAGTTCTTGCCGCCGGCCAGCACGTTGGCGGTGACGTCGAGCGCCGCGTCCCCCGGCTCCATGAACCGCGGCGTCAGCCATGCGAGGTACAGCCGCGGCAGCTGCACGCGGTCGGTGATCACTCTCCTCTGCACGCCTGTGAGCGCCACGCCGGGAATCGTCATCGGCTCGACGGGGGCGCCTGCCTTCACCTCGTTGAACCATTTCTCGACGAGCTTGCGCGTCGCCGCCGTATCGAGATCACCCGCGACGACCAGGCTGGCATTGCCGGGAGCGTAGAACTTCTTGAAGAACGCCACCACATCGTCCTGGCTCGCGGCCGTGAGATCCGGCATGTAGCCAATCACCGGCCAGTGGTACGGATGGCCTTCCGGATACAGCATCTCGTCGAGCACGATGTCCGCCGTGCCATAAGGGCGGTTCTCATAGCTCTGCCGCCGCTCGTTCTTGACGACGTCACGCTGGGCGTCAACCGTCATGGGTGTGATCACGTCGAGCAGGTACGCCATGCGGTCGGACTCGAGAAACAGCGCCAGCTCGAGGGCGTTCGACGGCACGCTGATGTAGTAGTTGGTGAAGTCGTTGTTCGTGGAGGCGTTGTTGTCGCCGCCGGCCGCCTCGAGCCACGAGTCGAACTCGCCGTATTTCACGTTGCGCGACCCCATGAACATCAAGTGCTCGAAGAGGTGCGCAAAGCCAGTGCGACCCGCGCGCTCGCGGGCCGAGCCGACGTGGTACCACGTGTTCACGGTCACGATCGGCACGCTGTGATCTTCGTGGATGATCACCTGGAGGCCGTTTGGCAGCGTAAATTGTGTGTAGTTGACCTGGATCTGCGGCGACGGGCTTTGGGCGACGACGGGCGTCGCCAGGACGAGCGCCAGCGCCAGAAGAGCGGCAGCAGGTTTCATAAGGGGTGATCTTACTCCCGTGCCGCGCCAGAAGGCTCAACTCTCCCACTCTCCTTGACTGTCTAGGAGAGGTGCGCTAGGGTTCGCCAAGACGAACTGGGAGAGCTGATGGCCAAACCGGCGGATCTGATGCAGGGCACGCTCGACATGCTGATTCTAAAGGCCGTCTCCATGGGCTCGCTCCATGGATACGGGATCCTGCTCCGCATCCAGCAGATCTCGAAGGATCGGCTGGAGATTCAGCAGGGTTCTCTCTATCCGGCGCTGTTCCGCCTCGAGCACGACGGTCTCATCGAGAGCGAGTGGGGCGAGTCGGACAACAAGCGCAAGGCGAAGTACTACCGGCTCACCGCCGCCGGCCGGCGGCAACTTCAGGAAGAGACCAAGAAATGGAACCGGATGACCGACATCATCGCCGGCATCCTCAATGCGCCGCCGGAGGAAGCATGAAGACTCTCCCGCGGTTTCGGTCGTGGCTGCGCACCGTGCTCCATCGATCACGGATGGAGCAGGATATGGAGCAGGAGCTGCGTTTCCATATCGAACGTTACACGGAGGACCTTGGCCGCGGCGGGATCGAGCCTGCCGAGGCACGCCGCCGAGCGCGGCTGGAATTTGGCGGCGTGGAAGCGCTCTCCCTCGCCCTCGGAATCGGCGCCACCACGGCGATTTTCTCTCTCGTCAACAGTCTCCTGTTGCGCACACTGCCGGTCGTCGACCCACAGCGCCTGGTCGCGATCTCCTCGCGCGCCGATGCGCACTTTGAATGGACCTACGGGACCTGGGAGCAGATCCGGCGGCGAGCCCAGCCCTTCGATGGCGCCTTCGCCTGGGCGCCATCGCGGTTCAATCTCGCGCAGGGCGGCGAGACGGATCCGGTTGACGGCCTGTTCGCCAGCGGCGAGTTCTTTACGACACCCGCTCGTCGTCTGGGGCGCTCCGTTCACGATTGTCGGCGTGACCCCACCCGGGTTCCTGGGCGTTGAGATCGGACGGGCCTTCGACGTCGCCGTGCCGATCGGCACCGAGCCGTTGATAAAAGACAAGGACACGGCGCTCGATTCGCGCTCGTATTCCTGGCTGACGATCATGCTGCGATTGAAACCTGGACAGTCGCTCGATGCAGCGACAGCGATGCTTCGCAGCATGCAGCCACAGATTCGGGAGGGCTCGATTCCGCCGAATCTGTTCTCGCGAGACCAGCAAGCATTCTTGAGCGACCCGTTCACGCTGGTGCCCGCGGCCACCGGCACCTCAGAGCTGCGCGAACAGTACCGTCGGCCGCTCCTGACAACCCTCGTGGTCGTCGCGCTGGTCCTGTTGATCGCGTGCGCCAACATCGCCAACTTGCTGCTGGCACGCGCGACGGCACGTCGGCACGAACTGAGCGTGCGTCTCGCACTCGGCGCATCCCGCTGGCGCCTCGCGCGGCAGTGGCTGGTCGAAAGCCTCGTCCTCGCTGGCATCGGCGCCAGCGTCGGCGCGGTGTTCGCGGCGTGGGCCAGCCGGGCGCTCGTCGCACAGTTGACGTCTGTCTCTCGGGTCGCCCTGGATCTCTCGCTTGACTGGCGTGTGATGGCGTTTACGGCGGTGATCACCGTCGCAACGGCGGTGCTCTTTGGCACGGCCCCGGCGTTCCGTGCAACGCGCGCCGCCGCGATCG
>JBGPHH010000110.1:0-12452 GCA_041484265.1 Vicinamibacteria bacterium
GACATCCGTCGCATTGCCAGCATCAAGGACGGCGACATGGTCATCGGCGGCCGGACGCGTGTGAAGATCGTGAAAAACAAGGTGGCGCCCCCGTTCCGCGAGGCGGAGTTCGACGTGATGTACGGCGAAGGCATTTCGCGTACCGGCGACCTGCTCGATCTGGCTGTGGACAAACGGATCGTTGAAAAGAGCGGCGCCTGGTTTGCGTTTGGCGGCGAGCGCGTGGGTCAGGGTCGAGAGAACGCGAAGCAGTTCCTGAAGGAGCACCCCGAGGTCTTCCAGGCCATCGAAGAGCGCGTCCGCCGCGAGCTTGGCATGCTGCGCGAGGTCGAACCCGCCGCTGTGTGAGGTTCATTCGCTGATGTTCGCCGTCGACTTCCACAGAGCAAGTGCCCTCTTCGCCGAGACGCTGCGAGAGATCGGCGTGCTCATGATGGTCTTCGTCCCGCTCGATGGATGGCTCGCCTCACCTTCGGTGCCCACAGCGGGTATCATCGCCGCATTCTTCGTGGGTGCGGGATTTGTGGCTGGAGGTATACTCGCCGAAGCCCGAACATGACGCCCTTCTATTTGCGATTGGTGTTGCTGTCTTCGTTCGGGCTCTTCCTCTTCGTCTGTGCTCTGTGGTTCCAGCGGATCGCGGACAAGCGCGACGAACAGCGGCGCCAAGAGGAACAACGCTCGTCTCGCTGATGCCCGCAGCCGCTCGCTCCGAAGTCCCGCAGCCTGCTCTCAAGTCTCCACTTAAGCCGCCTCTCAAGTGGGCCGGCGGAAAAAGGTGGCAGGTGCCACACCTCCAGCGGCTCTGGGAGCGACACTCACATCGTCGGCTGGTCGAGCCGTTTTGCGGCGGACTTGCCGTCAGCCTTGGCCTGCTTCCGTCTCGGGCGTTGCTCAATGACGCCAATCCTCATCTGATCAACTTCTACCAGTGGTTGCAGAAGGGGCTTCGAGGCGACGTCCTGATGGAGAACGATGAAGACTTGTTCTACAAACACCGCAGCCGCTTCAATTCGCTCCTTGCGGCCGGCAAGGGCACGAGCCGAGAAGCGGCGCTGCTGTTCTACTATCTCAACCGGACGGGCTACAACGGCCTGTGCCGGTTCAATCGATCCGGTGAGTTCAATGTGCCCATCGGCCGCTATAAGCGAATCTCCTACATGCGGGAGCAGGACTTCACGCGGTACCGCGACTTGTTGGCGAGTTGGACGTTCACGAGCCAGGACGTGGAAGAAGTACCACTTGGTCGCAGGGACTTTGTTTACGCCGATCCGCCGTACGATGTTGAGTTCACGCACTATTCGAAGGGTGGGTTCTCCTGGGAGGATCAAGAGCGCACAGCCGTGCATTTCTCCAAACATCCGGGACCGGTCGTCCTAGTAAATCAGGCTACGCCTCGGATTGAGGCGCTCTATCTTCAGTTGCGCTACAACGTCGACTTCTTGAAGGCTCCGCGCCGAATCAGTTGCAACGGCGATCGAAGCCCGGCTCGCGAGATCATAGCAACGCGTAATCTATGACACCGCGGAATACGAATACAGGCGGCGTACTTGAGCAAATGGTGCTTCCTGCACTTGCACGCGGAGGCTACCGGACAACCACTCAGGTCTTGATCGGCTCTCGTCCTGGAGGTGGACCCCACAAGATAGACGCGCTCGCGGAGAAGGCTGGTGAGAAACTCTTGATCTCACTGAAGTGGCAGCAGTCGAGCGGCACAGCCGAGCAGAAGGTGCCCTTTGAAGTCATGTGTCTCGCGGACGCAGTGCGGGAAGGCGTGGCCACTCGCGCGTACTTGGTTTTGGGCGGGACGGGCTGGACGCTCAGAGCGTATTACACGTCAGGGGCGTTGAAAGAGCACCTCGTACATGCAGCGTTGGTTTGCGTGACCTCTCTTGAGGAGTTCGTCGCGATGGCTAACGGAGGAAAGCTCTAGCGGGGGTTGACTGCCGGCCGACCTCACTAGGCACTTGGAGACGCTCGTGGCACTGCGGACTATCGAAATTCCCCAGGCCGATGCCCTAGCGTCGGTTCGTCAACTCATTGAAGCTGTGAGCCGACCGTCCAACGTTTCGACGAACGATCTTGCCAGGGACACCGGGTTCTCCGATCGTCACGTCCGCTACCGAATGGCAACTGCGCGGATCCTTGACCTCGTAGCTGACGGTAAGAGTGGCGCTGTACTCACGGCTCGGGGACGCAGATTGCTTCGCACAACACCTGGAAGTTCAGCTGAAAAGAAGCAGTTGAGGCAGGCGATTGAGGCTTGTGGCGTGGTGCAGGAAATTGCCCCCGGGCTTCTCTCGGCCGAAACCTTTGATTTCGACAGAGTAGCGAAAGTAATTGTGACGAAAGCAGGTTTGTCTCAATCGACCGCTGAGAGACGGGCGCAGGTATTGCGGGCGTGGGGTCGGCAGCTTGCGTAGGGCGCGAATGGCGAAGAAGCTTCGTCCTCAGCAAGAACTGTTCTTCCAGTGCCTCAGCAAGAGAAGCGTGGGTGACTCGATTTCGGAGAAGGAGATTCTGGCCGAAACTGGTTGGAAGATCAGCACCCTTCGAGCGTATCGCGTGAAGAATATCCTTGACCCGTTCTTGGCCCCAGATGCCCCAGGACGGTACCGAGTCCTTCGTGATGGTGCAACCATCTCCAAGGGAGAGGTCGGTTCCGCGTTCACGCAGAAGCGACCTGGTGTTTTCGTCCTGTCTAAAGGGCTCCTCGCAAGGGGAGGCCGGAGCGAGTACGAATTGCTTTCCCAAATTGGGCAAGGGGCAGTCGCGCAGGTGTGGGTAGCAAGGGCTTCGGATGGTAACAAGTACGCAGTCAAAGTCATGCATCCACGTCCGGATCTTCTCGAACCCGCGGTGCTCGAATGTGCGCAAGAGGTTTTCCAGGGAAAGCCGAAACGGAATGAAGCTGAAGCACAACAATATCATTGCGTATCACGACTTTGGCGAGATCGCTGGGCATCCATTCGTAGTGATGGATCTCGCCGACGAGTCACTTGCTTCTAAGCTCAAGAGCGGTCCGTTGAGTCTAAGAGAATCGCTACATGTCGTCGCTTGCTGCGTTTCCGGTCTTGAGTATCTGCACGGACAGGCCTGCATTCATCGGGATGTCAAGCCTGCGAACATACTGCGCTTCGGCGAGCGATTCGTCCTCGGAGACCTTGGAATCGTGCAGTGGTCCGGCATGAACGAGGCCTTTACGTCCGCTGGCACGATTACTCGCGCTTCAGTCCAGCTCGGTTCCTGGTACTACATGGCGCCTGAGCAGCGTCGCGCGCCACACGAAGTCAATACCCTTAGCGATGTCTACGCGCTGGGAATTAGTTGGTACGAGATGCTGACTGGGCGTACGCTGGACCCGGCGGAAGTGGCTGCCCAAGCATTCGCCAATCCCATTGAGGACAGTACGGCCAGCGATATGATCCGTAAAATGATCCGCTTCTCTCCAGAAGACCGGCCGCGCGCCAACGAACTGGCTCCTTTTCTGGCAGATGTTCGCGCAAAGCTCGATTGACGTCTCCACTCTTCGTGCGGCTGGGCCGGGTACCGCCCGGGTTAGACTCGGGTCGATGGCCGTCGCCCGACCGGCAGCGTCGCGACCTTCGCTCAAGCCTCCTCTCAAATGGGGGAGCGGCAAGCGGTGGCAGGTCCCGTATCTCCGGCCGCTCTGGGAGCCGCACGCGCATCGTCGATTGGTCGAGCCGTTTTGCGGCGGCTTGGCCGTGGCGCTCGGATTGCTCCCCTCTCGCGCGCTTCTCAACGACGCCAACCCGCCTCTCATCAATTTTTATCGATGGCTGCAGAAGGGGCTCCTGGTGACCATCCCCCTGGAGAACAACGTCGATCTCTTCTATCAGCATCGAGATCGATTCAACGCCCTGGTGGCGAGCGGTAAGGTGGGCAGTCGCGAGTCGGCTGAACTCTTCTACTACCTGAATCGGACAGGCTTTAACGGCCTCTGTCGCTTCAATCGACAAGGTGAATTCAACGTGCCGTTCGGGCGTTACACGCGCATCAGCTATGTGCGTGATTTTCGCGCGTATCGGGAACTGCTCGGCGGCTGGACCTTCACGAGCACGACGCTCGAACGCGTGCCCTTCGAGCGCGAGGATTTCGTGTACGCGGACCCGCCGTACGACGTGGAGTTCACGCAGTACTCAAAGAAGGGATTCTCCTGGGACGATCAGAAACGGACGGCGGAGTGGCTGACGAAGCACGATGGGCCGGTGGTGCTCGTGAATCAGGCGACCCGTCGCGTGGAGACGCTCTACCGGCGGCTGGGTTATGAGGTGCGGTTTCTGGATGCTCCGCGCCGGATCAGTTGTACGGGCGATCGAACGCCGGCCCGCGAGATTATGGGCACGCGAAATCTATGACACCGCCATGCTATGATTTTGGGTCGCGCGCGTGGCGAGGTAGCTCAGTTGGTAGAGCATACGACTGAAAATCGTAGTGTCGACAGTTCGATTCTGTCCCTCGCCACCATTCACTAATTCCCACCCCATCAACGACTTCGCAATCATTTTCTCGAGGCGGTCAGTTGCGAGTCCGACAGGCTGAATCGTCGGGTTGTGCGAATGGTGTGCGAATCCCGCTGGCGCAACTATCCACTGCAACATCGGTGCCTATCTGCGAACGACCGCGCCTCGTTTATCGACGGAAAACAAGGGCCGCGCACGGATCGGTGTGGTCTCCAGATGAACCGCGCCGATACTCCCGTGCGCGACCCGTTTAGCCGCGACTTCAGGGGCACAAGTGTGTCGTAAGATCTCGCGAACCGTCTGGTCGTGGAGTCCCTGCAATGCAGGGGATGGCTTTCAGATATTCGTAGATGGCCACCAGGTCGCGGTCAGTCCAGTCCTGATAGGCGGGCCACGGCATCACCTGAAGCAGATCGCCATTGAACGGTGGGTTGAAGCAGTTTGTTTTGATGGTCGTCCCATTGCAGTTTGGATGGAGGTGGTCGTGGTCAATACCCTTCCTGATGGTGTCGAAAAATTCGCCGAACTCGGCTCCTCCCTCAGGGAGTCCAGTCTTATCGGGTGTCAAGTTGCGGGACACAATGTGTGGGGGAATGGTGCTAGACGTTATCGGACCGACCTGACCGAAATCCCGCCCACCGCCCAGGTAGGTCGCGGAATTTACCATCTTTGGCGGAGTAAAAGGGCCCAAACGCTGGAACGGGTTGTGACCCGTGGCGTACTGGGTCGCTGGGCCGGCACTATGGCAGCCGTTGCACTCGCTCACCGCATTGACAAGATAGCTGCCCAATCCCACCAACTTCCGATTGTGTTTGGCGTAGGTCAGATGGACTGGCGCGATCTGTAAGCCCAGTTCGCTCTGCCATTCGTCGCTGGAGCCGTGCTCGTCGTCAGCGTCGATGCGCGGACGGGAGCTGTGTTCGTCGTCAGCCTGGACGCGCGGAGAGATGAGCAATGTTCCCGCAAGGGTGAGCCCGGCAAGTCCTGCGACTGTTCCGACGGCTGCGAAGAGACGCTTTGCAAACATGGTTTTCTCCTGCGGGTTCGTGTGTACGATACGGTTCCCGACTCAGGAACCGGGATTTCCAATTCGCCTTCCGCGAACACGCGGATACTACACCTGCGCGAGTCAGCCTGTCAGCGATTCTCTGATCGCCGGTAGTGTCTCAGGCTGATTGAGTCTGTGGCGCTAACATCGCTGCGATTTCTGCGCGTTCGATCAATTCCACTAAATCAGTCATATCGAACACGCTACCCCATCTAACAGTGGCGTGTAGCCTCGGAAGGTGCCGAGGCCGCGCGGTATCCAGTGCTCTCTGCTGGCGGCAGGTCTTCCACAGTAGATGCAGCTGGCTGCCATGTTGTAGGAATCTGTGGGAATGAGGCTGCGCGCAGAGCCGAGAAGTGCGCGCTGAGTTTCATCGTGCGCGCAAATTACGCCCTAGCACGCAGCTCTAGTCGTTCGTATGGGACGAAAATCGTAGTGTCGACAGTTCGATTCTGTCCCTCGCCACCATCTAACCCGCCGGTCTCGGTTTCAATTCCTGCTGTCAGCGACGACCAAACCCACCAGCCGGGCCACCGCGGCCACCAGGACCACCGCGCCCGCCCGGACCTCCCCCGCCGCCCCACGTCCAACCGTCCGCCGGCCGCACAATCTTCTTCAAGTGAATCCGGTGCTCGTCCGCTTTGCGCCCGGGAGCGCCGGTGATGATGACCATGTCGCCGGGCTTGAGAGTCTCTTCGGTCATGCCCCCTTGCTTCAACCGCGTGGCATTGGCCCATTCGGCGCCGTACTTCTGCATCTCGCCGTTCTCGTCCTTGGCCATGATGTAGACCCAAGAGTGCGGATTGCGGAGCTCGAACTGCACGAGCTCGCCCTCAATCGACACGGACTTGTCCTCGACGTAGGAAGCGGCGAAGGAATGGTGAGCGTACGCAGGAACTCCGGCCCCAACGGCCACAAGCAGCACGACGAGCAGTGCACGTTTCACAGTCTCTCCTCCTGGTGGACGGATGCTCTTAACGGATTTTAATGCAGAATGCAGGTCGTGGACTCAGTCCGTCTCGACATCTGGCTAGATGTCACATGTCTGTTCAAGACGCGCTCCGAAGCGCAAAAGGCCTGCAGAGGCGGCAAGATCGATGTCAATCGCCAGCCCGCGAAGCCGAACCGACTGCTGCGCCTCGGCGATCACATCGAGGTCAGTCGTCCGTTCGGCCGCAAGCAGCGGCTGGTCGTCCGCGCGCTGGCCGACCAGCACGTCTCGAAAGCTGAGGCGAGACTCCTCTACGAGGATCTGACGCCGCCTCCAACGCCAGAAGAGATCGAGGCACGACGGCTCGAGCGCATGTACCGGGCGGCCATGACGCCGCCCCGCGCGCCCGACAAACGTCAGCGTAAGGCGCTGCGGCGGATGAAGGGCCGGGACGATTGATCCCGATTCTCATTCGTCGATCAACAGGTGCGCCGCCGCGTCTTCGACGGCTGTCCGTTTCGCATGGCGGTGTCGTCGTTCCTGCTGGCGCGCATACCAGAAAGCCGCGCAGAAAATGACCACGATGAGGCCGAGCGAGAGGAATTGAGGAATCTCGCGCGCGATGTAGCCCTCGGCATGAAGAAATTCAATCAGGAGCTTGATACCCACCCACGCGATGATGATGAAGGCGCCGTCGATGAGCGGCGGATAGCGTTCGACGAGTGACAGCAGCCGTCCAATCACCAGCCGCATCATGATGATGCCGAGAATACCGCCTGAGAGGACGACCCACGTCTTCGACGACATGGCGACGGCGACGAGGATCGAATCGACCGCGAAGACGATGTCGGTCAGCTCGACCTTGACAACGGTCGCCCAGAACGCGGTCATCCCGAGCATGGGCTGAGCCTTCCGCGGCGTTCGGCGCGCCTCAGCATCTGCGTGCCCGTGAAAGTGCTGGTAGACGAGGTACAGCAGATAGCCGGCGCCGGCGATCTTCACCCAGGCCAGTTTGATGAGATAGACGGCGAGCAGTGTCGCGATGGCGCGGAACGCGAACGCACCGAGGATTCCGTAGCGCAGCGCCTTGTGCTGCTGACGCTTTGGCAGGCCGAGCACGAGCACGGCCAGCACCATCGCGTTGTCGACGCTCAGGAGTCCTTCGAGTGCGACCAGGAGGGCGATGGTCAGGAAATCAGAGGGCTGCACGACTGGTCCTCAGGATACCGCACAATGAATACTGAACATTGACACGGTCCGTATCAAGGCCTATACTCGAGTCGTTACAACTTTAGAATTTGCCGATGGCGCTCCATCACGACCTGTACCTCATCAGCATGGCCGCCCGGATGCTTCGGATGCATCCTCAGACGCTTAGAAAGTACGAGCGGCTGGGGCTTGTGCAGCCGACGCGGACGATCGGCAGCATGCGTCTGTACTCGCGCGACGAGCTCGATCGCTTGAAGCTCATCAAACGGCTGGTCGACGACGGTGGCATCAATCTGGCGGGTGTGCAGCGGTTGCTGTCGATTGCCGAGGTCGTGCAGCGCATCCGGCCGTTAACGCGCGACGACACGCTGTCTGCCCGCGACGCACGCCGGCGTCTGGCGCAGGAGCTCGAGGAACTCAGCCGAATGCTCGGGTTCGAGTAGCGATGGATTTCAAGGATTACTACGGGACACTCGGTGTGGCCAAGACGGCCACCGAGAAGGACATCAAGCAGGCGTTCCGGAAGCTCGCCCGCAAATATCACCCGGACGTCAATCCCGGTGACAAGTCTGCCGAGGCCAAGTTCAAGGAGATCAACGAGGCGAACGAGGTGCTCAGCGATCCCGCCAAACGACAGAAGTACGACGAGCTCGGTGCCAACTGGCGAATGTACGAGCAAGCCGGCGCTGCCGGCGGGCCGGGCGCCGCGCCGCAAGGAGGCGCCTGGAACATCCACTTTGGTGGCGGGCCGGGCGCCGACCGCGGTGGCGCTCGGACGATGAGCGAAGAAGAGATGCGCGAGATGTTCGGCGGGGCCGATCCGTTCTCGGATTTCTTCCATACGTTCTTCGGGGGATTTGGTGGGTCGGGAGGCGGCGCGAGCGGCCCGATGGGTGAAGAGACGGGACGGCGCGGGCGTGGCGGGCGCACGCGAGGAGCCCGAGAAGGCCGGGACGTTGAACAAGAGATCGTGCTGGGTCTCGAGGACGCGTATCACGGGGCCATGCGGCGTCTGTCGCTCAAGTACGACGGTGAGTCCCGCACGGTTGACGTGAGGATTCCCGCTGGCGTGGGCGACGGCTCGCGCGTCCGAATCGCCGGCGAGGGCGAACACGGTGCGGGCGGCGCGCGGTCAGGGGATCTGTATCTCCGAATCCGCCTGGCTCCTCACCCGTCGTTCGAGCGTAAAGGTCGCGACCTCTACACACACGTGGCTGTGCCGCTCACGACGGCCGTGCTCGGCGGCGAGGCCGAGGTCCTGACGCTTGGAGGGAAACCTCTGCGCCTGAAGATTCCCGCGGCGACGCAGCATGCGCAGGTGTTCAGGCTGAAAGGTCACGGCATGCCGGCCGTCGGCAAACCGGACGATCACGGCGATTTGTATGCCACGGTCGACGTGGAGCTGCCGCGGACGCTGTCGCCGGAGCAGCGCGCGCACTTTGAAGCGTTGCAGAAGCTCGAGACACGAGTATGAATATCAACAAGTACACAGAAAAGGCGCAAGAAGCAGTACTCGCCGCTCAACAGATCGCTGAGCAGTCGAGCCACGCGCAGGTCGAGCCCGAACATCTTCTGGTGGCCCTCATTGAGCAGCGCGAGGGCATCGTGCCGGAGCTCTTGCGGAAGATGGCGACCGACCCCCAGGCCATCGGACGTGCCGCGCGAGATCTCGTGGCCAAGATGCCGCAGGCGTACGGCGGGTCGCAGCCGGGGCTGTCGCCGCGGTTGAAGCTCGTGACCGACCTGGCGCAGGCCGAAGCCGAGCGTTTGAAGGACGATTACGTCAGCACCGAGCATCTCTTCATAGCGACGACGTCCGAGACTGGCCGCTCCCCTTCTGCCCGACTGCTGTCCCAGAACGGGGTGACGCGGAACAAGATTTTTGAAGCCCTGACGACCGTGCGCGGGTCGCAGCGGGTGACGAGCCAGAATCCAGAAGGGACCTACCAAGCGCTCGAGCGGTACGGCCGCGACCTGACCGAGCTCGCCCGCCGCGGCAAGCTCGACCCGGTCATCGGACGAGACGAGGAGATTCGCCGGGTCATCCAGGTGCTTTCGCGCCGGACGAAGAACAATCCGGTGCTCATTGGAGAACCCGGCGTGGGCAAGACGGCCATTGTCGAAGGTCTGGCCGGACGGATCATCAGGGGCGATGTCCCCGAAGGCCTGAAGAACAAGAAGATTGTCGCGCTCGACATGGGCGCGCTCGTGGCCGGTGCGAAGTATCGAGGCGAGTTCGAGGAGCGCCTCAAAGCGGTGCTGAAGGAGATCGCTGACGCCCAAGGCCAAGTGGTCCTGTTCATCGACGAGCTGCACACCGTGGTCGGGGCCGGCGCGGCTGAAGGGTCGATTGACGCCTCCAACATGCTCAAACCCATGCTCGCCCGCGGCGAGCTGCATACGATCGGCGCGACCACGCTCGACGAGTACCGGAAGTACATCGAGAAAGATGCCGCGCTCGAACGGCGATTCCAACCGGTCGTCGTTGGCGAGCCGACCGTAGAGGACGCGATCAGCATCCTTCGCGGTCTTCGGGAACGCTACGAGATCCATCACGGCGTCAAATTCAAGGACGCGGCGCTCGTCGCAGCGGCGGTGCTGTCGAATCGCTACATCTCCGACCGCTTCCTGCCAGACAAGGCCATCGACCTGGTGGACGAAGCGGCGTCGAAGCTTCGGATGGAGATCGATTCGATGCCCGCCGAGCTCGACGAGCTCGAGCGCCGCATCATGCAGCTCGAGATCGAGCGAGAAGCGCTACGCAAGGAGACCGACAAGGCCTCGAAGGAACGACTTGGCAAGCTCGAGAAGGAGTTGGCGGATTTAAAGGAAGAGCGCGGGCGGCTGGCTGCGCACTGGCAGCAGGAGAAAGACGCGATTCAGCGGTCGCGAAAGCTGAAGGAGCAACAGGAGGCCCTCAAGCAAGAGATCGAGCGCGCCCAGCGCGCGGGCGACTACACGAAAGCGTCCGAGCTGCAGTACGGACGCGTGCCTCAGCTCGAAAAACAGATTCGAGACGAAGAAGCCAAGATGGCCGAGCTGCAGAAGGACCAGCGGATGCTCAAAGAGGAAGTCGACGAGGAAGACATCGCGGAGGTTGTCAGCAAGTGGACGCACATCCCCGTGAGCCGGCTCATTGAGGGCGAAGTCCAGAAGCTCATCCACATGGAGGAGCGGCTGCACCAGCGCGTGATCTCGCAGGACGAAGCGATTACCGCTGTGTCGAACGCCATCCGACGTGCGCGGGCTGGCCTGCAGGATCCCAACCGTCCGCTCGGCAGCTTCATGTTTCTGGGTTCGACCGGCGTCGGCAAGACGGAACTGGCCCGTGCTCTGGCCGAGTTCCTGTTCGACGATGAGCAGGCCATGGTGCGAGTCGACATGTCGGAGTATCAGGAGAAGCACACGGTCTCGCGGATGATCGGCGCGCCGCCCGGATATGTCGGCTACGAAGAATCCGGCCAGCTCACGGAAGCCGTACGACGGAAGCCCTACGCCGTCGTGCTGTTCGACGAGATCGAGAAAGCGCATCCGGAGGTGCTGAACGTCCTGTTGCAGTTGCTCGATGACGGCCGTCTGACCGACGGCAAGGGCCGCACGGTAGACTTCAAGAACGTCGTCGTGATCATGACGTCCAACTTCGCCGGCGATCCGCGCGAGCATTTCCGTCCGGAGTTCCTGAATCGCATCGACGAGATGGTCACGTTCCATCCGCTCGATCGCGAGCACATGAAGCGAATCATCGACATCCAGCTGGCTGGACTCATGAAGCGGCTCGAGGATCGCAAGATCCACGTCGAGTTGACCGCGGCCGCCAAAGAACAGCTCGTCCGAGAAGGCTACGATCCGGCGTACGGCGCGCGGCCGCTCAAGCGGACAATTCAGCGGCGGGTGCTCGATCCGCTCGCGCTTCGCGTCCTCGAAGGCGACTTCATCGAGGGTGACGCGGTCACGGTCGACGCCGGCCCGGGCGGCCTCGTCTTCGCGAAGCGAGAAATGGTGAAGACATAAGCCGATGCCGACACCTCAACGATCGCCTCGTCTCCAACAGCGCGGGCCCGCGGGCCGAGGCCCGCTCGGGTCGCGACCCTCGTCGTCGGTCTGGTACGGCCTCGCGCTGCTCGTCCTGCTGGGCGCGGCGCAGCTGTACTTTGCCGCGCCGGCCGGCCGATCGATTCCGTACTCGGAGTTCAAGTCCCTGGTCAGAGAGGGCCAGGTGGCGGACATCTCAATCTCGGACCAGAGCATTCATGGCACGCTGAAGAACGCCGAGAAGGACAAGGCGCAGTTCACGACGACACGCGTCGAGGATCCGAAGCTCGCCGAAGAACTCGACGCAAAGGGCGTGAAGTACACGGGCGAAGCGGCGAATCGCTGGCTGCCCGACCTGCTCGGCTGGGTGCTGCCGCTGCTCTTCTTCATCGGGATCTGGGGGTTCTTCTTCCGGCGGATGAGCGGCGCCGAGGGCGGCGTGATGTCCTTCGCCCGCAGCAAGGGCAAGGTCTACGCCGACGACGAAGTCAAAGTGAAGTTCACCGACGTCGCGGGCGTCGACGAGGCCGAGAACGAACTCAAGGAGATCGTCGAGTTCCTCAAGACGCCTTCGAAGTACACGAACCTCGGTGGCAAGATCCCGAAGGGTGTGCTGCTCGTCGGCCCGCCCGGCACCGGCAAGACGCTGCTCGCGCGCGCCGTCGCCGGCGAAGCGCACGTGCCGTTCTTCAGCCTCAGCGGATCGGAGTTCGTCGAGATGTTCGTCGGCGTCGGCGCGGCGCGCATC
>JBGPHH010000111.1:0-12411 GCA_041484265.1 Vicinamibacteria bacterium
CGCGCAATCTCCTTCGCGCAGTCGTCGATCAGGGTCAGGGTGCTGAGGCCGAGGAAGTCCATCTTCAGCAGGCCGACGCGCTCGATGTCCTTCATCGACCACTGCGTGACGGTTTCGTCGTGTGCACCCCGATAGAGCGGCGCATAGTCGGTGATCGCACTTGGCGCGATCACGACGCCCGCGGCGTGCACCGAGGCATGACGCGTCATCCCCTCGAGCCGCCTCGCCACGCCAAGCAGCTCCTTGACCCTCGGGTCGCTCTGCTCGAGGTCCCTCAACGTCTGACTCTCCTCGAGCGCCTTGTCGAGGGTGATGTCGAGCGTCGCAGGAATCTGTTTGGCCACCTTGTCGACGTCGGCGAACGACATCTCGAGCACGCGTCCCACGTCGCGCACGACGGCTCTCGCCTTCATCGTGCCGAAGGTGATGATCTGGGCGACGTTCTCTCGGCCGTACTTTCGCGTCACGTACTCGATGACCTCTCCGCGACGCCGCTCGCAGAAGTCGATGTCGATATCCGGCAGCGAGACGCGCTCGGGGTTCAAGAAACGCTCGAAAATCAGATCGAAATCCAGGGGATCAACATCTGTGATTCGCAGGCAGTACGCCACCAGGCTGCCCGCCGCCGACCCGCGGCCAGGCCCGACCGGGATCCCCTGCTCGCGCGCGTAGCGGATAAAGTCCCAGACGATGAGAAAGTACCCGGGGTACTTCATCCGCTTGATCATCTCGATCTCGTAGGCGAGCCGTCGGTCGTACTCGTCGACCGTGTGCTTGAGCGCGCCGGTCGAGGCGAGCTGCCTCAGCCGTGTCAGCCGGTTCGCGAATCCTTCGCGCACGACGTGCTCAAAGTACCCGTCCACCGTATAGGGAGCGGGCACGTCGAAGTTCGGCAGATGGTTCTCGCCGCTCGCGAGCTTGACGTCGCAGCGTTCGGCGATCCGGACCGTGTTGGTGAGAGCGTCCGGATAGTCCTTGAACGCTTCCGCCATCTGCGCCGGGGTCTTCAGAAAGAAGTTCTGGCTCTCGTACCGCATCCGCTTGGGATCGCTGAACGCCTTTCCAGTACCGATGCACAGCAGCACATCGTGCGGGTGCGCATCGGTGGCACGCACGTAGTGCACGTCGTTCGTGCAAACGAGCGGCAGGTCGAGATCGCGGGCGAGACCAGGCAAGCCGCTGTTGACGATGCGCTGATCCTCGATGCCGTGCCATTGCATCTCGAGAAAGAAGTTGCCCGCGCCCAGAATGTCGCGATACGCGGCCGCGGCTTCGACGGCCTTTCGTTCCTGTTGGTGCGAAAGGCCCTCGGCGACTTCGCCTTTGAGACAGCTGCTCAAGCCGATGAGCCCCTTCGCGTGCTGCGCCAGCAGGTCCCTGTCGATGCGCGGCTTGTAGTAGAACCCCTCCATATAGCCGGCCGACACCAGCTTGATCAGGTTGTGGTAGCCCTCGTTGGTCTCGGCGAGCAGGATCAGATGGTTCGCCGTCTCGCCCGGATTGCCGCTCTTGGTGTGGCGGCTTCCCGGGGCCATGTACACCTCACAGCCGAGAATCGGCTTCACGCCCCGCTCGCGCGCGTGGTCGTGAAACATCACCGACGAGAACAGGTTGCCGTGCTCGGTGACCGCGAGGGCCGGCATCTTCAGCGCGACGGCCTGATCAAGCAGCTCGTCGATGCGACACGCTCCATCGAGGAGCGAGTATTCGGTGTGCAGGTGCAGGTGGACGAATTCAGTCATGCAGCGCGTTCGTTATTCCCATTCGATCGTCGATGGCGGTTTCGAGCTGATGTCGTAGACCACGCGATTGATGCCTCGCACTTCGTTAACGATCCGCGACGAGATGCAGGCCAGCAAGTCGTGCGGCAGCCGCGCCCAGTCCGCCGTCATGCCGTCACGGCTCTCGACCGCGCGAATTGCCGCCGTATACTCGTAGGTCCGCTCGTCGCCCATGACTCCGACGCTCTGCACCGGCAGCAGGACGGCGAAACTCTGCCAGAGCCTGGTGTACCAGCCGTCGCGCCGGACTTCCTCGGCCACAATGGCGTCGGCGCGGCGCAACAGCGCAAGCCGTTCTGGTGTGACCGCGCCCAGAATGCGGACCGCGAGGCCGGGCCCCGGGAAGGGCTGCCTGACGACGAACTCCTCGTCGAGGCCGAGCTTGCGTCCGACCTCACGGACTTCGTCCTTGAAGAGCTCGCGCAGCGGCTCGACCAGCTTCATCCGCATGCGCTCGGGCAAGCCCCCGACATTGTGGTGGCTCTTGATGAGCGCCGACTGCCCCACGATGGACACAGACTCGATCACGTCCGGGTACAGCGTGCCTTGCGCGAGGAAATCGACGTCGCCCAGCTTGGCGGCCTCTGCCTCGAACACATCGATAAAGGTCGCGCCAATGCTCTTGCGCTTCCGCTCTGGATCGATCACGCCGGCGAGGCGATCAAGAAACAGCGTCGATGCATCAACGAAGACCAACGGCAGTCTCAGCCGTTCGAAGCGTTTGCGGATCTGTGCAGCTTCATTCAGCCGGAGCACGCCGTTGTCCACAAAGATGCAGGTCAGCCTGTCGCCTATCGCACGATGGATGATGAGCGCCGCCACCGTCGAATCCACGCCGCCGCTGAGCGCACACACCACGCGCCCGCTGCCGACCTGCGTCCGGACCTTCGCGGTGGCCTCCTCGACAAACGAGGCCATCGTCCAGTCGCCCGTGCAGCCGCAGACGCCGTAGGCGAAGTTGCGAAGAATCTCGAGGCCACGCTCCGTGTGCGCAACCTCTGGATGAAACAGCAGCGCGTACAGCCCACGATCGGGATTCGCCATCGCCGCGATCGGCGCGTTGGCACTCGTCGCGAGCACCGAGAACCCCTGCGGCGGCCGAGCGACGAAATCGCCGTGGCTCGCCCAGACGCGAATGTCGGAGGGCACGCCGGCAAAAAGGTCCGCGCCGGCACGCGGGGCATCCGGTCTACTCGTGACTGTGACCATCGCGTGCCCGAACTCGCGCTGCGGCGCCGGTGCGACCTGCCCGCCGAGCGTGTCAGCCATCAGCTGCATGCCGTAGCAGATGCCGAGGACAGGACTCCCCAACTCGAACAACGTCGGATCGCACTTCGGCGCTCCTCTGTCAGAAACGCTCCTGGGTCCGCCCGACAGAATGACGCCCACCGGCTGCCGCGCGCGGATCTTCTCGGCCGGCGCGTCGGGCGGCCAGATCTCGCAATACACCGACAGCTCCCGCAAGCGCCGGGCAATCAGTTGTGTGTACTGCGATCCGAAGTCGAGAACGAGAATGGTTTGATGATTCACGAGAGCTTGAGGAGAACAGACGCTATTATAACGGTGTGAGCGTGGGCAGGACCACTAGATGTTGTAGTGCAGTTGCCCTGATCGTCGCGTCATCGATCGCAATTGCGGCGCAATCCAGTCAGGCGGCGAGCGATCGCGCGCCGCTCGCGTTGTTCCCAATCCAGTCGGTCTGGACGATCAGCCTCGATCATCCGTTGATCGTCCCACCAGCGTACGACGCCGAACATATCTACCTTGCGACCGACGAGGGCCGGGTGGCCGCGTACGAGCTGACGCGCGGCACCGAAGTCTGGAGCGTCGCTGCCCGACCGCGTCATGAACTCGCTGCCGAAGACGGTCTGGTGTTCATCGTTGAACCTGACCGGATCACAGCCCGTCGCGCGGCAGACGGCGGACTCGCGTGGCAGGTGCCATTCACTGACACACTTGCGTCCCCACCGGCATCAGACCGCGGGCGTCTCGTTGTCGCGACACGCGACGGGGCCATCCTCCTTTTCCGCGCGAGCGACGGTCAGCTCGCGTGGCGTCGCAGCCTTCCCTCGCCCGCTCATTCGCGGTTAGCGCTCGCGACAGATCACGTTTACGTGCCGACCGACAACGGACGCGTCGTGGCGCTCCAGGCCGCTGCCGGCGAAATCGCGTGGGAGCGTCGCCTGGGCGGGACAGCCACAGATATGCTCGCGCTCGACGCGCGCCTCTATGTGGGATCGACAGACAATTTCCTTTATTGTCTGAACTCGCGCGACGGCCGGGTCGAATGGCGCTGGCGGACAGGAGCCGACGTGATCGGCGTGCCGGTTGTCGACGAGCGCAACGTCTACTTCGTGTCACTCGACAACGTGCTGCGAGCGCTTTCCCGCACGACCGGCGTGCAGCAGTGGTTCCGGCCCCTGCCGGTGCGGCCGACCGCCGGACCGATCAAGGCTGGCGCCACGCTCGTCGTCCCTGGTATTGCGCCGACGCTCCCTGCGTACGACGCAAAAGACGGCACGCCCGCTGGGACGCTGTCAGCGGGCACCGGCGAGGCGGAGGCCCTGGTCCATCTCGTCGCGAATGAGACAGGCGCATCGCCAGGGATTGTGATCGTCACGCGCGACGCCAGGGGCGTGACGGCCACACTCGTCACCCGACAACGTTGAATGCAGAGCCGCACAAAAGGGTCGGGAGTCTTTTCCTGCGATCCTAGCGAAAAAGACTCCCGACCCCTTTTTCACCTGACGCTGAGGCTGGACGCTCGAACGGCCGCGCGACCCGTGAGCGCGGGTCGGCCCGGCGCGCGGCGTGGCCGGCGTACAACGCGAGGTACGCGCTGACGGTCGAGAGGACGAGGTACCCGTAAATCAGCTCGCGGACGAGCAACGCCACAAGCTGTAATGGAAACACCGCCAGACCCACAAGCGGGACAAACGCAATCAGGCCGACGCCCGACCAGGCGAGTGCCGAGATGATCGTCGCCACGACGACCAGCGTGATCGCGACGGCGACGACGCGAGCCAGATCGCGGTACTCCGCGCGAATGAATCGCGTGACTGCGCGCCACCCCTCCAAGAGGCCGACGCCATCAATGGCCATCGCAATCTGCATCAGCAGGTACAACAGATTGACGATGGTGATCCAGGCGACCAGGACGCCGGCCGATGACACGGCGATGAAGGTCCACCTGAGCACCAGATACTGGCTGGTGGCGGCACGAATCCCGTAAATCACCAGCGCCAGGTAGGCGCCCCCCGACAGACCGTACACGAGCATCAGGGCGAAGCCGAGCGCCAGATATCGGCGGAACAGCCGCGTGCAGCCGCTGGAAAAGCGCTGCAGCGTGAACCGCGAAGCGCGCCGGAGGGTCTCGGCCGTGAGCGGCTCGTGCTCAATCGGACCGGCCGCCGTATTGGCCGCCAGCAGCACGTCGACCGTCCCACCCTTGATGAAGAACATCAGGACCGATCCGCCGACGAGCACCACACCGAACGCCGTGACGAAGGCGGCCAGTGCGATGGGCTCGGCCATCAGCGCGCCGGCAATCGCGCTGAACATGTCGCGCAGGTTCCCCTGAAGGAGGTCTGTCAGGCTGCCCCCGAGCAGCCACGCCACGAGGATCGCCGCTCCGATGATCGGGAACGCGAGCAAGACCTTAAAAGTGGTCTCGGCGACGAACTGAATCGCCACCACCGGCCAGTTCGCACCCGCGACGAGCGCCCCGCGCTTGAGGAGGAGTTTGAGTTCCATGCCGGAGGTCCGGCTCAAGCCGGACACTACGTACGACACGTACGACGGATCGTCATTGTATGCTGTCTTGACGGTGATGAAATCATGTCTGGCCTAGGGCGCATCGGAACTGCGGGGCTGGCCGCCGCCCTGCTCGTCGCCGCCGGAGGCCTGGCGCTCGAGCGCGCCCGCTTCGGAGCCTCCAGTGAGGTCGCCCTGTCACGGGTCGCCTCCGAGCTTCAGCAACGATTCGACACGAGCGCCGACGCGCTTGGCACCATTGCGGACCAGGTGGCAGCTGAGCGCGACGCTATTCGGCGGGCGCCGCGCGATAACGCGGCGTCCACCAGTCTGTTCGATGCCGTTGATCGATCATTGCCACGCGAACTCGTGCGGCGTACTGGCGTGACGGTCTACGATGCGGCGGGCGCGCCCGTCGCCTGGGCCGGCCGCGTCTCTGACCTTTCGAAAGATCGTCTCGACGGACCAGCTCCCCTTGCCGTTATTCCCGGCCCGTTCGGGCCGATGCTGCTGCGTCTCGAACCCGTCCTGGACCGCGACCGCCGCCCCCCAACGCGCCTCGCGACCATCGCCGTCGAGCAGGCCCTTGGACCGGATCAGACGACGGCAGGGCTGGGCGATCAGTTCGTCGTGTCCACATCGCTGGTCCCTGTAACGCTGCGAGTGAGAACCGCTGGCGCACAGCCGCAGGCGCCGTTCGCGTTCACCGTCCACGCCCGCGATGGCGGCCGACTGGTCGACGCGGAAGTATCCGGAACGGACCTGGCCGCGGCTCGAGCGCAGTGGCGCAGCGGCACCTGGGGCGCTGTCCTACTCGTCTTGGCGGTCACCCTTCTGCTCTCGATGGGACCACTGGTCGAGCGGCGCCGCCGGGCGGCCGATACACGTCAGTTGCTCCTGACGACCGGCGGGATCCTTCTCGCGCTTGTTGCTGCGCGCGTACTCCTCTGGTTCGCGGCCGCACCCGTCGTCGGTTCGCCACGGCCGGTGACCTCGCCCCTCGACCTGCTGCTGACGTCTCTCTTGGCCGCGGCGCTGGCGTGGCTTGCGATCGACCTCACCGAGCGCCGCCGTTTCGCCAAGGCCCGCCCTCCGTTGCTCTTGGCATCACTTCGAGGGGCGAGCCTCGTTGCCACCGCGTACCTCCTCGCTGGGCTCGTGAGCACGGCGATCCTCTGGGCCTACGAGCTGATCCTTCAGACCACGGTCCAGGGCACGACCCTGGACCTACTGCACTTCTCCCTTCACCCGGCAAACGCGGCACGCCTGGGCCTCGCCTTCGGTCTCCTGCTGCTGCACGCCGCAGTCATCTGGGCCGCGGTCGCATCGATTCGCCTCCCGGCGCTTGTCTGGCGCACGCCACGGGGCGTGCTGCGCAGCGTGGCGGCGCTCGCCTGGCTCGCGGGCGTGGTCGTGGGGGTCTCATCCATCCGCGCATTCGGCGCACCGTCGATGCAGGTCCCGCCGATGCCGCTGCTCATCGCGCTGACGACGGCAGGGGCGTTGGCGTCGGCCGTCGCGCGCATCCGCGTGCGAGCGCGGCGCGCGTCGCAGGCCTTCCGCCTCGGCGCCGGGTTTCTCGCGCTGCTCATGCCAGCCATGGCGATGTATCCGTCGCTCCTCGCCTTTACCGTTCAGCACAAAGAGGAGCTCGTCGCCCACGGGTACGGACCGCAGGCGGCAAGCGCGCGCGCGGATCTGCAAACCAGGCTGCGAAACAGTCTCGAGCAGATCGATGCGCTGTCCACCCTACCGGACTATGTCTCGGGGCCGACCGATGTTGAGACACCGCAGACCGACCGTGCGTTTGTCGTTTGGTCCCAGACCGATCTGAAGAAGTACGGCCTGACGTCGGCCGTCGAGCTCTATCGCGCCGACGGCCGGCTCGTCAGCCCGTTCGCGCTGAACCTGCCAGACGCGGCCGCCCAGTACTATCAGACGGCCTGCGGTGATTGGGCGCTGTCCGATGACATCTCGCCGTCTGGATCCGGCGAGCAGCATGTCGTGCGCGCCAGCCGCGGCATCTGCGCGAGCGGCCGTCCGATCGGGGCCATCGTGGTTCGCGCGATGCTCGACTACCGCGAGCTCCCCTTCATCGCCACCGCCAATCCGTACCCCGAGTCGCTGCAACCCGAGCGCCAACTGCCAGCCGAAAGCGTGTACGGCCGCGACATCGAGTTCGCCGTGTATGGCTGGAGCCGCGCGCCGATTTATGTGTTCGGCACGAGCGTGTGGCCTCTTCCTGACGACGTCTTCGAGCAGATGACGACGTCGCGCGAGCCAGTCTGGGCGACGGTCGATCGAGGAGGTCAAACCTTCCGCGTCCATTTCCTGAACGACCGCGGCGGGATCTATGCGCTCGGCTATCCCGTTATCACGGTGTTCGGCCATCTGATCAATCTGGCCGAGCTGGTCATTCTGACCGGTGTCCTGTGTATCGTCTTGATCGCCGGGGCGACGCTCGTGAACACGCTGACGTCGCGGACGCCGGCCAGCGGGCGCGCCTTGCTCCGAGAGATTCGATCGAGTTTCTATCGGAAGCTATTTCTCGCCTTCGTCATCGGTGCCGTCGCACCGGTGATGTTTCTGGCCGTCCTCACGCGACAGTACTTCGCCAATCAGTTTCAAACCGGTATCGAAGAGGCCGCGGCCAAGACGGCGACCGTCGCGCAGCGCCTTGTCGAGGACTACACCACGCTGCAGGAGCGGGGATCGACGCCGAACGATGCGCTGGATGACGACATCATGGTGCTCGTCAGCCGGGCGATCGAAGAGAACGTGAATCTGTTCGACCGCTCCCGCCTGCAGGCCACCAGTGAGCGTCACGTCTTCGCTTCGCGGTTGCAGTCGGTCCGCACGCCCGGCGACGTCTATCGCAAGATTCTGATCGACCGGCAGCCGACCTATGTCAGCGCTCAAGACATGGGCACCGGCTACCTGCTCGCGGCGGCCCCGGTTCGCGCCGGCGGCCGGGACGGCATCGTCACCGTGCAGGTCCCGCTGCAACAGCCCGAGGTCGAGCGGCAGATCGACGAGTTGGACCGGCGGCTGTGGTTCGGCTTCGTGCTGTTCAGTCTGCTGGGCTCGGCGCTCGGCTACTGGAGGGCCGAGCAGATCGCCGATCCGGTGAAGCGGCTCACGCGCGCGACCCGACGGATCGCGCGGGGGGATCTCGACGCCCGCGTCGCGATTACCTCCTCGGACGAACTCAGACGGCTGGTCGAAGACTTCAATCAGATGGCCGCCGACCTGCAGCAGCAGCGCACGACGCTCGAGCGGACCAAGCGGCTCGAAGCGTGGGCCGACATGGCCCGGCAGGTCGCGCACGACATCAAGAACCCCTTGACGCCCATTCAGCTGTCAGCCGAGCATGCGCGCCGCGTCAATCTCGACAAGGGGGCGCCCCTTTCACCCGTGCTCGACGACTGCGTCAACGCCATTCTCACGCAGGTGGCGTTATTGCGGCAGATCTCGGCCGAGTTCTCGAGCTTTGCCAGCTCACCGACACCTCGTCCGGAACCAACGGCCGTCGCCGCGCTGGTCGACGAGGTCGTCACGCCGTACCGCGCGGGCCTCACGGGGCGCATCGCCATCACCGTGACCTCAACCGACGATCTGCCTCTCGTGAATATCGACCGCACGCTCCTCGCGCGCGCACTGACCAACGTGATCGAAAACGCCCTGCACGCCATGCCGGGCAAGGGAGCGCTGACGATTGTCAGTCGGCAGTCGGCAGTCGGCAGTCGGCAGTCGGCGGTCGACAGTCAGCAGTCACAAGACGCCAGCCACCAGCCACCAGCCAGCAGCCACCGTTCTGTGGTGATTGAGATCACCGACAGCGGCATCGGGATGGATCAGGAGTCGCTCGCGAAGATCTTTGAGCCTTACTTTTCGACGAGGGCCGCGGGCACGGGCCTCGGGCTGACGATCGCCAAGCGCAACGTGGAACTCAACGGCGGAGCGATCGGTGTGACCAGCGACCGGGGTGTCGGCACCACGGTCACCATCACCCTGCCCGCGTGACGTCGTCTTTCTCTGACGGCTCCTCTGGGGCGGTGTGACCATCACGATGGCGGAATCGCGTGATGGCCAATCCAATAAACGCCGACGAGAGGTAGGAGTACGCGAGCACGACGAGCGCGCCCTGCGGATGCGTGGCGATGAGGACGATGCCGGCCGCGATCAGGATGACGGCCGTATAGGGCTGGCGGCTCTTGAGATCGAACGACTTGAAACTTCGGAATCGGATCGTGCTGATCATCAGCGCCGCCGGCACGAGGACCATCGCGAGCGCAGGAAGAGCCGCCCGGTAATCGAGCAACCCCGCGGGATACGCGAACACGGTCGACGCGATGATCGCCGCGGCGGCGGGGCTGGGCAAGCCGATAAAGTACCGTTTGTCACCCCCGGCATGGCTCTGGATGTTGAAACGCGCGAGCCTCAGCGCGGCAGCCGTGACGAACAGAAACCCGGCCAACCACCCGAGGCGCCCGAGCGACTGCAGGCCCCATGAAAACGCCAGGATCGCGGGCGCCATTCCGAACGAGATGATGTCGGCGAGTGAGTCGAGCTCGGCGCCAAAATTGCTCGCCGTGCCGGTCATGCGCGCGACGAGGCCGTCGAGCATGTCGAGCACGATGGCAAAGCCGATGAACGGTGCCGCCGTCTGGTAGTCGTTCCGCATCGCGTACACGACGCAGGCGTACCCGCAGAACAAGTGCGTGAGCGTGAAGAGGCTGGGGAGGAGGTAAGCTCCGCGATCGAGCCGCCTGGGTGGCCTGGTGTCTGCGCGGCCGATGAACCGCAGACGGGCCTCATCGCGCGGCAATTCAGCCATGTGCAGAGTGTAGCACCGCAATCACGGTTTCGCCGCCGCGGACCGCGTCACCGACCTTCACCCTGAGCACTGCGGTCGGCGGCAGGAACACATCCATCCGCGAGCCGAACTTCATGATGCCGAACCGGTCGCCCGCGCGGACGTCGGCGCCGGGCCCGACGCGGCACACGACGCGCCGCGCGAGAATGCCGACGATCTGGCGCGCCACGATGGCTTGACCGTCGTGATCGATCCACACCTCGCTCCGCTCGTTGGCGGTGGTGGCATCGTGATGGTACGCGGGCAGAAACCGCCCCCGCGTGAACGTCACCCGCGTGACGCGACCGGACACCGGAATCCTGTTGACGTGCACGTCCATCGGCGAGAGGAAAATGCTCACCTGCTGCCACGATCCTGGCGGTGCGGCACTCGGATCGGCGGGACCAGCGACGAGGACGCGACCGTCCGCAGGAGAGAGCGCCACGTCGGCGCCCGGAGGCGTCGTGCGATCAGGATCACGGAAAAAGAAGAGGAAGAAACCGCCGAGCAGGAAGAACAGCGCCCCAAGGACCGATGCGCCCGCCACGCTCGAGACGACACCGAGCGCCAGCGCGAAGCCCACAAACGGCCAGCCGGCCGGATCCAAGCGCAATCTAATCGAACCTTCTGTCAGGGCTGACGACGGCGCCGGAGGATGTCCTCCATCCGGTCCTTAATCTGCAGCTTGTGCTTCTTGAGGTCGACTTCCTCGAGTTGCTCTGGCTCGGAGAGGTAATGTTTCGCGGTCAGTTCCTTGAGGCGATCTTCCAATTGATGATGTTTGGTGGCGAGGTCATGGAACTCTTCGTCGGTTTGCAGCAACGGTTCCTTGACGTCCTGTGACTGTCCATTCATGCTGCGCCTCCTTCAGGATCAGAAACTGGCCGAACCGTAACACAAGGTGGTGGCTGGTGGCTAGTGGCCGGTGGCGGAAGTCAACCCTTCGCGGGACAAGACGAGTGCGTCTTCGACGGGCTTCGTGTAGTACGCCCGGCGAATACCCTTCACCGTGAATCCAAAGCGCTCGTACAAACGCCGCGCCGGGTCGTTGCTGCGCCGAACCTCGAGCGTCGCCCGCACGGCCCCGAGCCGCGCACCTTCGCCCATCAGGTGCATCAGCAATGAGGTGGCCACGCCGGCGCGCCGGTACGGCGGCGCCACAGCGAGGTTATTGATATGGAGCTCGTCAACGACGCGCCACAGCGAACAAAACCCGACGACGAGCCGATCGGTATTGAGGGCGAGATAGCAGAACGAAACGTCTCGATGCGCGAGCTCGCCCAGGTACATGTCGCGCGTCCAGGGGTTGGTGAACGAGGCCTCCTCGATGGCGAGCACCGCGTCCACCTCGGAGGGAGACGTCAGGAGTTCAATGGTCCAAGGTGCCATGGATCACGCGGATCTTCCCTTAGTGTCCTTGGTGTCGAACGCTCTTCTCTCTCGATCAACCTCAGCATCGGGACGCCGCACGTACAACGGGTGCACCGCCGAAGGATGAATCGTGTCGCCTCGTGTTGCACGGGCCAGTGCCATCCGGCCGATGGCTCCCGCCAGCAAGGGCTGCGGCCACGTGCCGGTCCCCAACGGCCGGCCGGCCTCGATGCTCGCTGCATAGAGCGTGGCGCCGTCTCCCACGAACAGCACCGGAGCATCGGACAGCCGATGCGTAATCCGGTCGAGCGTCAAGATCGGGTCGCCGACGGTTGGTGCCTCCAGCTCGACGAGGCGCTCGACATCGAAGACAGGCGCCGACGTCACCGTGTAGAGTGCCGCGAACACATCCCCGCGCCGCGCGTCCATCCACGCCGCGATCGGCCGGCCGGCCGCCACCGTCTGGCTGGCGTGCTGCGCCAGCGCCTCGAGCGCCGAGACCGCCACTATTCGGCGATGAGCGGCGAGCGCCAGCCCCTGGATCGTCGCGATGCCGATGCGAAGACCGGTGAACGACCCGGGCCCAGATGCCACAGCGAACAGATCCATGTCGGCCCACGTGAGACCGTGGTCCTCGATCACGGCCGCGAG
>JBGPHH010000112.1:0-12343 GCA_041484265.1 Vicinamibacteria bacterium
ATGGAAACGGCCGGTGCGCAGTGCCTCGTGCTGGCCGGTTTTTTTGAAGATCAAATGCGCCGGCGGCACAACATCCGGTGGTATTCGGGGCTGGGCGCGAATTTCTTCAGACGCGCGGCCGTCCAGGAACCGTCTCTGCCCAAGGCACGGCTGCTTGACACCATCGCCAGGCGCTTCGAGCCCTGGCGTCAGCGCCACGCGCACCTCAGCCGCGAGCTGCGCGACCAGCCTTATCTGCTGACTCCGCCCAAGCCACCGACGGTGATGTAGGCGGGCGCGCTACGGGTGCGGGGGGACGAGCTGACGAATCACGCCGTCGTGCTTGTTGAGCACGAAGATCTGGCCGTTTGCCCCCGGCCCGAAGCGTAGATCCGCACGAGTCGCGATCATCTTGCCCTGCGCGGCGTTCTTCTCTTTGATCAGCTGCAGCAGCGTCTTGGTCTGGCCCTTGTCGTTGAACAGCACACGGCGAATGGCGGCCTGCCCACCGTTTGGCAGATTGTCGGCGCTGACGTAAAAGATCTCGCCGCTCGGGTTGTCACCGAACAACAGGAGATTGGCGAGCTGACGCATCTCGGTTCGACGGTAGACGGGGCCGATCGTGATGGCGACCTGTGGGAGGAGCAGCGGGTCCACGTGGTCGTACTCCACGACCGGATAGGTCACTTTCGGATCGCCCCGCTGGTTGGCGAGTCCGATTTCCTGGCGGCCGACATAGTTGAAGCTGCCCTCCCACTGGTTCCACCCGAGGTTGGCCCCGGCCGTGACGCGGCTGACCTCCTCGACGATGCCCTGGCCGATGTCGGCGACGTACATGGCGCCGGTCTTCGAATCCCACGCGAAGCGCTGCGGATTCCGCACGCCCCTCGCATAGATCTCGCCGAGTGCGCCCACCGTCTTGACGAACGGGTTGCTCGCTGGAATGCCGTATTTCCGGTTGGCGGAGTTGGTGCCGAGCGGATCGAAACGAAGGATCTTGCCGAACGGAGAGCCGAGGTTCTGCGCGAGGTTGAGCGGATCGCCGCCATTGCCGCCGTCGGCAAAGCCCATGTAGAGCAGGCCGTAGTCGGGGCTCCCCGGCCTCGCCAGCGGGTTGAAGCTGAGATGGCCGCCGTTGTGGTTGGCAAACGGATGCTCGAAGCGCATCAGTTCGCGCGGCGGGCCGCCGTCGTAGGCCGGGGCGTCCGGCGTCTTGGCGGTCCACTCGAGCAGTACCATGTGGTGCGTCGTGTTGATGGCGCCGATCGGTTTGAAATCGGCCTTCGGCATCATGTTGCTCGAGTCGGTCAGCGTATAGAACTTGCCGTACCCTCGGGAGCCGCGCGCGTTGAACTGGGGATGGAAGGCAAAGCTTTGCACGCCGCGCTCGTTGCCCATGGCATTGACCTGCACTCCCCAGGCCGGCGCGTTGACGTCGAGATACTGAAGAACGGCCTTCCCGTCGTAGCTGACGCTGTGGAGCGGGCCGCGCATGTCGATGACAAACATGCGACGGGTGCTCGGCTCGTCGACGAGCAGCATCATCCGAGCCGGTTGTCCGTCGCTGTCGGGAATCGAGGCGAACTCGATGAAGTCCACCTTGATCACGCCCTCGACCGCGGGAATGGGCTCGGGAAATGGATCCGTGGGCGTCTGGGCGAGCGCCGTGGCAGCCAGCAGCAACGCCGCCAGTATGACGTGGCTCTTACGCATGGTCGAAGGATGCACCAAGACTATCGCCATTGGCAAACAACAAGATCGTCGAGATCGCTATAATCAATGCGTCTTTCGCGAGAGCGGATCTTCCCTGCCTGAGGTCGCTTCCGGTCACACATGCCCCTGCTCGCGGCCAGCAATCTCCAGAAGACCTACGTCAGCGGCGACGCGCGCGTCGCGGCGCTCGCCGGCGTGTCGTTCAGCCTCGACGCCGGCGATTTCGTGGCGCTGATGGGGCCGTCGGGCTGCGGCAAGTCCACGCTGCTGCACCTGTGCGGCGCGATGGATCGGCCCACCGCGGGCCAGCTGCTGCTCGACGGCCGCAACCTGGCCGCGCTCGGAGATGATGAGCTGACGCACGTCAGGCGCGAACAGGTGGGCTTCGTCTTCCAGTTTTTCAACCTCTTGCCCACGCTCACGATTGCCGACAACATCGCGCTCCCGTGCCTGCTCGCGGGCGTCACACCCCAAGAGGCGGACCGCCGGACGCGCGAGCTCGCCGGACGCGTGGGCATCACGCCCCGGCTGGACCACTACCCGCAACAGGTCTCGGGCGGGGAGATGCAGCGCGCGGCCATCGCCCGGGCGCTTGCACATCAGCCGGCTCTCGTCGTGGCCGACGAGCCGACGGGGAATCTCGATTCCGACAACGGCGCGCGGGTGCTGGCCCTGCTCGTCGAGCTCAATCGCGAGATGGGGATCACGATCTTGCTCGCGACACACTCGGCGGACGTGGCCGCGGCGGCCAAGCGGGTGCTGCGGATGAAAGACGGCATGTTCGAATGATGAGGCTGTTTCGCCAATTCATTCTCCGTCCGCTCCTGCGCGACCGCGTGCGCACGGCGACGACGATCGTCGGCGTGGCTCTGGGCATCGCGGTGATCATCGCGATCCAGCTGACCAACGCCAGTTCGGTGCGCGGCTTCGAAACCGCGCTCGAGGCGGTGGCCGGCAAGACGTCGATCGAGATCGTCGGCAGCGGCTCGGGCATCGACGAGACGCTGCTGCCCTCGCTCGGCTGGCTCCGCGAGTTCGGCGTCGTGAGCCCCGTCGTCCAGGGCGATGCGGCGCTCGTCGAGCCGGACGCGGTGGGCCAGCCGGACGGGACGCGCGAAGCCGGGCGGCCGCGAACCGAAGCCGTCCGGGTGCTCGGCGTCGACATCCTTCGCGATCAGCCGTTCCGGGAATACCGGCTGCTCGATGTGGGAGCGGGCGAACCCGAGGTGACCACGCAGCGGTTCCTGCAGCTGCTGACCAACGAGCGCGCCGTGGTGATCACCGAGAAGCTGGCGCGGCGCAGGGGCCTCGCGCTCGGCGGCGAGATCCGTCTGATGATCGGCGACCGTGTCGTCTCGTACACGATCCGCGGCCTGCTCAAGGACGAAGGGCCCGCCCGGGTGCTCGACGGCAACTTCGCGTTGATGGACATCGCCGCCGCGCAGCTCGCCTTCGACCGCCTCGGCCGCATCGATCGTATCGATCTGCTGCTGCGCAATCCGGAGGATCTCCAGCGGACGCTCGTCGCCCTCGGCCCGCGACTCCCGGCGGGGATCGAGGCGCAGCGCCCCGCGCGGCGCGGCGCGCAGGTGGAGACGATGCTGGCGGCGTTCCAGATGAACTTGACGGCGCTTTCGTGGATCGCGCTCGTCGTAGGGCTGTTTCTCGTCTATAACACGGTGACGATCTCGGTCGTGGCCCGCCGGCAGGAAATCGGCATGCTGCGCGCGCTCGGCGTCACCGGGCCGCAAGTGCTCGCGCTGTTTCTCGGCGAGGCGGCCGCCCTCGCCGTGGCGGGCACCGTGCTCGGGCTGGGCCTCGCCCGCGTCCTCGCCGACGCCGCGGTGGCGCTCACTTCGGCCACGGTCAGCACGCTCTACATCGCATCGGTCTCGGCGCCGCCCGCCATGACGTGGGGCCACGTCGCACTCGCCGCAGGCCTCGGCCTCCCGCTCTCGCTCCTCGCAGCCGCGGTACCCGCGCTCGAGGCCAGCCGCGTCGCGCCGACGGCGGCCATGCACGGCCACGACACCCTCGAGATGCGTGTGCGCCTGCGTCCCGTGATGCTCGTGGCACCGCTTGTGGTGATCGGCGCGGCCGCAGGGCTCGCCCGGCTCGGCCCGGTCAACGGCCGGCCGTACTTCGGCTATGTGTCCGCGTTTGCGATCGTGATTGGCGCGTCGCTCATCGTACCGGCCGTCATGTTCGGCTTGAGCCGCGCCAGCCGCGGCTTCTTGCGCGGGCGCCTCGGCGTCGAAGGCCTGCTGGCGCACGCCAACCTGTCGGCGGCCATTCCACGGATCTCCATTTCAGTGGCGGCGCTGGCGGTGAGCCTGTCGATGATGGTGGCGATCGCGGTGATGATCGGCAGCTTCCGCGACACGGTCGTTTACTGGGTGGGCCAGACCGTGCGGGCAGATCTCTTCGTCGGCCCCGGCGTCCGCCCCACCGTCGGCTCCGAGCAGACGCTCTCGAGCGAGGTCATCGAGGCCGTCACCCGCCACCCGGATGTCGTCGCCGTCGACTCATTCCGGAACCTTGACCTGGTGTACAACGGCAACCTCGTGGTGCTCGGCGCCGGCCATTTCGATGTGGCCCTCTCGCGCGGGGCTCTGCTCTTCAAGAGCCCGTCGAACGCCCGCGCGGCCATGCGCGCCGCCATCGGCCAGGACGCGGTGATCATCTCGGAACCTTTCGCCAACAAGTACGGCAAGCACGACGGCGACGTCGTGGGGATCTCCACGCCCAACGGGCCGCGGGAGTTTCGCGTCGCCGCCGTCTACTACGACTACTCGAGCGACCGAGGCGTGATCGTCATGGACTTCAGCACCTTCAGCCGCTACTACGGCGCGCTGCCGCCGACCGGGATCGCCGCATATATAAAGGATGGCGTCGATCCAGAGCGCGTGCGTTCCCAGATCCTCGCCGGCCTGGACGAGGGCCACCGCGCGTTCATCTACACGAACCGCGCCCTGAGGACCGAGGTCTTGCGCATATTCGACAGCACGTTCGCCATCACCTACGCCCTCGAGCTCATCGCCATCGTCGTGGCCATGCTGGGCGTGGCCGGAACGCTGCTCACGCTCGTGCTCGAACGGCGCCGGGAACTCTCGCTGCTCCGTCTCACTGGCGCCGACCGGCGCCAGGTGACGCGGATGGTGATGATCGAGGCGGCCATGATCGGCGCGGTGAGCCAGGGCGTCGGTTTGACGATGGGCCTCGCGCTGTCGATGGTGCTGATCTATGTGATCAACGTGCAGAGTTTCGGGTGGACGATTCAGTTCCATCTGCCGACGGCATTCCTGGTCCAGTCCACCATCGTGGTGATTGCCGCGACGGCGGTAGCGGGCGTCTATCCGGCGCGGCGCGCGGCACAGCTGATCCTGTCGCAGGACGAATGAATATGCGGTGTCGGATCCTCCTGGCCATCCTCGCCGCCGGCTGTGTCGTGGCGGCTCAGGGCGGGGCGTCCTGGCGCGAGGCGTCGCCCGGCTACACGTTTGCGTTCCCGCGCGACCATGCGAGTCATCCTGACTTCAAGATCGAATGGTGGTACTACACGGGGAACGTGGCGGCTAAAGACGGACGCCGCTTCGGCTACCAGGTCACGTTCTTTCGTGTCGGCGTCGATCCCGCGCCGGCGAATCCGTCGAAGTGGGCCGTCCGCGATCTCTTCATGACCCATCTGGCCGTCAGCGATCCGGTGGGGAAGCGGTATCGCTATGCGGAGCGCCTGAGCCGCGGCGGGCCCGGCTTGGCGGGCGCGGACGTGGAACGGTATCGGGTGTGGAACGACGACTGGTCGGCCTCGCTCGACGACCAGGGGCGCCACCGGCTGCTCGCCTCGGACAAGGGGACGGGCCTCGATCTCGCCCTGGACGAAGGCAGGAAGCCGGTCGTCCATGGCCTCGGCGGCATCAGCCAGAAGGGCGCCGAAGCGGGAAACGCCTCGCACTACTACTCCCTCACGCGCATGCCCACGCGCGGCACGATCACGGTGGACGGCGAGCGCGTGGAGGTCGCGGGCGAGAGCTGGATGGATCACGAGTTCGGCACGAGCTTCCTCGAGCCGGATCAGGTGGGCTGGGATTGGTTGTCGATTCAGCTGGCCGACGGCCGCGAATTGATGCTGTATCAGCTGCGGCAGGCCGACGGCCGCCGCGACCCGCGGTCGAGCGGCACGCTCGTCGGCGCCGACGGACGCGTCACGCATCTGGCCGCCGCGGACTTCACGCTCGCGCCGGGCGGGCCGGTGTACCGTTCGGCCAACGGTGCAACCTACCCCGTCGCGTGGACGATCGTGCTGCCGTCGCTCAACCTGAACCTGAAGATCACCACGCCGCTCAACACGCAAGAGTTGTCGTTTGAGGGATCAACGGGCGTGGCCTACTGGGAGGGACTCATCGACGTGGCCGGCCAGGCGGGCGGCAAGCCCGTGATGGGCCGCGGCTATCTCGAGATGACGGGCTACCACGGCAACCTGGGGCAGGTGCTGTCGGGACGCTAGCGACACAGAATGTTGCTTTCGCGATGGCGTCCCTATTAGTTTAGTAATGATGAGGAGGCGAGCGTGCGCGTGTTCTTCTTGAATTCCCTGGTTGTCGGACTCCTGGTCGCGGCGTTGGCTGGCGTTCGCCCGGCCGCGCAAGGCAACCCCGAAGCGGCGAAGCTGCAGAATCCCATCACGGCGTCACCCGAGTCGATTGCCGCAGGAAAGGCGTTGTACTACCGCAACTGCGCCAACTGCCACGGCCTCGACGGAGGAGGCAGCCCGGGGAACGACCTGACACCGCCCGCGCCGAGTCTGATCGGCAAGTTGAAGCACGGCTCGACCGACGGCGAAATCTTCGAAACGATCAGGAAAGGTGTGGCGCCCGCATTCGACATGGCCGCGTTCGGCCAGCAGGGCCTCAAAGAACAGGACATCTGGAATCTGGTGAACTACGTGCGGACTTTGGCGAAGAAGTAGGGGCCGGAGGCTAGCCCCTAGCCCCCAGCCTCTAGCCTCCGTTACTTGGCGAGCGAGTTCGGCCGTACCTGCACCTTCACGAGCTTGCTCGTCGTCCCCTTCCCACCTTCGATGTGGAACGGCGCCCGCGTCGAAAAGCTCGTGTAGATTCCCTTGCCCTTCCAGTCGGCGTTCGGGTCGTCAATCCTGCCGTCCATGCCCTTCGCGAAGAACCCCATCGGGTACGGCACGCGCAGCGTCAGGAACGCTCCGTCCACGAGCGCGAGCAGCGCTTCTGACTGATTGCCGGTCGCAATCGGCACGTCCTTGCCGAGGCCGAGCATGTTGAACTGGTCGACGAAGTTGTAGTAGAGCGAGTCCGAGCTCGCTGAATCAATCGCGCCCTTGAAGTTAGGACCGGGCGCCGCATAGAACCTCCAACCCTCGGGGCACTGCTGTCCTGTCGCGGCCGGTCCGTTCAACTTGCCCTTGCACAGGCTGCGATCGAAACTCGCCAGCTGCCCGCTCGAGAGCACGGTCCAGACGACGCCCTTGCTGTCGACGTCCATGCCGCGAGGCGAGAAGCCGGAGCCGGCTGCTTTCGCGTCCTTGAACGGCACCTCGAAGTATTCGGTGAGCGCCGTTGCCGGTGGGTTCGGTCCGGGTACCAGCCGACCCAGGCCGCCGGGCATTCCCTGGACCGTTCCCCAAATCGACCCGTCCGGAGCGGGAGAGACACCGTAGAACGACACGTTGAGCCGCCGGTCGAGCGCCGGATCGGCCGGCTCGTTGGGCTCCGTGTAGGCGTCGCGCTTGCCGTTGCCGTTTGTGTCGAGCACGAACGCCGTCCAGCCCTGCGCCTTCTGCTCGTCGTGGGTCTTGTCCCAGATCCTGGTGTCGAACCATCCCTCGACGCCGGGCCCGAACGAGGACCACAGGACATCGTTCTTGTCGAAATTGGCGTGGCCCCAGCTGTAGCACGTGTCGATCGGCGTGGTCTGTTTGGTCTTCGGGTCGTACAGCTCCAGCTGCCGGCCGCTCTGCGTGAGCGGGAACGCCTTGGCCGACGGATGATCCGATCCGGCCTGACACCACGGTTGCGTCTGCAGCTGGCGGATTCGCGACGCCGCCCACACACGAGCCTGTCCATCCATCGCGAAGCTGTGGGTGCTCGTCTTGCTGCTCCAAATCACTTCTTCGCCCCAATACGGAGACGGCTGCGGCGCAGGCGTGTTCGCCGCGCTCGGCGTATTCGGATCGCGGACGGTCAACTTCACCTGGCTGATCGTGTTGGTCTTCGGATCGACGACCGGCAGGTAATCGGCGCTCTCTTCGAGCGCTCCATAAATCGGTCCGTTCGCATTGACGGTTGGATTCCGCTTGTCGGTGGCGATCTCGTCGTGGAGATACGCCTTCGGATCCGCCCAGTCCCACATCGTGATGACGATGTTGCGCTCGCGGCCCTGCGGGCGGGCGCGGAGGCCGGCAGCTCGCCCTTGGCGATGCGGTCGGTCCAGCTCGCGTACATCTCCAAGGCGCGCGCGCGCCCGACCTGCGTGAAGCGGTTGTTCATGCCGCCGCCGGCCTGACCGGACTGAATCCGCCGATCCCACGCCGCCGTGGACGTCTCAAAGCTGCCAAGGGCCGGCAGCAACTCGCGCGTCGCCTTGTTCCCCAACTGATGGCAGCCCGAGCAGCCGTCGGTGTTCACGATGTTGCGGATCCACTCGCCCTGGGTCTTCATGGTCGGCGAGATCCTGTTGCCCTGCGGGCCAGTGCCAGGGAAATCGCTCGCGGGCGGAACCTGCAAGAGCGCGAACCAGTATTGAGCGGGGTAATACTGCGCGGCCGCGTGAGCATCAGGCGCGGGCACCGCTTTCAGGTTTACCGTCTTGCCGCGGGTGCTCTTGACCTTGGGGGAGTCGACCAGGCCGTAGCCGCGCACCCACAGGTCGTAGCTGCCATTGGGCAGATCCGGCACCAGGTAACGGCCCTGGTCGTCGGTGACGACGATCTTGATCAAGCGCGTCGGCGTGTCCATGGTCTCGGCAATAACCCACACGCCGGCCTCGGGCCCGCGAGGGCCGCTCACCACGCCGCCGATGTCGTCATTGTCGATGGCGACGGCTCCCGACGGCGTCTGGCCGCGCAGGCCGGCAAACGACGCGACCACGAACACGACAAACGCCACCGCCGTCAGTCGGGCAAACAGCTTTTTTCTATTCATGCGAGGCCTCTCTGGAAGGAGAAAACACGGTAATCCCCCGGGGTGGCCTTGTCAACCTTTTCTACTTCCACGCCGTCCCAGGTCGCCGCCCTCAAACGGCCTACGGCGTTGCCCCTGTAACGGTGTTCAGCGCCCGTCGCCAGATTGAGGGCGCCGGGGGGACACAGGGCTTGAGAGGTATGTCGTACGGCTTGTCCTCGCTCACGCCGCGAAGGGGTAGGCCTCTCAAGAAATCCTCAACGGCCCGAAGTTCTGCCCGCTCCCCATCAACCTGCTTCTTCCAGTCGGCGGTGATCGCGTCTTTCTCGGTGCCGGTGAGATGCCAGGACAACGGCGGGTGTTCGCCGCAGAATCGAAAGACGACATTGTCGATCTCGACGTGCCGATCCTTCCACAGCCGCTGGAGGCGAGCGAACTCCTCGTCATTATGAGAAATCTGCCCGGTGCTCCGGACATTCAGCAGCGTTTCTGCCGGGGCCCACGCCTGATAGAACGGTCCGTGCCACAAATCGACACCGTCGCTCTGATAACCAGGATCGGAGCGAATCTGAACGACCAGGACACGCGGGAACGTTCCGCCGACTCCTTCCAATGCCTCGTCCAGCCACTCGGTCAATGTGGTCATGCCGTAATCATCGTAGTAGCCGCCATCGACAACGTGGTACCGCCGGCGAGCCGCTGCGGTGCGCGTCGCCGGAGACACATAGGTGAAGCTCGCCCCCAAGCGCGCGGCCGTGACGACTTGGATGTCCTGGTCGGTGTAGACCTCCTCGAAGTTGCGCAATCCTCGCGCTTCACGCCAGCCAACGCGTGAGGTCCCCATCAACAGTCGTTCCCCGGTATCCACCAAGGTTGCATTGAAGATGTTCGCTGGCCGCTCGTCCGACCAGACTTCGCTTCGCCAGTCTGCCAACAACGGGACAGCTTCCAAATGCCGCGTCCACGCCCACTCCAACGCCTGACCCCGATCCCCAAACACGGACCGAACCGGCGGAAAGAATGTCGCGATGGCATCCGGATAGGTGAGGCCCCAGGCGACGTCATCGAGACTCGAGGCTTCGGCCTTTGCCAAGATGTCCTCGAGATGATTGCGGTCGAACCCCTCCCGTCGGTATCGCTCCGAGAAGTACATCGCGCCGACACCGCCGCCCGAGACCGCGCTGATCAGACGAATCGAATGCGTATAGGGATCGCGCAAATCGGCTGGCAGCGCTTCGTCGATACCCGTCAACACACGCGCCGCCCACGCGGCCGCCTGGATGCCGCCGCCCGTCACGGCAACGAGAATGGGTGTCCGCGAGCCGGCATTGAGGACCTCGTGAGGCCACGGACTGGAATCCCGCTCGTGCGGCCAGGTGCGATACACATAGTCACTGCCCGGGAGCGGCAACAACCCAATCAGGAAAGCGGCCACAGCCGCCACAAGCAAGACGGGCAACCGATAGCGATCCAGAAAGAACGTCAGCCCCACGGCCAGCCAACAGATCATCAAAACCAAGAGAAGCACACAGGCCAGGGTGGAGACGTTCGTTTCGTAGCCAATCCGCAGCCACTTGCCAACCCCAATGGCGAGATAGAGCAGGACCGAGAACGTGAAGACGACCCACGCCAGCATGTGGCCCTGAGCGAGCTCGCCTGTACGCGGATCGATGAATCCTTCGCGCACGTTCGGGCGATCGAACTGGTGCACAATCCAACGAACGAATCTCGGCAACCCTCGGGGGTCGGGCCGATGAGTCGCTCGCTGCAACCAGTCGGCGTTCCAGTTCGCGGCCCGCAACACCACAATCGCGGCGGCGAGGCCGACCAGAAACCCGAGAAGCAAGATCCACAACGCCACCTGCGAGGCGTCTCTCGTGTGAGCGATCGCCGTCACAACGGTCGGCATCGCAATGAGGCCGAACATGACGCGCTCGGGCCAACGGATCGGATAGCGGACTGACCTGACGGGAATGGCGTCGAAACGAGCGGGCGCGTTGTGGATCGTGGCCCAACAGGTCGCAAGCAACGTCCACGCTGCCGAGAAAGCCGCGAATGTCACGAGCGTGACACCAGACAGCGTGCGCCACCACGTCCCGTAGTCCAGGTCAAATAATCCGTTCAGCAAACTGGAAGACAGCGCGTACGGAGGTCCAATCACCAGCAGCGTGCCGGTAATGATCTGAACTCGGAGTAAGTACAGGTACGGAACCCACCAGAACCGTGGGCGCGTGTCAGGCGACCCGGCGGGTACTGCAGTCGTCATGCGAGCCTCCTTAAGGTTGCCGGGCGTTCGCCGTCATGGCGCGCATGTCACATCCGGCGGTCACGGCAGCACCGTCATGGTCTTATGAATCAAGTTGACCGTCGCCGGATTGGCCACTGTCCACGCCGTCAGGTTCGACAGGAGATTGACCTGAGTTGTCGTGAGCTGAATCAGGTGCGGTTTGTTCTGCCCGAACGTGCGGAACCACGGAAAGTCGTCCAGGTTCTTCGCATCGCCCTTTGAGGTCGGCTTGCCCTTGACGAGCGCCAGCACCCTGCGCGCCGTCTCCGACGTGAACGCTTCCTCCCAGCGCAGAGAGGACGCGTTGTAGATGAAGCAGATATTCAGGCCGCTGTACGCCTGAATGTTGTAGCGGTCGTTGCGTCTCACGTTCCAATTCCTGGCGCAGTAGACCTGTGCATCCCCCCGGGCCCGCGCTTCGACAAGGGCATCGACAACCTCGGCGTGTCTCTTCTCCTCGAAGACGACGTTGTGCCTCTTGTCACCGCTCAGGTTTGGCGGGTTGACCGGCAAGAACAACGACCGCAGGTCGTCGTTGTTCTCCACGTACCTGGTGTCGGTATTGATGAACACCATGATGTTCTTCACCCGACGGGCGAGAAGAGGCATCACCGCGAGGTTGTCGCTTGCGCCGCCGTCGGCGTGGGGAATCTCCTCGGTCAATGTGACCGGGCCAGGGCCCCGCACCCCGAAGTGTTTGAACGCCGGGAAGACCTGCGCGCCCAACTGCACCTTGCTCTGGTACGGTTGCGGGAGCGAGGCGCCGAGCACCACGGCCAGCTCGGGCGCCGCGCCCGTACTCGCCGCAACATCGGCCAGCGTAAATCGGTGGGCATCGTCGTACTTCACGCTCACGGTGCCCTCGCTGGTCGTGCGAGAAGCGGTGGCGTCGCCGACGGCGACCGGGTCGTACGCCCACGGCCAGACGTAGCTGCCGCCAAAGCGGCCGAACTGCTGACGGACACCGACGTAGAGCGGCGTGTACTCGACCGGCATCAGCAAGGGGTACTCGTAATCGTGGCGCATTGAGACCATCGTGCCGCTGGCGATGAGAAACGGCCGCTTCACGCCTGCGACGACGAAGTCGCCGAGCTGGCCGTTGTTCGACATGCCGTCAGCGGTCGCCGTGTTCCAGGAGAACAGGCGCGTGCTGTTCGTGGTGCCGGGCTCGATGAGCTCTTCGTTCTTCTTTCCGTCGATGAACACCGAG
>JBGPHH010000113.1:0-12198 GCA_041484265.1 Vicinamibacteria bacterium
CCCTCAGCAGCCCTGCATAAAAGCTCGCCTGTTAACCGGAGGGTTGCTGGTTCGAATCCAGCCTGAGGAGCCAATCTTTTCAATAACTTACCGCTGCGAACAAAAACTTCAAATCTGAACAATTTTCTCCGGTTCGTCTGATTTCATCGGCGGGTGGACCGTGGAGATCTTCAGAAGCGCGAGCGATTTTCGCCGATGCACCTCTCAACGACAGATGAGCATCCGGTCTCGAACGGGATTGTTGCTCCCGATTTTTCATCAACGAAACCGCCTCACGGGCGAACGCTGAACGATCGCTCAGCTTCTGGGCCCTGGTGATTTGCGCCAGAAGAACGCGACTCTCAAGAGTATCGAGGATTTGCGAGAGACGCGCGTAGAGATGATCGATCGCAGGTTGAATATCACGGGATAGGCGTTCCGCTGAGAGGCAGGAGAGACGATCGTGGGGCCGCTATTGGTCACCCAACGGCGTCACCCAAGAGTAAGCTTGGCGGACATGACGAAGGTCTGTATCGTCGGGGCCTCCGGGAAGCTCGGGAAATACATGGTGCAGCACGCGCTCGATCGGGGCTACGCGGTGGTTGGCGTGTGCCGCGAGCGCAGCGTGGAGAAGCTCGATGCCTTCAAGGGGCGCATCACTGTCATTCCGGGAGACACGAACAACCGCGACGTCATCAAGCGCGCCGTAGCCGGGTGCGACGGGGTGCTCGTCGTGCTCGCTCCAATGGGAGTCCACCAGTACGCGTCGGGAACGGCCCAGGCGGTCCTCGATTATGCGCGTCCGGGCGCGCGGCTCGTCTTCTCGTGCGGGTGGCACATCACGCGCGACGGTCGGGACGTGTACTCGTGGAAGATCAGAGTGCTCGTTAACGTCGTCGGACGGCTCGCGCGACTCGCTCGCGTCGTGGACCTCGACGACCAGGTTGAGGCGTGCCGGCGGGCGTTTGCAAGCGACACGCGGTGGACCGTCGTGCGCGGGAGCGAACTCGAGGAGGGCGAGAGCCAAGGCCTGCCAGTGTGGAGCCGGCACGTGGGCGACCCCATCCTCGAAAGCAACATCACGCGTCGCGTGGACTTTGCCCTCTTCATGGTGGCGGCCATCGAGAACGACGAGCTCGTCCAGGAGGCCCCGGCGATTGTCGGCTGCAAGACGCCCTCTGCGCTCGCGCACGCCGTCGGCAAATAGACGTCAGAGGCCGCAGTACGACGTCGGCGCGAAACGGCGCTTCGTCATCAGCACGGTGCTGGACGGGGCGTCACCGCGCGTATCAGGCTGCGGAGCAGATCTGCGCTCTTGACTCGGGGATGCCTGATAGTTGTTGGGCGGGCCCGATCTCAGACTCCATTGCCCGGAGTCGACGCCCCGGTTGCCGGCTTCACGACAATCATCGAGACACTGGCGACCGCGAACCAGATCACCAGCAGTCCCTGGCCAATCATCGTCACGTAGCCGGTAGCGGTGTAGAAAGCGCTGTAGTCAGGTCCCACTAAGATCGATGGAGCGGCCGCGAGGTTGACAACCGCAGCGCCGTACGCAACCCAGCCTGTCCATTTAGCGAGCGCCCCAGTGGCAAGAGTGGCGTAGCCGGCCGAGGACAAGAAGAGCGCAGACATCAAGAGTCCGACCGCACCGAAGAACGGAAAGCTGGCCTCTATGAGGCCTCTGACGACGGCGGGTTCGGCCTTCACGACCGTGTCCAGGGCCGCGGCGGCTTGGAGCGCGTCACCAACCAGCTCCAGTGTGATCACGACCAGGCCGGCACCGAAAACGAGAGTCGAAACCCACTCGTGGTCCGGTCGCGCCAGCCTGATGGTGTGGCGGAAGCCGGCAAGAAAAACCAGGAAGCCGATCATGATGAGCGGATCGGCGAGCGTAGCGCGTGTGAGGATGAACGTGCTGGCCCTGGTCACGAACGCGCTGGTCGCTGCCGTGTCCTCGATACGTGGTTCGGGTCCGGCCAGATAGTAGAGCGGGAGCGCCGCCAGGAATACGCCGAAGCCGGCGACGCCAAACGCACCCGCCCAGCGTCGCACTCTGGCGTCGTTCACAACAAAGGCCCCTTTCTTGCTCCGCCCAACGACCGCGCTTCACCCGCGGCGCCTCGTGATCTCGCCAGTCGCCGGCGGGTGCAAGCGCTTGATCCTCCTACAGCCGCCGCGAGAACGCTGAACGGTGCAGCAGCAGCCGAAGTTGAATGCTAGCAAGCTGACCGGCCTAACCCGGTTCTGCCTGCGTGGCTCGCAGCATAACTCCGACCAAGCCTGATGGGAACCGTAGTGGATCGAGGATGTGTGCTTCCGCGGTCTGTGAACCGTACCGGGATCGTCGGAGGGCAAATGCAGTGCGTCAGGCCACTGGGGCCTGCGCATAGTAGCCGCGTCAAAGTCCGTCGCTGCACATACCCCCGGTCCGCGTCACGTCTGGTGCATTCTGGTGCAAGACGGTGTAGAATGAGGGTATGGCCGTCACTGAAAAGAGCGTCCGTCAGAGTGTCACGCTCCCGGCGCGTGTCGCTCGCCGGGTGAAATCGCTGGCGAAGACCAGCAGCACGAGCGCCAACCGCATCATCGTGGAGCTCATCGAGTCCGGCATCGAGGCCCGGCAACAGGAAAAGAAACGCTTCATCGAGCTGGCTGACCGCTTGGCGCGTTCGCGCGATCCGGAAGAGCAAGCCCGTCTCAAAGAAGAGCTCGCTGTCATGACCTTCGGTGAGTAGTGCCCAGAATCCGGTGGAGCGGTTTGCCTCCCGCGCTCCGCGACCATCTCTTTGAACGGCTCCGCGAACGCAAGATCACCGCAGAAGACCTGTACCAGCTCAAAACGTGGAGAGAATCGAATCCTGATGCCCCGGATGGGCTCTGGTATAAGGACTTCGGTTCATTCAAAATCTGCGGCGACGGACAATACCCGAAGACCTTCTTGCTCGCGGGTCAAGCAGCCAAAGGGCAGAAGCTCTGACGTCTCCAGGCCGGGCCAGCACTGAACAATCTCTGAACAATTCTTTGCCGAACACCCGCTACCAACAGGTTCTCACCCGAGCTACCGGCACAAAGAACCCGCGAGTCCAACCACCTGCGTTACGCTGTTATCCGGAGGGTTGCTGGTTCGAATCCAGCCCGAGGAGCCACCTTCCCATAGAAGTTCAGACGATTTCGAGGCTTCCGACACCGGTCGGGCGACCCGTTCTCACCAGTTCAGCAAACGTTTCGAGTGTAAGCTGGGCGTTCCGTTAACCGTGCGACGCCCCTAATGCTTCCGATCGTCCCCGACGACGGAAGTGACTTGTAGCGGCGTGCAGGCCTTCGAAAAGCAGTAAGCTCGGGCCACGCGGTTCGCCGTCTCGGATAATTCGGAACAGGAGGACACGCATGACACGAACTCAGCAGGCGACAGCACTGGTTGTTGGCACTTTCGCGGTCTTTGTTCTTTCGTTCACGATCTCAGCCCAGGGGAAGGACGCCCTCGAGGGCACCTGGAAGCAGAACATGGCCAAGTCGACCTGCACGGCCGCGGCCGGCGCGACGTGTGCACCGGCGCCACAGGTTCCCACGACGCGCAAGTACGAGGACCTCGGCGGCGGGTGGATCTACGTCTCCAATGACGGTGTCAACAGCACAGGGATGCCGACCGGCAACCGCATCGTGTTCCGTCGCGACGGGAAAGATTTCCCGATCGCTGCGCGAGCGCAGACGGCGTACGCGATGATCGCGTTCACGGTGAAGTCCACGCGCCCGTATTCGGCTGACTACACCGCCAAGGTCGACGGTAAGGTCACGGGCACCGCCACCGAGACGCTTTCGGCCGACGGTAAGACGCTGACGATCACCGTCAAGAACGTCAACCCGGAGAGCGGCCAGCCCACGACCAACCTGCTTCAGGTCTGGGACCGTCAGTAGGCGGCTTCACAGACTCCTCGAGATGGCATGGGGCAGACGACCGGCGTCGCGGCCGGCCGTTTCCCTCTGCGCCGATCCTGTACCGAATCCTGGTTCACGCCGAACGCGCTTGGGACCCGGGTCGATTCTCGCGCGACAGGCGAATCCTAGTATCGGACTAGAAGAGTTGACAGCTATGAATATGTATTGCGCGCTGTCGACGACATCGTTGACGCGGTCGACATCGACCAATCCGGCGTCTCGCGGCATCTGCGCCTCCTGAATGAGGCCGACTTCGTTAACATGCGTCCGGACGGGGCAAGGCGTGTGTACTCTCAGCGTCCTGAGCGATAACGGGTCCCAATGCGGGCGTCATGCCGCGCCGACCAGAGTTGCGCGGCGAATTTCGTTTCAGCGACCCGAGGATCCGGTAGGATCCGCCGAGTTGGGCCTCAAATCGGACTGAGGGTCCCGCTTTAGAAAGTGTTGGAGGGAGCAGATGGTGTCTTCAGTTCTCAACAACATGAGGGCGAGGAGCGAGGCGTGGACGATCGGCGCCATTCTCGGCTTCATTGTCTGCTCTTGGGCCGGTACCGGGCGCGCCCAGCAGGACGGTGCGGGAATTGAGGTTCTTCAGGTTCGGCCGAACTTCTACATGATCGCCAGCCCGGTCAGCAATATCGGCGTACAGATCGGACCGGATGGAGTCGTGCTCGTGAACGCCGGCACACAAGGGGCAGCCGCCGAGGTTCTCGCTGCGGTCCAGAAACTGACCAGGGAGCCCATCCGCTACATCATCAATACCAGCGCCGATGCGGACCTTGTGGGCGGTAACCAGACGTTCTCGAAGGCCGGGCTGCGCCTGGGTGCCTTGCCTGTTCCTGCCGGAAAAGCGCCGGGGGCCGACGACACGGCCTTCGTCCTCGCACACGAGAATGTCCTGCAGCGGATGATGCGCCCGTCAGGAACGTCGGAAACGACACCGGCATTTCCGAGCGACGCCTGGCCGGATGAAACGTTCAATGAACGACGAAAGTCCCTGTCCATGAATGGCGAGGGGATTGAGATTCTTCTTCAGCCCGCTGCGCATACAGATGCCGACACGGTTGTATTTTTCCGGAAGTCTGATGTGGTGGTCGCCGGCCACATTCTCGATGCCACCCGATTTCCGGTGATCGATCTGGCCCGGGGCGGCAGCATTCAGGGAGAAATCGACGCCTTGAACCGCCTGATTGAATTGGCCATTCCGGCCGGCCCCTTTGTCGGGACGCCAACCGATGCGATCGCGAACTCGACGTCCGTGGTGCCCGGAGGTACCGAGGTGGTGACGGGCCGCGGCCGCGTGTATCGTCAGATTGACGTGGTGGATTACCGCGACGCGGTCGTGATCATCCGCGACACGATCCAGTACATGATCGGCCAGAAAATGACGCTCGATCAGATCAAGGCCGCAGCCCCGGCCAAGGCGTGGGAACCGCGGTTCGGCGCGACGTCGGGGCCCTGGACCACGAACGACTTCGTGGAGGCCGTCTACAAGAGCCTGATGAACGAAAAACAACAACCACCTGCAAGAAGGTAAAGGCCGTGCGTCAAAGAGCTTCTAAGAATCTAGGACTTGTGGTTGGCACTGTCGGAGTGGCGGTGATCCTGCTGACGATGCAGGAGCGTGGGTACGGTCAAGGCAGAGGAGCAGCGCAAGGCAATCAGCCACCTCCGACGGCGAAGGCGGGGGCGCCATTCGATCCGGCGGGCTACTGGGTGTCCCTGATCACCAACAACTGGCGCTTCCGCATGGTACCCCCGGCGAAAGGGGACTACGCCGTCATTCCGATCTCGGCTGCCGGCAAGAAAATCGCCGATGCCTGGGATCCGGCAGTGGATGAAGCCGCCCACAACGAGTGCAAGTACTATGGCGCCGCGTCGATCATGTATCAGCCGACGCGCCTTCATGTCACCTGGCAGGACGACAACACGCTGCGCATGGACACCGACGCCGGGACGCAGACTCGAGTGTTCCGGTTCGGAAGCGCGACGGCTCCGCAAGGCGCGCGGACCTGGCAGGGAAGCTCGGCCGCCGTGTGGGAGGCACGGCGAGCCAACGGCGCGGCTCCGTCTGCGCGATATCTCAAGGTGACGACGACCAACATGCTGCCAGGGTACCTGCGCAAGAACGGCGTGCCGTACGGTGAGAGCGCGTCCCTGACCGAGTACTACGATTTCTACACGGAACGGGACGGCACGGCGATGATGATCGTCACCGCCGTTGTACAGGATCCCGTGTTGCTGGAACAGCGCTATATCGTGATCTCGCACTTCAAGAAGGAGCCGGACGCGTCGAAGTGGGATCCCACGCCCTGTTCGGCGAGATGGTGAACCAGACATGAGAACGATATTTATTGGAGCAATCGCGATCGTCGCTCTCGGCTATGTGGCGTTGGGCCAGGGAGTCAATCCAGCTCCGGAAGGGGTTGAACTGACGGGGAACTGGATCAGCCGGAGTTTCACCGAGTGGAACACCCAGACCAAGAGGACCTTTGACTATCTTGGCGTGCCGCTCAGTGACGCCGGGCATGCGTGGACGTTGAGTCACTCCGAAGAGCAGCTGTCCGAGCCGGAGCGCCAGTGTGCGTTCTACTCGTCCACGTATTTTCCCTATGGATTTGCGCCCATGCCGATGTGGAAGGAAACCGAGCTGCGGTCGGGTTCGACGGTGGCGTGGGTCCTCGGAGGATGGCTGGATGTCGTGCCGGTGGTGATCTGGATGGATGGACGGCCGCATCCGTCGCAGTATGCCCCTCACGGCTCCGGCGGGTTCACGACCGGTACCTGGGAAAACGACGTGTTGACGACGTACACCACGCACATGATCGCGAATCTTCTCCACCGCCGCGCGCCCCACAGCGATCTCGCGACGATGACGATGCGCTTTTCGCGCCATGCCGACATCCTGAGCCTCACGGCGCGCATTGAAGACCCCGTGTACCTGACCGAGCCGCTCTACGTGTCGAGGGAGTGGCAGGCGAGCTCCGTGCCGACCAATCGGGCGGCGGTGCCGTGCTCCTCCGCGTTCGAGGGCGTCCCCACCGGAAAGGTGCCGTACTACCTTCCGGGAAAGAATCCGTTCGTCGACGAGGTGACCAAACTCTGGGGTATTCCGCAGGAAGCGGTGAGCGGTGGAGCGGAAACGATGTATCCGGAATTCCGGAAGAAGATCAAGGACAAGTACGTGCGTCCTGAAAAATGTGTGGCCAACGCCAGCGAGCTGGCCGCGGGCGGCTGTGGCGGCCCTGGCCGTGTGGCGCCGATACCCTGAGCGTTGCTGCTCTATTCCGGGTATCACGCGGCCGCTTCCTGCTTGACCGTCTGACTTTTCGGCGCAAGATTTGTGGTGGTCCATTGGATGTTTGGCCGCCCTTGCATCCGCGGGCTCCGCGTCCGCGTGAAGGATGTGCTCGATCTTCTGGCCGCGCACGTTGCGGATTGCGGCTTGAGACTTCTGCAGAGCGGTCCACCAGTGGTTTGGGTTCGAATTGGAAACACACGTCGGGCAGAGTTGCTGCACCGCCTTGAAGCCGACTTCGGCGCGATCATCGTCGCGCTCGAACGGGGCGAGCTGCTCGTTGAGATCGCTTGACCACCCAGTGATCCTCGCCGACGGTTGGCGAACATAGGCTGTGCCCCTTTTTGTGCCCCCTCTCACTCGGCAATGGGGTCAACTGGTTCGAGTCCAGCCTAGGAGTCAATATTTGCTATCGTCTGTAAAAGGTCTGTGATAGTTTGCTTCGCTCCCGCTGGATATCCGACGGAGGCACGAAATGCGTTCTTTCCTTTTTGCACTCGCGCTCTGCGGCGTCGCGCAACCGGCCGCCGCCCAGCTCACCACGACATACACCGGGACACAGACGCAAGATGGCAAACAAGTCTCGGCCAGCGCCCAATTCTCCGTTGAGGAAGGCCGCGTGGCGATGATCATGAAGGGCGCCCGCTCGGCACGCATGATCTTCGATGCGAAGGCGCAAGTGCTTCACATCATCAGCGACGATGACAAGAGCTACGTCGACATCGACAAGACCTCGGGTGGCCGAGGTGACCCGATGCAGATGATGCAGGAGCAGTTGGCGAAGATGCCGGCGAATCAGCGCGCGATGGCCGAGCAGATGATGAAGTCGGCAATGGGGAACATGGCCCCGCCGCTCACGTACGTCTGGAGCACGGAGAGAAAGACGATCGCCGGGTACGAATGCACCCGCGTCGACGGCATGCGCGGGAACGACAAGGTCACGGAGTACTGCGGCTCCACCTCCGCCGACTTCAAGATGAGCGATGCCGAGCACAAGACCGTCCTCACCATGCAGAGCTATCTGCGGAACTTCACGATCATGGTGAAGTCGGCCGATGATGGCACCCGCGCGTTTCAGTGGGATACGGACACCGATGGCTATCCCGTGCTGACCCGCTGCTATTCGAACGGCACGATGACCCTCGATCTCGCACTGCAGTCGGTGACCCATCAGCCGATCCCCAAGGAGCTGTTCGACCTTCCCAAGGGCTACAAGAAGACCGACATGCCGGGGGTGGGCCGCTCGGGGCGCTGACGCCGGCGTCAAGTTGCCGAACGAGTCGGGTCCGGAAGAATCTAGCCGCTGGTTGACGACACGGCGAAGGAAAGCGACGCGGCGCTAGCCACCGATCCCAAAGACGACGCCGGCGTTGAGGCGGAGCTGATTCGCCCCGGGGTCCGACGTGCGCCGGCGATAGTCAGCGCCCAGTCTAAACGTCCATTTGTTGCTCAGCTCGTAGTTGATGCCGCCGCCAACGTCTATAACGCTTTTTGTGTCCGAGCCGTTATCGTCACTGAACCTGGCACTGCCGAACAGTGCCTGCACGTGCGGCGTGATCTTTCCCCTCGGCTCCAGGGTGTAACGGACACCGGCCATGTACGTGTGGAGCTTGGCACCACCCTCTGACCTGTACGAGCCGTCCGCCGAGCCGAGGAGGGTCAGCATGGGCAAGTCAATGGGGAGCGAGACGTCCACGAACCATCCGGCCGGAAAGCTCAAGTTGGTACCCGTTGCGCCGGAGTGGACGAATTGGTACCCGACTGCGGCTTTTGGGTAGTTCTGGGCCGCCGCCGATGAGAAGGCGCCCATCCCGACGACGAGCGCGAGAGAGGCGGTAGCCAACCAGACGGGTCTCGAGCGTTGCTGCACGGTCGGGTCCTTTCTTCTGAAGTGACGCGGGATGTGCGCTCTCGCAATACTTTCGCACGGTTTGGTCGAACGGGCCGCGATTGCGTCACCACACCTTTTGGCCACAGTCTGAATCCATGAACAGGCAGGTTCTAATGGGCATCAGCAGACACTGGATATCTTGATTGCCAGCCGCACCCATCGGTGCACGGCAATTCTCAGATTGGCACTTGCGGAATTGTCGGTTGCACGCAGTTTTCGTCCCGTGCACGAGACCCAGTCACGCCGGAAATACAATGGCCTCCGCCCGTTATCGTATAACCGCTTGAGGCACGCGACGTGCACGGAGCGAATGAATGCGCCCCAGATTTGCCCGTCCGGTTCATCTCGCCCTGACCATCGTCGCGGCTACGCTCACGCTGCTTCTCGGGAGCGAGACGACCTTTTCTCAGTCGAACTCCGCCAACCAAATTCCAGGTCGCCCGCGAATCTCGAGCGCGCTGTTCGATCGAGCCACGCGCGACGGACGCGTCCGCGTTCTCGTGCAACTGAACGTCCCGGGCGGACACATCGCCGAGGGACAGCTGTCCAATCTCGCGCGGCGGGCGCAGCGCGAGCGCCTGATCGATCAGCGGTCGCGAGTGCTGTCGCGCCTTTCACCAGCCGGGTATCGCGTCCTCCATCAGTTCCAGACGATCCCGTGGGTCGCGCTCGACGCCGACGTCAACGCGCTGACCGCGCTCGAGAATGCCGGCTCCGACATCATCCGCGTCGTTGACGATGTGCTGGTGAGACCTGTGCTGAGTGAGAGCGTTCCGCTCATCCAGGGTGATCAGGCATGGCAGGTCGGATACGACGGGACGGGGACGACGATTGCCGTGCTCGACACGGGCGTCGATGCGTCGCATCCATTCCTGAGCAACAAGGTCGTGGAAGAAGCCTGTTTCTCGGGCGGCGACGGCTTCCTCACCACGTCGTTCTGTCCGAATGGACAAGCGGAGCAAATCGGACCCGGCGCCGCCACGCCGTGCTGGATGGACGGCTGCTACCACGGCACGCACGTCGCTGGCATTGCGGCTGGCAACGGCGCGGGCGCCGACGTTCCGTTCTCGGGGGTCGCGAAGGGCGCGAACATCTTGGGCGTCCAGGTGTTCACGGAAGTCGACGACTTCTACAGCTGTGGCGGCCTGCCGCCGTGCCTCGGCGGCTTCACGTCCGACATCATCGCAGGCCTCGAGCACGTCTATTCGGTCGCCGTGCAACTCAACGTCGCCGCGGTGAATCTGAGCCTCGGCGAAGGCCAGTTCTTTTCGTCCTGCGACGATCAGCCGTATAAACCGATCATCGACAACCTGCGCTCCATCGGCGTCCCGACGGTCGCGGCCGCAGGCAATGACGGCTTCACCGACTCGACACTGACGCCGGCGTGCGTGTCCTCGGCGGTCAGCGTCGGCGCCACCGACCGAAGCGACCAGGTCGCGTGGTTCTCCGATGTCGCCCCTTTCCTGTCGCTCTTTGCGCCCGGCGACGAAATCGTCTCGTCGATTCCCGGCGGCGCCTTTGCGCCCCTCAGCGGGACGTCGATGGCCACGCCGCACGTGGCGGGCGCGTTCGCCATTTTGCGCCAGGCGCTGCCGACCGCGAGCGTGACGACCATGCTCAGCGCCTTGCAGCAGACGGGCCGGCCGGTCACCGACAGGCGAGGCAGCGCATTGACGACGGTGCCGCGGATCAACATCTTCGAAGCGCTGGCGAGCCTGACGACGGTGAACAATCCGTTTCCCGTTCTGACCTCGATGTCGCCGGTGCGCGCGCGCGCGGGCGATCCGGCACTGACGCTCACGCTGGAGGGCAGCGGCTTCGATGCGTTCTCGGTCGTCCGCTGGAACGGCGTGGACCTGCCGAGCAAAGTCATCTCGACGACCAAGATGACGGCATCCATCTCGGCGAGCGCTCTCGCGACGGTGGGTTCCGCGGACGTGATGGTGTTCACGCCGGAACCTGGCGGCGGCTCCTCGACGATGGTGACATTCACGATCGATCCGCCGCCGACGCTGACGATCAGCGCCGGGACGACTCTGACGGGTGGTGCCGAAACAGTCACGCTGCACGACGGCTTCGGCGGCGCTCGCGACTGGATCGGGTTGGCCGCAACCGGAAGCCCGAACACGAGCTACATCCAGTGGACGTACGTCGGCGCCGGCATCACGGACCGCACGTGGACGGTCAACATGCCGTCGGTGTCTGGGACCTACGAGTTCCGGCTCTTCAAAGACGGAGGCTTCACCCGCGCCGCGACAAGCCCAGCAGTGACGGTTGAAGCCCCGCCGCCGCCGTCGCTGGCCGTCAGCACGACGAGCCCAGCGGGCGGAACGCCCGTGACGGTCACGCTGTCGAACGGCTTAGGTGGCTCGGCCGACTGGATCGCGCTCTCCGTGAAGGGCAGCCCGAACACGAGCTACGTGCAATGGACGTACGTCGGCACCGGTGTCACGACCCGCACGTGGACGGTGACGATGCCGTCCACGCCCGGCACGTATCAGTTCCGGCTGTTCGTGAACCACGGCTACGCGCCCGTGTCGACGAGCCCGGATGTGACGGTCAGCCCCGGGCCGCCGACGGTGACGTCGCTCTCGCCGACGAGCGCTGCGGCGGGCAGCCCGCCGGTCACCCTCAACGTCTACGGCACCAACTTCCTTCCATCCTCCACCGTGCGGTGGAACGGCGTGGATCGACCGACAACGTTCGTCAGCCCGACGCAGTTGCGCGCGGCGATCTCTGCGAGCGATCTCGCGACTGTCGGCGCCGCGCAGGTCACAGTGTATTCACCACCGCCCGGCGGCGGCACATCCTCATCGTCTCTGACGTTCACGATCATGTCGGCCATGTCGGCGGCGTCGTTGGGCGTCAGCACGACGAGTGCGACGGGCGGAACACCGGTGACGGTCACGCTGTCGAACGGTCTGGGCGGCGCGTCCGACTGGATCGGGCTTGCGGCGACGAGCGCGCCGAACACGAGCTACATCCAGTGGACCTACGTCGGCGCGGGTGTCACGACGCGGACATGGACCGTCAACATGCCGCTCGCCGCGGGAACCTACGAGTTCCGCTTATTCCTAAACGGCGGTTATAC
>JBGPHH010000114.1:0-12112 GCA_041484265.1 Vicinamibacteria bacterium
GGCGCGCTCATCACGACGATCTTCACGGCGGCCAACGTCTACCTCGGCCTCAAGGTCGGCCTCACCTTCGCCTCGTCGATCCCCGCGGCGGTGATCTCGATGGCCATCCTGAGCGCCGTGAAGGACTCGTCGATCCTCGAAAACAACATCGTCCAGACCGTCGCGTCCGCGGCCGGCACGCTCTCGGCGATCATCTTCGTGCTGCCGGGGCTCGTCATCGTCGGCTGGTGGACGGGATTCCCCTTCTGGCAGTCCTTTTTCATCTGCGTGAGCGGCGGTGTCCTCGGCGTGTTGTTCACGATCCCGCTCCGACGCGCGCTGGTCACGACCTCCGACCTGCCCTACCCCGAAGGTGTCGCGGCGGCCGAGGTGCTGAAAGTCGGATCCGCTACCCGCGGCGAGACCAAGGACGAGACGGGCGAAGCGAAAGAAGGGCTCGCCGCCGTGCTCCTCGGCTCGGTCGCCTCCGCGGGGCTCGCCGTCGTGACCGCGACACGGATTGCGGCCGCCGAAGTCACAGGCTTCGTCCGGATCGGGACGCTGGCGTCGAGCGGGTACAACATCGCATGGTCGCTCGCGCTCGTCGGCGCGGGGCATCTCGTCGGGTTGTCGGTGGGGATGGCGATGCTGGCCGGCCTCGTGATCGCATGGGGAATCGCCGTGCCGATCCTCACGTCGATGCAGCCCGCCGCCGACGGCGTGACGCTCGCCGCACACACCATGTTGATCTGGCGCACACAGGTGCGGTTCATCGGCGCCGGCGCGATTGCCATCGCGGCGATCTACACGCTGGCCACACTCGCCAGGCCGGTGGTCGGCGGGCTCGTGAGCACGCTCGCCGCCTCTCGGTCCGCGAGCGCAGGCGATGAGAGCGACCGCGATCTCCCACCCTCGTGGATTCTCGCACTCACGGCGGCGTGCCTCCTGATCGCCGGATGGCTGGCCTTCACGTTTGCCCGATCGACGGTGCTCGCGCCACAGGCGGTGACGCTCACGTTGATTGCCGTGCCGTTCGTGCTGGTGGTCGGATTTCTCATCGCCGGGATCTGCGGCTACATGGCCGGGCTCATCGGCGCCTCGAACAGCCCGATCTCGGGCGTCGGCATCCTGTCGATCGTGATCTGCGCATCGGTGCTCGTCCTCGTCGTGTCGCCCACGCCGGAGACCAGGGCTCCGCTCGTCGCCTTTGCGCTCTTCGTGACGGCGATCGTCTTTGCGTGCGCGACCATCTCCAACGACAACTTGCAGGATCTGAAAACCGGCCAGCTGGTGGGCGCCTCACCCATGCGCCAGCAGATCGCGCTCATCGTCGGCGTCGGCGCGGGTGCTGCGGTGATTCCGTTCGTGCTCAACCTGCTCGTCAAGGCGTACGGGTTCGCCGGAGCCGCCAACGTCGGCGTCGTCGCCCTCAATCCGCTGCCGGCGCCACAAGCGACGCTCATCTCCGCCCTCGCCCAGGGCGTGATCGGCGGCAATCTCGAATGGCGGATGATCGGCATTGGTGCGCTCGTGGGCGTCGGCCTCATCCTGCTCGACACAACGCTCGGCGCGATGAAGACATTGCGGATCCCACCGCTGGCGGTCGGCATTGGGATCTATCTCCCGATGTCGGCGACGTTTGCCGTGGTCGTCGGCGCAGTGATCGCTCACTGGTACGACGGACGCGCTCGCTCGTCGGCGAACCCGCCCCGCGCTGAGCGACTGGGGACGCTCGTGGCGTCGGGGCTGATTGTCGGCGAGAGTCTGTGGGGCGTGACGAACGCCGGGCTCATCGTCGGCTTGTCAAAGGACGCGCCGCTCGGACTTGTACCCGAAGACTTTGCGCCCGGCCCGACGCTTGGACTCCTCGGCTTCGTGAGCGCGATCGTCTGGTTGTACGGGTGGATGTTGCGTCGGTCGGCAGCGGCACGGTAGCGCCGCCGCACGTAGGCTCAGGGCTCAAGGCTCAGCGCTCAAGGACGGTAGGGATTTCGGACGTATGGTGGCAAGCTGGGGGTTGGCTGCGAGTCCGGGAAGCGCGGCTCATTTCGCACGTTGGGCGGGCCAAATCGTGGAAACGATGGTTTATGAATGAGAGACGCTGGGCACGAATCATTCAAGTCTTGCTGTCATGTCTTGTCTCGCTCGCCGCTGCGGCCTCTGCGTCTGGCCAGACGTCGACCGACGATTGCAGGCGGCAGGTTGACGCCGCTTTGGAAGGCGCTCAGCCCGCGGGAACAGGCCGTCGCAGCCAGATCGCGGATCTAAAGAAGGCTCTCGGAAACCGGCCGTATCAGGATGCCTATCGGGCGGGCGTCGAACTACTGCGACAACCCGAGTTTTCCGACGGGACGTCTCTCGGCGACATTATCGGCATCCTCGGTCGCCCCGACGTTATCTGGGCCGACACGAAAGATGGCGGCGCTTAGCTCTACTACAACACGAACGGCGGTCCGTTGGATTTGTCGTTCGAACGTTGCCGTCTCATCCACAAAGCCATGGACACGCCGGCGCATTGGCACGGCACGAACCAGGAGCTCGCCGCCTTGTGGTCGAAGGCGCGTCACTCGCGGGAGTGGTGGCTATGGCACCCGATGACGGGCGTCATATCGCGTGTTGAACAGAATAGTCGTGAGTCGGAAGTCGATCTCGAAGGAGGGATGTTTGGCGACACCGGAACCTTTAGCCGCAACATGCGCTGGAGCCGACGGCGCCGCTGAATGCTGAACGCCGCGCCTCAGCGCGAATCGTAGGGCAGACGGATCATGAACAGACCAAACAGGAGTCGCAATGAAATTGGAGTTTCCCGGTGCCGTGCCGGAAATACCAGTCAGGGATATCAACGAGGCAGCGGCTTATTACGAGAATGACCTCAAATGCGGCGAAACATGTTTGCGCTCCAGCTGGGACTTGCGGCGGGGCCTCTCATTGGCTGGGGCCTGAGCGATCTCGGCGGATTCGTCTCGAACGTTGCCAGGCTTGGCGTGGTGGTGGCGGCGATCATCAGCTGCGGCATGGTGGCCGGCCAGCAGGTGCCCAGCGATCCATTTGCCCCAGGGGTCCAGCGTCCAGAGCGCGTTCGATCGGCCTTTCTGGCGCTGGGCATCATGGCCGTGCCCCTCATGTTCGCGTGGCTGGCATATGCCGACCGACGAAACGTGTTGGTGGCAAGCGACAGTGTCGGCCTTAGATCGGTTGGACTGCTCATGTACGTCTGTGGTGAAGGGATCAGGATCGTGGCACTCCGGGCACTGGGGCGTCAGTACAGCGCCTACGTCACGGTGCAACGCCATCATGCACTCGTGCGTACCGGAATCTATCGGTTCGTCCGTCATCCGATCTACCTGGCTCAAACGTTGGCGGCGCCCGGAATGGCACTGGCGTTTCGAAGCCTGCTGGCAGGTCCGCTCCTGTTGGTCAGCCTGCTCTTTGTGAGCAAGCGGATCATCCATGAGGAAGCACTGCTTGCGCGCACATTCCCCGAAGAGTTCACCGAGTACCGGCGAGGAACCTGGCGACTCTTGCCCTTTGTGTATTAGCCACGCGGTCACGACAGCGCAATCCCAATAAGACCATGCCGAAGACACACGTAAACCCAGCGTCCCTCTTTGCGAGCGTCGAGCACGGGTTCTCTCAGGTTGTCATTGCCAGTGGCGCAAGGACGGTGTTTATCTCTGGGCAGACGGCCTGGGATGCCAACAAACGCATCGTCGGGCGGACCTGTGGCGAGCAGGCACGCCAGGCCTTGCGCAACGTCAAGACGGCCGTTGAAGCGGCGTCGAATATTCTGGCGTTCGAGACACGTTTTCGGCTGGCATTCGTCGCGGATCTGATTGGTGGCGCCTGCTACGTCGGCGTGACCGTCCTCCTGTATGTGGGAACTGCTCTCTCACTCAACTACCTGGCTCCCGTCCTTCTGCTGCGAGGCGCACAACCTCTGAGCGCATTCGAGACCAATCAGTTACAGGCGGAGGCGCTCATCTTCTTCAGGCTGTACCGGGAGAGATACAACGTGGGAATGGTGTTCTTTGGAGTGCAAATTGTCACGATCGGATACGTCATTGTTCAGTCGACAGCCGCAAGTCATGACTCCACGTGAAGCGATCGAGAACACCCTCCATCGCTTCATGAACAGCTTCGATCTCAAGGACTGGGCCGTGATGGTGAGCCTGTTGGAGCCGACCATTCAGATCAATTACTCGGATTTGCGCGGTGATCCCGCGACAGCGATGAGCGCCGACGAGTACGTGAGGGCGCGGGTCGATGCGCTCCAGCACCTGTCCACGCAGCATCTCTTAAGTAGCTTGGACATCGCCACGTTCGGCGGTACCGCTTCGGTCAATGCCAGCTGCATGATCCATCGCTCGGACGGCCCGAAGTATTTCAATTCGCACGCCTTTTACACGTTCTCTCTCGTGATGAGGGGCAGTTCGTGGACAATATCCGCGATCACACAACGTATATTGTGGACCGAGGGTGATCCGACGATTCACAAGGGTGTCGGGAAGACACTCTAGGAGAAGCACATGAACAAGTACGGAGCCGAGTTCTTCGGGACATTCTGGCTGGTCCTCGGTGGATGCGGCAGTGCCGTGCTGGCCGCTGCCTTTCCCAACGTGGGCATTGGTCTGCTCGGCGTGTCGCTGGCCTTCGGGTTGACGGTGCTGACGATGGCCTATGCGATTGGACACATATCGGGCTGTCACCTGAATCCGGCTGTGTCCATCGGGCTCTGGGCCGGCGGTCGTTTCCGCGCGAGCGAACTTCTGCCGTACATCGTCGCGCAGGTATTGGGCGCGGTTGTCGCGGCCGGCGTTCTCTATCTCATCGCGAGCGGCAAGGCCGGCTTCGATGTGTCCGCTGGTTTCGCGTCAAACGGCTACGGCGCCCACTCGCCTGGCGGCTACTCCTTGCAGGCCGCTCTGATCACTGAAGTGGTCATGACCATGACGTTCCTGGTGATAATTCTTGGCGCGACCGACAAGCGCGCACCGCAAGGCTTCGCGCCGGTGGCGATCGGCCTGGGCCTGACGTTGATTCACTTGATCAGCATTCCGGTGACGAATACCTCCGTGAACCCCGCGCGAAGCACGGGCGTGGCGCTATTTGTTGGAGGCTGGGCGCTTTCGCAGTTATGGCTGTTCTGGGTGGCGCCCATCGCTGGCAGCCTGCTTGGCGCGGCGGTCTACCGCTTCATCGGCAGCACGGAGAGTTGATGATGACCCCCGAAAAGATTCTGCAGACCGGTCTCGCGTTCTGGCCGGCGAAGACGCTCTTGAGCGCCATCGAGATGGGTGTCTTCACCGAGCTCGCGCGTGGGCCGGAGGACTTCGATGCCCTCTCCACTCGCCTTGGCCTCCATCCCCGGTCGGCACGCGACTTTCTGGATACTCTGACCGCGCTCGGCTTTCTGCAACGCACCGGCGAGTCTTACGCGAACACCCCCGAAGCCGATCTGTTTCTCGACCGGAAGAAGCCGTCGTACGTGGGCGGCATCCTCGAGATGGCGAATCAGCGTCTGTATCCCTTCTGGGGTCACTTGACGGAAGCCCTTCGTACCGGCCAGCCTCAAAACGAATTCAAGACCGGCGGGCCTGGCCTGTTCGAGACGCTCTACGCCGATCCGGCACGCCTGCGGGACTTTCTGGCCGGCATGACCGGCATCAGCCACGGGGCCAACATGACGATCGCCCGCGGCTTTCCGTGGAAGGATCGGCGCACGTTCGTGGACGTGGGCACCGCACAAGGGGATCTCGCGGCGCAGATCGCCCTCGCCAATCCGCACCTTCGCGGCATTGGATTCGACCTGCCGGAGGTGGCCCCGATCTTCGAGCAGTACGTCGCCAAGCTCGGCGTCGGCGATCGGGTGACCTTCGTGCCTGGCAGCTTCTTCGATCACCGGCTCCCGAAAGCTGACGTCGTGCTGATGGGCCATGTGCTGCACGATTGGGATCTGCCCACCAAGAACATGCTCATCGGCAAGGCGTTCGATGCCCTTCCAGCCGGCGGCGCGCTCGTCGTCTACGAGGCCATCATCGACGACGACCGGTCGAAGAATGCCTTCGGTTTGATGATGAGCCTCAACATGCTGATCGAGACGCCGGGAGGCTTCGACTACACGGGCGCCGACTGCGCGCGCTGGATGCGCGAGGCCGGATTTTCCTCGACGCGGGTCGAGCCGCTCGTCGGACCGGACTCGATGGTCATCGGCATCAAGTAGCTGCGGAGCGGCAAATGCAAATAGGAATTCTCGGGTCCGGCGCGGTGTCGAAATCTCTGGCGGCTGGCTTTGTCAAGCATGGCCACGCCGTGATGTTGGGCACACGACAGCCCGCCAAACTCGCGGACTGGTCCGTTCAGAACCCAAAGGCCGCGGTTGGAAGTCTTGCAGACACCGCGCAGTTCGGCGAGCTGCTGGTCCTGGCCGTGAAGGGCACCGTCGCAGCCGAGGCGCTGCGCGCCGCCGGTGCTGCCAACCTTGCGGGTAAGACCATCATCGACGCGACCAACCCGATCGCCGATGCGCCTCCGGTCAACGGCGTGCTGAAATACTTCACGAGCCTCGACGAATCGTTGATGGAGCGGCTGCAACGTGAGTTCCCGGCCGCCCGGTTCGTCAAGGCCTTCAACTCGGTCGGGCACGCCTTCATGGTGAATCCGCAGTTCAAGGACGGCAAGCCGACGATGTTCATCTGCGGCAACGATGAGGCGGCAAAGAAATCCGTGACCGGCATCCTCGATCAGTTCGGTTGGGAGACGGCCGATATGGGAAGAGCCGAAGCCGCCCGCGCGATCGAACCCCTCTGTATCCTCTGGTGCATCCCCGGCTTCCTGCGCCAGGAGTGGACCCACGCTTTCAAGCTGCTCCGCTGAGCACTCCCCGGCTCCTGACGTTATGATACGCACACGATGGCGACAGTTCTGGCCGCTCCAGCACTAAAAAAAAGCGCGCTCGACGAGTTCATGAGCCTGGCCGCGGACGTGCTGCCCGGCGAGGCCGTTACGGCGCTCCTGCTTTCGGTAAACGGATTCCTGGTTCTCGCGGCGTATTACGTCATCCGACCCCTTCGCTCGGCATTCCTGTTGCCGGTCCACGTCGCCCTGCCAGGCGGCGGAGAGCTGAACGGAGCCGTGCTCACTTCCTACTTAGGCGCCATCCTCGCGACGCTGTTTCTCATCATTGTCCCGATCTACGGGGCCTTCGCGAGCAAGGTGAACCGCATCCGGCTCATCAACTCCCTGACGCTGTTCTTCATCTCCAATCTCTTCATCTTTTACTTCCTCGGCAGGGCTGGGTTGGCCCCGGTTGTACTGGGCATCTCGTTTCTGCTCTGGACCGGCATCTTCAATCTGATGGTGGTCGCGCAGTTCTGGTCGTTCGCCAACGACCTCTACACCGTCGACCAGGGCAAGCGTCTCTTCGCCATCGTCGGCTTCGGGTATACCTTCGGCGCCGTCATCGGATCGCTGATTGCCTCGGAGTTGATCCCGCGATTTCACGAGTTGCCGATGATGCTGATCTCGGCCGGAATGCTGCTCGTGTATCTGGCGCTGACGAACCTGGTCCACGCCCGCGAAAAGGACCGCGGGCGTGACGCCAAGACGCGGCGGCAAGTCGACCAGCCGCTTGGCCGCGAGGGGGGCTTCCAGCTCGTGCTCGGTCAGCGTTACCTGCTCCTCATCGGCTTGCTGACGCTGGCGGCGCAGCTCGCGAACACGGGCGGCAACTACCTTCGGGACGCCACGCTGGCTCGAGTGGCGCACGAGACGGTGGTGACCGGGACTGCCGGCGGGTTGACCGAAGGTCAGATCGTCGGGACTTTCATCGCCGGCATGGATTTCTGGCAGAACATTATCGTCGTGGCGATCCAGTTCTTTCTGGTGTCGCGCGTGTTCAAGTACCTGGGCGTCGGAGGCGCGTTGTTCGTGCTGCCCACGATCGCGCTCGGCGGCTATGGGGCGTTTGCGGTCTTTCCCGCGCTGGCTGTCATCCGCGTCTCGCAGATTTCGGTGAACGCGACAGACTACTCGCTGCAGAATACCGTCCGCCGCGCGCTGTTTCTGCCGACGAGCCGGGAGGCCAAGTACAAAGCGCTGCAGGCCGTCGAGACCTTCTTCTGGCGGGCCGGCGACATGCTGGCGGCGGCGACCACGTTTATCGTCGTGCAGATGCTGGGCCTGGGCGTAAGAAGCTATGCGATGGTCGTTCTGGGGTTCGTCGCTGTCTGGATTCTGATCGCAGTCGGTTTGTCCCGTGAGAACAGCCGCCTGACCGCCGAAGCAGAGGCCGCCGTGCCGGCCGCCTAGCAGAGGCGATCTAGTGTCCGGCTTCAGCCGGACCGTTAGAGGAGACACTTATGTACAAAGAGTTCATGGCGTTCCTGAAACTGTACGGTGTGATCGGCCTGGCGATCGCTGTGATCATCGGCGGCAAGGCCAACGCGCTCGTCACGGCAATCGTTGACGGCATCCTCATGCCGTTCGTGACGTTCTTCATCCCAGGTGGCGACTGGCGGAAGGCCACACTCGATCTGGGCCCGTTCCACTTCGTCCCTGGCCCCGTCCTCGGCGCGGGAGTTGACTTCATCATCGTCGCCCTCATCGTGTTCTGGTTCTCCAAGAAGGTGTTGAAGGAAGAGGTCATCACGAAAAAATAGGCTAGACTAGCCGCGTGAATCGGCCGCGTATCATCGTCGCCACGCCGGATCCCGCCGAATGCGAAGTGCTTGCCGACTGGCTCGCGGCCGACGGCTTCGAGCTGGTCAAATGCACGACGCTCGCAAGTGCGGCCGACGCGATCCAGACCCAAAGCTACGACTTGTTTGTCGCCGACTTCTCGTTCGCGTTCCGCTACCGCCTGCATGACGTCAGCCGGCGCCGGATCCGCAACCAAAAGATACCAACGATTGTGATTAGTGAACTGAACGTGCCCGACCAGACGCGTCTGGAGGACCAGCGAGCGATGTATCTCGCTCGCCCGGTCGAGCGCGCCGCCCTCACATGCCTCGTCTCGATGGCACTGTTCGACGGCAGACCAGGCCGCCGCTCGCCGCGAAAAACGATCAAACCACTTAGCGCGCTCGTCAACGGCGCGCCGGCTCATATCCTGGACGTGAGCGCCGAGGGCCTGCGGTTGGCGCTACCCCGGGACGGTCGCCCGGCGCCGCCGCCGGTGTTCAAGGTGAACGTGCCGATGATCGGCCTGACGCTGACCGTCAAACGCATGTGGACCCGCATCCAGCCCGGCGGACAGTCCGGCCCGATGCTGTGCGGCGTGGCGCTCGACGATCCCGCAGGCGAGAAGAGATGGCGGGTCCTCGCCGACACGCTTCCCGCTCTCGACGGTTCGATGTCGGACTTTACGCACTCGGGCTAGGGGTCCGGCTAAAGCCGGACACTACGTACGTCGGGTGCCGATGGCGTACAGGAACTTCGCCGTGCGGATGAAGATTTGGCCGTCCGAGATGGCCGGCGAACTGAGCGTGTAGTCGTCGAGATCGTTTTCGGCCAGCAACTCGAATGTCGGCCCAGCCTTGAAGACCACGGTCAGCCCGTCCTCATTCGTCACGTACACCTTCCCGTCGGCCACGACGGGCGATCCGCTGTAGGTCGCCGAGCGGAGGCGCTGGCGGCCGTAGAGCTCGCGGCCGGTCTTCGCGTCAAGGCACCACAGGATCCCGCGGTCGTTCACGACATAGAGATAGGTTCCGTCGGTCGCCGGCGTGGGCACGTCGGGCCCATTGTTGAAAGTCCATAGCAGGTTCGACCGTGACACATCGCCGCGGCCGCCCGCCTTGAGCGCGAGCAGCGGCCGCTCGCGCGACGGCACAAAAATCATCTCGCCGAACACAACCGGAGACGCGACGATGCGGTGGGCGCCGTCGTTGTAGGGGTTGAGGCCGTTCGCCCGCCACAGTTCCCTGCCGGTGGACGGATCGTGACCAGTCACGACGTCGCCGCCCGTGACGACGATCTCCGTGTTGGTGCCGTACTGCAGAAGCGCGGGCGTCGTGTAGGCGTCCGGTGATTCACGTCGCGCCTGGGTCGGCCGTTCGACCCGCCAGATCGTCCGACCGTTCGCCTTGCTGATACGGAGCACGTACGACGGATCACTGCCGAAGAAGCCCTGCAGGACTGGAATATACAGAGAGTCTTCGTAGAGCAGGGGCGACGCACCGTATCCGTACTGCATGTTGAAGCGGCCGAAATCCTTCTGGAAGTCGCGCGCCCAGATCTCTTTGCCATCGAAATCAAATGCCTTGAGGATGCCGGTGCCGGTCATCACCCAGACGTTCTTGCCGTCGGTCACCGGCGAGGGCGACGACATGTTGTGCTTCTGGCGCTGCATGTTGCCGCCGCCGAGGAGCTGCTTCCAGAGCATGACGCCCCGCGTGCGGTCCACGCACCAGAGGTACAGCTCGCGCCCGTCGGCGACGTTCAGAAAGATGCGATCGCCCCAGACGATGGGCGTCGATCCCGACCAGGCTGGCAGGGCGAGCTTCCAAGTGATGTTGTCGGTTCTCGACCAGCGAGCCGGAAGGTTCTTCTCGGCGCTGATGCCGTTCAGCGACGGCCCGCGCCACTGCGGCCAGTTCTCGGCGGCGGGAACCGCAACGAGACCGACAAGAACAACGGCAATGAGCGCAAGCTGCTTCAACATCAATGTATTGCGCGGGTTATTGCGCGGGGCCCCACCCGCGCGCCAGACGCCTTCGCGCCGCAGCGCTCGGCGTACCTAGAACAGAACATCACCAACAATCGATTACTGTATCAACTCTGTCGTGAAACTGTCTCTGTCGAGCCAGGCGTGTCAAAGACGCGAAACTTCAGCGCGGTGGCGCCGAGCACGATGACCGCACCGTCGGCGAGCACGGTGGGGACGTCGATCGCGCGCCCGTTCAGGATCGTCCCGTTCTTGCTGCCGAGATCTTCCAGCAACGCGCCCTGATCCCCGATCGTGATGCGTGCATGATGACGGGAGACACCGACGCTATCGACGAAGACCGCCGCGTCGTTCGATCGGCCGAGTATGTGCTCGCCGCGAGACAACGCGATTTCGCGATCGCCGCAGATGATGCGGTGGGAGCACTTGAGATCGCGTCCGTCCTTTGGCGATCGCGATTCCTGAGTCACTTCGCCACAGAACGCATAGCCGTACCCGTGAATCGTCCGGATCAGGTGCGGCGTCCGCGCGTCGTCGCCGATCGCCGCGCGCAGCTCGGCGACCAGGCTCGTCAACGTCGCATCCGAGACAAACGTCTCGGCCCAGAGTGACCGGTGAATCTCTTCCTTGGTGAGGGCCCGAGGCCGGGTGTCGAGCAACAGCTCCAAGAGGCGCAGCAGCTTCGGTCCAGTGGGCACGACCGAGCCATGGCGCGTCAACTCGCGTCGTTCCGGGTCGAACACGCAGCCACCAAACACGAGACGCATGATGAACAACCAGCCGGGCCATGATTGTAGCCGAAGGCATGCGGACAATTGATTCCTTCGGTCACATGGGCGTACAGTTGTCGCGCGAAGGGCAAGACGAAGGCTCCGGTACTTTGCGGAGGAGAGTGAGACCATGCAGAGGATGCTTGCAGGACTTGCCGCAACAGCGATTGCGTTGGCCCTCGGGGCGACGGCTTTCGCCAAGGTCGAGACCGTCCAAGGGACGCTCGTTGACCAGGGCTGCTATAGAGCGGACAAGACGAACACGGGCGAGAAACACACGATGCAGAGCGGCCCCATGGAGAACTGCGCGACGGCGTGCGCGAAGGGAGGACTCCCGGTCGCGCTCGTGACGACCGACGGCAGGCTCTACACGGTCACCGGCGACTACGCCGCCAGGAAGAACGAAAAACTCCTCGCCCACATGGCGCACACCGTTGAGCTCACCGGCAACGTCACCACGGACAAAGACGGCTTGATGAAGATTGCAGCTACCAACCTGAGGATGATCAGCAAGTAGTCCAAAGTGGCAGCGCAGCCGCCCAGTCGCCTCGGTCCCTATGAAGTCGTCTCGCTCCTGGGCGTGGGCGGGATGGGCGAGGTCTATCGCGCGCGCGACCCGCGCCTGAAGCGCGACGTCGCCATCAAAGTGCTCGCGCGTGCCGGCACCGACCCCGCGCAACACCGGCGGCTGCTCGACGAA
>JBGPHH010000115.1:0-12047 GCA_041484265.1 Vicinamibacteria bacterium
AGATCGACTAGGCGCGGCTCGAAGAGTTCCTTGCGGCTGAAGGCAAGCAGCTGGCGGGTGACGGAGCCGGCGCGCTCGGCGCCGCGCCGAATCTCTTCGATGTCGGTGCGCGCCACGTGGTCGGCCGGGACCGCGCCGAGCGCCAATTCGGCATAGCCTGCGATGGCCGTCAGGGCATTGTTCAGATCGTGGGCGATACCGCCGGCCAGCCGCCCGACCGCTTCCATCTTTTGCGACTGCCGAAGCTGCCCTTCGAGCTCCCGACGCTCGGTAATGTCCTGGAGGGTGCCCACCATGCGCAGCGGACGATTGTCCGCGCCGCGAACGATGTCGGCCTTCTCTTGGACCCAGCGGACGCCACCATCATGGCGCACGATTCGGTGCTCGATCTCATAGGCCTTTCGGCCGGCAAGCGCGCCGGCGATGGCGTCGCGCACCGCGCCTCGATCGTCGTTGTGGACGAATGCCAGGAAGGCCTCAAAGGTGCCGATGCGCTCGCCGGGCGGGATGCCGAGAATCCGGTATGTCTCTGGAAACCAGAGGAGGCGATCACTGCCGTCCAGCTCGGCGACCCAACTGCCGATCTGGGCGACCTCCTGCGCTTTTTCGAGCAGGGCAATCGTTTCCTCGAGTGTCTGGCGATCGGCCACGGTCACCTCGCGTGTGGGGACGTCCGTCGGTGATCTAGGGTTGAGGCCGCGGCGGGACGTCGCCATCCCCCGGCGCCTTTTCCCAGACGTAGGTGCGGCCGAGGGCGTACTTGTCGAACCACTCGAGCTCGGTGTTCGCCTTGAAGATGAGATGACGCAACTCGGTCCACTGATGACCTTCTCTCGGCGCCACGTAGAGATAGGTGGGCACGCCGTTCGTCTTGAGGGCTCGGTGCATTTCCTGGGACTGCGGCAACGGCACCCGCGCGTCGTTCTCGCCGACGAAGAAGAGCGTCGGCGTCTTCACGTTGGCGGCGTCCTTGACTGGGGAGTTGTTCCAGAAGGTCGCGATCGGGGCATTCTTCTGCCACGGCGTTCCGCCGAACCAGATCGTGCGGTTGGCGGAAATATCGGACTGCCCATAGAGCGACGTCCAATCGGCGGCGCCGGCGCCAGAAGACGCGGCCTTGAACCGATCGGTGACGGTGATGAGCTTGTTGGTCAGATGTCCACCCGCACTCCATCCCATGACTACGAGCCGATCGGGATCCGCGATGCCACGCTTGATGAGAAAGTCCACGCCCGCGAGGACGTCCAGGTGCATGTTCTTGAAGTACCCGCCGATCACGTCCCGGTAGAACGCATTCCCGTATCCGGCGCTGCCACGGTAGTTCGGCCGGAACACGGCATAGCCCCGGGCGGTCAGCACCGGGAAGTAGTCCTGACGCAAACCGGCGCCGGCGCCGAACTTATCCGATTCCTGCGGTCCGCCGTGCAGCTGGACGACGAGGGGATACCGCCTGCGTGCGTCGTAGTTACTCGGATAGTAGAGCAGGCCTTCAATCGTCACGCCGTCGGTGCCCTTCCACTCCACCTTCTCCTGTCGCGGGAGATCGAGGTCGCGCTCGAGGGCATCGAACACCCCGGTCACACGAACCGGCGAGCTTCCGGACGTTCCCGACACCGAGAGCGTCCACACGTCGCCAAAGCGCGTTGGCTCATCGAAGAGAAACGCCAACTGTTCGGCCTTCGGCTCGAGCATCCACGCTGCGGCGGGCGCCGGCGGGATGGCATGTCGTCCGTCAGTGACCTGTTTGGCCGTACGGCTCGACACGTCGATGCGGAAGATCTCGCTGTGTACACCCATGTTGACCGACGCGAGAATCGATCGTCCGTCTGGCGACCACGTCGCACGATCAACCGCGTACGGAAAATCCGGAAGGAGCGCCCGTGGCGTGCCCCCGGTGGCGGGCACCAGAAACAGATTCGTGTTGTAGTACCGCTCGAGCTTGGCATTCGAGTCGGCGAGAAACAGCACCTGACTGTTATCCGGCGAGAGCTCCGGCTCGTCTTCTTCGACATCGTTGCGGGTCAATGCCCTGGCATTCGCCCCATTTGCGTCCATCACCCAGATTTCGCCGCGATAGGCGTCGCCTGCAAGCGGCGTCGGCGCAATCTGGAGGGCGATGCGGGTGCCGTCGCGCGACACGTGGTACGCCAGGACGGAAGAATCGCCGCGAGTGAGCGACTGCTCGGCCCCGGAGACGACCGTCACTTTCCACAGTCGCCGCGGCTTGTAGTTCTCATCGAGCGCGACCACATCGTCCCTCAAGCGGTCGCGTTCGCGCTCTTCGGCCGTCCGAGGATCCGACGCCAGGAAATACATGAACTGACCGTCCGGCGACCAGGAGGGCGACGACACGCCCGTGGCGTGTCGCGTGAGGGCGCGAGGCTCGCCGCCCTCGGCCGCGATCAGCATGAGCTGGCCATCGCGCGCGAACGCGATCGACTTGCCGTCGGGCGACCAGCGTGTGCCCGGGACTTCGCCATTGGCGCTCGAGGTGAGCTGGACCGGTCGGCCGCCAGCGACGGCCTGCCGCCACAAGTGGAAGATGGGACGGTTCGCCTTCCAGTCCACGTGACTCAAGAGGTAGGTGACGAACTGACCGTCCGGAGAGAGCTGCGGGTCGATCACGCGCGGCAGCTCCGCGAGGCCGACGAGGGTCGCTGGGCGGCTCGTCTGGGCGTGGGTGGGTGCCAGGACCGCGGTCGCGCCGCAGATCAGAGCGGCGAGAAACAGCTTGGTTCTCATTGATTGGAAAACAGGATAACTGACGCCTTCCTTTATTTATAGTGGTATCGGTCCTACGATACCGGGAGATGAATGCGCATCTGAATTCTGGCTGTCAGCAAGGGCTTGGATCATGAGTGACAGAAAGTACCGGCAGCGGGGCTATCAAGACCAGCCGCGCGATCGAGCACCGAAGGGCGAAAAGCCCGCCGAACCGCAGGCGCGGACGCCGGGCGGGCGCCCGCTTCAGGACGCGGCGGGTCCCCGGACGCCAAACCTGATGGCGTCGCACGAGGTGTTCCGCTGCTCGCGGTGCGGCAACCTGCTGGCGGTCCCTGTCGAATCCGCCGGCCGCTGCGCGCGCTGCGGCGTCGACCTTCACAGCTGCATCCAATGCGTGGCGTTCGACACCAGCGCGCGGTTCGAGTGCGCCCAGACGACACTCGCTGTGCGCGTCTCGCCGAAGGACGCACGGAACGACTGCGCGCTGTTCGCGCCGCGCACGACGGTCGAGCGTCAGACCGGCACGCCGGGGCCCACGAGCGCCCGGCAAGCGTTTGACGATCTGTTCAAATAGGGGTTCGGGGTTCGGGGTTAGGGTTTAGCGTGTCTGACTCCCGACCCCTAGCCCCTAACCCCTAGTCCCGGCAATAATCACCAAGTGGCCCTTGTCTCCGCAACCGATCAGCAACAGCTCCGGCAGGCGTTCGCGGAGATGACGCGGCCGGTCCGGCTGCTCTTTTTCACGCAGACGCTCGGCTGCGAGACCTGTCTGCAGACCCGGCAGATCCTCCACGAACTGCCGCCGCTCTCTGACAAGATCACGGTCGAGGAGGTCAACCTCATCCTCGAGCCTGAGAAGGCCAAGCAGTACGGCGTCGACCGTGCGCCGGCCATCGCGATCACGTACGAAGACGGAGAAATGCGAGACTCGAGGATCAGATTCCTCGGCACGCCGGCGGGCTACGAGTTCGCGTCGCTCATCCAAGCCGTGCTCCTCGTCGGCGGCCGCGCGTCGACGCTCTCGGCCGAGAGCCTCACGCGCATCGGAGCGGTGGACAAAGCGGTGACGCTGCAGGTGTTTACCACGCCGTCGTGCCCGCATTGCCCGCGAGCGGTCAGCGTCGCGCACGAGATGGCGTTCGCCAACCCGCACATCACGGCGTACGCCGTGGAGGCGACCGAGTTTCCCGATCTCGTACGACGGTACACGGTGACCGGCGTGCCGAAGACCGTCGTCAACGACGAAGTCGAGATTCTCGGCGCGCTACCGCCGGACGTATTTGTCGAGCAGGCGCTCGCTCAACTGACAACTGGGAATTGAGAATCAGGAATGCGTACGGTATTTGCTGCGTCCGCCGTCGCGTTGCTGAGCGTTGCAGCGCTCGGCGCTTCGGGAACCCCGGGAACCTTGCGAACCCCGGGAACCTCGGGAACCCTGAGAACCCCGGACACGGTCCCCCGCATCGTGGCCTTAGGTGACAGCCTGACATCGGGCCGCGGCATTGCGAGAGACGAGGCGTATCCGGCCGTCCTGCAGGATCGATTGGACGAGGCCGGCCTGCGGTTCGAAGTGATCAACGCCGGCCGGTCTGGCGCGACGTCGGCCGACGGCGTGCGCCGCGTCTCGGCAGTCCTCGACGGCGATGTCCGTGTGCTAATCGTGGCACTCGGCGCAAACGACGGCTTGCGCGGCGTGGCCGTCGATCGGCTGAAATCAAATCTCAGCCGAATCATCACTGACGCGCGAGCGCGTGGGATCGCCGTGCTGCTGTGCGGCATGGAGGCGCTGCCTCTGTACGGTCTGGACTACAGCATTCAGTTTCACCGCGTCTACGGTGACCTCGCCCAGCAGTTCGAGATTCCTCTCGTGCCCTTCATGCTGACAGGTGTCATCGGCCACGAGGAGATGATGCAGCGGGATCGCATCCATCCCACCGCCGCGGGCGCTCGCGTGATCGCCGACAACATCTGGCCGTATCTCAAGCCGCTCGCCGAGGGCGCCGCGCTGAGCAAGAGCGCTCGCAACTGACCAACTGGGTCCGGCCAAGGCCGGACCGTCGAGGATGACGTGGTGAAACGCGTATTGATCGCGATGGCGCTGGCGGGCGCCTTCGCCCAAGTCCGGTTCGACGCCGCCGCACCGATCCGCTACCAATTCAGTTTTCCCGAGCCGCAGCATCGCTGGATGCAGGTGGAGGCCACGTTTCCAGAGCTTGGAACCGCGCCCCTCGAGCTTCGGATGAGCCGCTCGTCTCCGGGACGTTACTCCTTGCATGATTTCGCGAAGAACGTCTACGACGTGCACGCGTTTGGCGGCGACGGCCGAGAGCTCCCGGCGTCGCACCCCGACGCGTCCGGATGGAATGTGAGCGGCCACGGCGACACGGTGACGGTTCGGTACAAGGTGTACGGCGACCGCGTCGATGGCACCTATCTGGCCGTCGACACGACGCACGCGCACATCAACATGCCATCGGCCATCATGTGGGCGCGCGGCCTTGATGATCGGGCGGCGACCGTTGTGTTCAATCCGCCGACCGGTGTGCGCTGGCAGGTGGCCACTCAGCTTCATCGGGGATCGACGGCCCTCGAGTTCACGGCGCCGAACCTGCAGTACCTGATGGACAGCCCGGCGGAGTTCGGTCCGGTGGTCATACGGCAGTTCTCGGTCGGCGCACGGACGTTCCGGTTTGCGGTACACCACACCGGCGGGGACGGCGAGCTCGACAGCTTCGTCAGAGACGTCGAAGCGATCGTCAAACAAGAGGGCGCCATCTACGGCGAGTACCCGGACTTCGAACCGGGGTATTACACGTTTCTGGCCGATTACCTGCCGTACGCGACTGGCGACGGCATGGAGCATCGCAACAGCACCGTGATGACGTCGGCGGGCTCAATCGCGCGCGCGCGCGGTGAGCTGCTCGACACCGTCGCCCACGAATTTTTCCACGCCTGGAACGTCGAACGCATCCGTCCGCGCGATCTCGAGCCGTTCGATCTGGACAGCGCCAACACCTCTGGTCTGTTGTGGCTGGCTGAAGGCTTCACGCAGTACTACGGCCCGGTCGCACTTCAGCGCGCCGGTCTCTTCGACATCGGATCCACGGCTCGAACGTTCACGGACCTGGTAGAGGCCGCCTCGACCGGCCCGGGCCGGCTCGTGCGGTCGGCGGAGGAAATGAGCCGGATGGCGCCCTTTACCGACGGTGGCCGGCCTATCGACAGGACGAACTGGTCGATCACCGTCACGTCCTACTATCCGCTTGGTGGCGCGATCGCTCTCGCCCTGGATCTCACGCTGCGCGAGCGATCCAACGGTCAGACGAGCCTGGATGATTTCATGCGCGCCATGTGGCGCCGCTACGGTAAACCCGGCGGCGCGCGCCAAGGCTACGTCGATCGGCCTTACACGATGGCGGATGCCGAAGCGACCCTTGCCGAGGTCGACGGCGATCCGGTATTCGCGCGCGATTTTTTTGCCCGCTACGTTCAGGGAGACGATGTGGCAGACTATGCGCGGCTGCTTGGACGTGCGGGATTCGTCCTGCGCCCGGCCAGGGCTGGCGCCGCGTGGCTGGGCGATTTGCGGCTCGATACACGAAACGGAAACGCGCGCGTGGCGACGCTCGTCGCGCCGACATGGCCCATCTACAGCACCGGCGTCGACCAGGACGATGAGATTCAGCAACTGGGCGGCGACCGGATCCGGTCGATCGACGACGTGAACGCTGTGTTGAGACGCCACAAACCCGGCGACCGCGTCGAGATCGTCTTCATCGACCGTGGTGGTTCGCCGAAAACGGCGAGCATGATCCTTGGTGACGATCCCCGCCGGGAGGTCGTGCCGGTCGAGGCCGCCGGTGGCGTGCTGACGCCCGCGCAGAAGTCATTTCGCGATGCATGGCTCGGTCCAAAATAGAGTCGCCCTTATGCCTATCCCCTGGCTTCGCCTCTTCAACGTGGTCATCTATGCCATCGACCTTGCGCGTGCCGGCGCCGGACGGGCGAATGTGCGAGAAGAGGGCGCGAGGACGGGAGGGTTCCCTCGTGGTGACTGGTTCAAGGAGCGAGAGCAGAGGCGGATGGAATTCGAACGCGAGCGGATGGAGGTCGAGCGCCAGCGCGCCGAGCGTGCGCTGAAACTCGAGCGGCTCCGACAGGCTGGCGATCGCGAGATCGGCCGGCTGCGGCTGATGGCAGGAGTCGCGGCTTTCAGCCTGATCGGCACGCTCGTATTCTTCGGCCAGGTCGTCAGCACGCTCTTCGCGGCCCTGCGGCCTGGTACGCGCTTTATGCTGATTGGCGGCTGGATCGTGATCCTTGCCGCGCTCGTGCTGTCCTACAGCGGACAGGCACGAGTCGCCGAGTCGCTCGCGCAGGTCAGCGAACCGAGCGGCAGCGAGCGTCCGAGCGCAGGTATCGTGGGTGCGCTCGTCCCGTGGTTCATCGCGCTTGGTCTCGTCTTGATCGGGCTGGCGGCCTTCACGATCTAGCGGTCAGTCCCTGAAGATTGCGCGCATCGCATCATCGACGCGCGGATACCTGAACAGAAAGCCCAGCCGCTCGGCCTTCGCCGGCAGTGCCCGCTGGCCCGACAAGATGAGCGCGTCTGCCATCTCACCAAGCAACAGTCGCAGGGCAAAGGCCGGCGTGGGCAGAAGCGCCGGACGACTGAGCGCGCGACCGACCGCCCGCGCAAAGTCGGCGTTTGACACCGGGACGGGCGCTGTGGCGTTCAGGGGACCGCTCGTCGACGGCGTCTCGATGATCCAGATCACGAGCGCGAGCCAATCATCGTAGTGAATCCACGGCCAGTACTGATGTCCCGATCCCACTGGACCGCCAACGCCGAATCTGAACGGCAACAGCATCTGTGGGAGGGCGCCGCCGGTCTTGTCGAGCACCAATCCTGTCCGGAGGCACACGAGGCGCGTCGAGGCACCGACCTGGCTGGCCTCGGCCTCCCACTTCACGCAGACACCCGCAAGGAAATCTGAGCCGGCCGGCGTGGCCTCGGTCACGATCTCGTCGGCATGCGGGCCGTAGTAGCCAACCGCCGATGCGCTGACCAATACCGGTGGTGGAGCCGCCGCGCGTCGGATTCCCTCGATCAGGCTGCGGGTCGCACCGAGACGGGAGTCGAGGATGCGCTGCTTCTGAGGCGATGACCAGCGGCGGCCGGCAATCGATTCGCCGGCGAGGTTGATGACGGCGTCCGCGCCGTCGATCTCGGCCGCCCACGAGCCGGCCCCGCCGTCCGGCGTCCACGTCACCAGCCGCGCGCGAGCCACGCCGCCCGCTCGCGCGGATCCACGCGTGAGGATGACGACCTCATGCCCCTCGGCGACGAGCCTATTGGCGAGCGTCCGGCCGAGAAAGCCGGTCCCGCCGGCGATGATCATCTTCATTCGGATCCTGCGATCGGCATCCCCCCATCCTACACGGTGAGGGCGGCGTATGATGGCGAGCGGTGTCTACCATCGTCGCCCTTCTGTTCACCGTGTATCTCAGCATCGCGCTGGTGCTGACGCTCGCTCCGCTGTGGGTCGCGCTGCTCGTGATGCCGGCCGGGCGGCGGGCGGACCGGCTGGTCAGGCAATGGTCGCGATTCATTATCCGCGTCAGCCTCTGCCCGCTCCGGGTATCAGGCCTCGAGCATCTCGACGGGAGCCTGCCGGCGGTGTTGGTCTCGAACCACCGCAGCTATGTCGACGCGGTCGTCCTGATGGCCGCCCTTCCCATGGAATTTCATTTCGTCGCCTACCACGGGGTGCTCACCTGGCCTGTCGTCGGGACCGCGATCCGGAAGGCGGGACACCTGACCGTTGACCGCGGCGACCGCGCCGCGCGTTTGGCCTGCGCGCGAGCGATGACCGAAACGCTGCAGCGCGGAGGGTCGTTGTTTGTATTTCCCGAGGGCATGGCCAGTCCTTCACCCGACATTCTGCCCTTTCGACTTGGTGCGTTTCGGGCGGCCGTTGAAGCCGGACGGCCGATTGTGCCGATTACACTCGAGGGCACGGGCACGCTACTGCCCATGAGTGGTCGTGTGTTGCGGCCAAGTCCGCTGACCGTCACGGTCCATGCCCCGATTGTGCCGGTCGCGCGGAGTCGCGTCGAGATGGGACGGCTCCGTCGTCAGGCGCGGCTGGATATTGCGTCCGGACTCTCCCGGTCGGCGCCAGCCGATGCCTCTCAGAACGTTCGCCGCGCGACCCATTCGCGGAGCAGGGAGTCGACGACGACGTAGCGGTCGCCGTCGCGGCCGATCAGGTCGTCTCGGACGAGGGCCCCGAGTGCGTACTGGACGGTTGACGCGCCGCCAAGCCGATGGCGGTCCCGCACCTCGGCCGACAGCAGCCCGCGTCCCTCCTCGAGCACGACGGCACGCAAGACGCTCCGTTGAGCCGCCTTGAGCCGCTGCCACAGCGCTTCGAACATCATCTGTTGCTCGGTCAGCAGGCGCCGCAGCGCCTGATGCAGGTCATCGAGCGTGGCCCGCCGTCGGCCACCGGCGCGGACTTCGTCCCACGTCTCGTGTGCCAGACGCTGCACGTCATACGGCAGATTGCCGGCGAGCTCGACAATGGCGGCGCCGAGGGCCGACTCAGCGCGCATCCCGGATCGTGCGAATCGCGTATCGATGAAGGCGGCAAATTCATCCGCTGGGATCTTGTCGAGCCGAATCACGGGTCCGGCTCTATAGAACGGCCGCTTCGGTCCAAGCATCCGCTCCATCAGGCTTGGTTCGGAGCCGGCAAACACATAGCCGACCTCCCGCTGGTGCTGGACCGCTGCGCGCATGGCGTGCTCGATCGAGCCGCCGTTGAATTCGGCGATTCCCTGAAACTCGTCGAGCGCGACGACGACCTTGCGGCGTCGCGCTTCGGCGAGGCGTGCCGGCAACGCGAACACCTCTTGCGCGAGTCTCGATTGGTCCCGATCCGATCGGACGTTGGGAAACGACACGCTGATGGCGCCAAGGGGCGAGGCATCCGGCGAGTAGTGCACTTCGGCCCTCGCGGATCGGATGACTTCGCGGAGCCACGTGCGCGCGCGATCCCATCGGGTTTCCGCCGAGACAATCGCGCGCGCGTAACCCTCGAGAAAGGCCACGTACGAGCTGTAACTGCTGACCGTGACCTCGACGGTGAGGGCGCCCTGTTTGGCCATGGCGGCGAGCGCGCGCCGAATCAGCGAGGATTTGCCGTAGCGTCTCGGCGAGATCAGGAAGATCTTCTGGCCGGCCGCCAGGTCGGCGACCAATCGATCGAGCTCGGCCACACGATCGGCAAATGCCGACAGCGGCACCACTTCGCCGTAGACGAAAGGATTCTGCATTACAGCTAATCCTATAATGGTTACGGATCGTACTGTAACTGGAATCTGAGGATGTGAGAATCTGGCAATCCTGACATCCTCAGATCCTCACATCTCAGTAATACCGTTTGGGGAGGTCCAGGATGACGCGTCGCTTGACGAGGTCGGCCATCGCAGGCGGTAGAGGGCCGGTGCCGACAGAGGCCATGGCCGCTGCGTCCGCCATGACCTCGTCGGGCAGGTACTGGCGGCAGGCGCCGAACTCGTCTTCGTAGTCCTCTGAGGGGAATCTCAAGCGCAGCCGCAGGCGGTCGCCGACCGGCTCGGCATGATAGAGCGGATTGAGGCGGAATTCGCCTGGCAGGCCGGGTGACGGGTCGAGTGCGTGCGCCCGGAACACCGAGAGGTCTTGCGTGGCGAGGCAGACCAGCGCTGGATCGCGATCGAGGGTGTCGGGTGGATCCACTCGCGCGAGATCGAGTGGGCCGCCAGCTAGGACGTCGGCGAAAAGCCCCGCTTCACCGAACAGCCTCGGCTCGATAGTCTCGAACAGGTCGCGGTATCCCTCCGGAGGGAGGGGCTGTCCATGCGATGGGCTCCAGACGAGCTGGTTATGGGCGTGACTGATGACGACGGTGCCGCCCCCCTTGCGGTCGTCGACGAGACGCAACATTTCCTGGACTGCCTGACGTTTCTGCCAGATGAACATGAAGGCGTCGGTGCACATCGCGTAGCGAAACGCGCCCCGGACGAAAGGCAGAGGCCCGTTGAGGTCGCAGCACACGGCCTCGCAGCCCGGTGCGATGAAGCGGCGCGCGAGCCAGATCTTCGAGAAGTACAGGTCGGCGAGCACCGGTGCCGGCGACGACACATCCATGAGCGCCCGCGTCAGATGGCCCGAACCTCCGCAGATGTCAATGGCTCGTCCGCCGCCGCGAAGAACCGTGCCGGCGACGGCCCGCACTAACGCGTGCGCGACGAGGTAGGTCGGATCCGAAAAGCGATAGAAGAAATATCCGCCTTCGAGATTCAGGCCCAGCGCCTCGACGATGTCCTGATAGGTTGCCGTATCGGACGAGACGATCGCGTCAAGCTTGGTCGCGGCCGCGTCATCTTCGATGTTGAACATGGCCCGCCGGGCCAGATCTGGATGACCGGCATCGACATGCGCGTACGCGCTCTTTGCCGCTCCAGCGAGGTGCATCACGGGAATGCCGGCGACGATCGGGAACGTGCAGCAGTGGCAGCCCAGGACGGCATCGTGAATCTCATCTCCATCCCGGCGGAGAAACGTCGATGTGACGAGCTCGAGCCTGCCGCCGCAATAGGGACATCTGAGAATCTCGAGGAGAGAGAGGTGCATGGAAATTTAGATCAGATTCGCAGATCGCGAGATCCGAGGACCGGTTCGCCGAGGGCTTCGAGGATCGAGGTGCCGGTATGGGGCTGCGCGCGCCGAAACTGCTCGATGCCCAGCAGCCGTCTGGCGTCAGCCTCATCGATCCACGCGAAGGGGTTGTTCTGGCCCATCTGAGTGCGGTGGCAGCGGAGAGCGGCGAGCTTCCGGGGCACCCAGTCCCTGACGTCGAGCTTCAGCGTGTGCGGCTCTGTCTCGAGGCCGAACGCGTCGGGTGTGATGCCCCAAATCTTCGCATCGGCCGGGGTCCAGCCGCGGCCGATCGCGGTGTCGACGAGCTGCCGCATCACGCCTTTCGGCATCGTGACGTAGTAGAGCGGCGGCGCATCAGCACCGAGCGACTGCACAGCCGTGGAGGTTCGCTCGTGGACGCCGATATGGTCGAGGTGCCAGTACAGGCCATCCTCGTCGAACGTGATCACCGCGTCGGGCTTGAAACGCCGCAGCGTCGAGACGATGTCGGCTTGGAGTTCCGGCACGTCAGCCCATCGCAGATTTCCATCGGGGTAATCAAAGACCAGTACGTCAGCGATCCCGAGCACGCGGGCGGCCTCGTGCAATTCGAGCGTGCGGACGCGTCCCAAAT
>JBGPHH010000116.1:0-11996 GCA_041484265.1 Vicinamibacteria bacterium
ACGGCTCTGGTCGACAAATCCCGCGCGGTATATTGAGATTGGCAAGAGCTATGCAGAGTTGCTGGGAGACAGGAACAAACTCATTCTCGATCTGAATATTCTCGCCTTCCGGAAATCAAACGTTGTAACGCCATTCCCGACGCTGATTCAGACGGGAACCGAGAGTTTCCATCTGGTGAAGGCCGCATCCCTGGGTGCTCCGCAACAGACGATCTATGCGGAATCAAGTGTCAATCCCCAGGACCTGATATTCTTCCCCTACGCGCTCGCAAGTGAGGTACGGTACCATAACATCCCAGCGGGATATCAAGTGAGTTCACCGTAATCCTTTGTCCTGAGACTTCCCCGGGGGATTTCAGAAGTCCGTGTGGATGACCTCCTGCTGTCGCCGGTTCGCGAAAATCAGTTTGTCATCCCCTCGGGTGAGCACATTGTTTCCTTCAGCCCGAATGCCTCAAGCAGCCTCTCTGCCCACCAGCTCCAGCCGCGCATCATGTCGATCACGGGGAACCTGCTCTCCGTCGTCTATGAAATGCGGAACGTCATTTTCGACTATACATCTGACTGGAAGACACTCGCCGCCTTCAACAGGGAACCAACGGCCATATCGATGGACGGCCACCCGTATCAGTTCACAGCTGTGAAAGGGAATGATTGCTACAGCGTTGTTCTCCCTCCGGGAAAACATCATGTGGAAATCGTTACCGGCGATCCGTTTTCATACGGCGTCAATATCACGAGCTTTTGGTCGACCACGGCCATTGCGATGTTCGGGGCTCTCGCAGTCACATCGTTGTTCGGCATGTATATCGTCCTTGTGGTGGTCAGGCGCCGCACGGCATATGAGAGAAAGTGACAACCCTTCATGACTGTCCTTGAGCTCGATCTCAGCTTTCTGTTCGTCGTCGCCGTCATACTGATTTGGTTTATGATCGCCTATCAGTTCGTGCTCACCGTGTTCGGATACGTGAACTATATCAAGTCGTTGAGGGAAAAGGTAAAGGTTGACGGAATGGAATTCGACTTTCCCTCATGTTCCATTCTCATCCCGGCACACAACGAAGAGAAGGTGATCGGGCGGACACTGGAATCCATGCTGAATCTTGACTACCCAAAAGACAGGCTTCACATCGTCGTGATCAACGACGGCTCGACCGACACAACGAAGGAAATCATCGAGCGATTTGCGGCCGTCGACCGCAGGGTTGAGCTTCTTGACGTCCCCCGTGGAAAGGGAGGGAAGGGAAAATCACGGGCCTTGAATCTTGGCATACAGAGCGTCCGCTCGGAGGTCATCGCAGTCTATGATGCCGACAACACGCCGGAACCCGACGCGCTCAGATATCTCGACAGTCTGTACCGGACCGCGTTGCGACTGACCCGGCATCCAGCCGATGCGGACGATCTCGTCCAGGAAACGTATTTGAAAGCCTTTCGTGCAGCCGATCGGTTCGAGCCGGGGACGAACCTGAGGGCGTGGCTGTTCACGATCCTTCACAACACTGCGAGGAACCGCGTCCGCGACCGCGCGCGGGATCAGGTGACGGTCGACAGCGAGATCGTCGAGCGCGCCGCCGACGATCTCGTACCGGGGTGGACCGCGAGCCGGCCGGAAACGCCCGAGACATTGCTGATCGACAGCACGCTCACGCCGGAACTCGAGGCGGCGATTGCGTCGCTGCCAGACGCGTTCCGCCAGGCCGTCTGGTTGCGCGACGTCGAGGAATTTTCGTACGCGGAGATCGCCGAGATGGTCGCAGTTCCGATTGGCACCGTCATGTCGCGCATCTCACGCGGCCGGCGCCTGTTGTTCGATCAACTGCAACCGAAACACGTGGCCGCAGTGAGCAGATAAGTAATGCCTACTGACTGTACGTCCATCGATCCGCTCGTGACGTCCTATGTCGACGGCGAGCTCCCCATCGCCGATCGAGAGGCCGTCGATCGGCATTTGCAGGTCTGCCCGCCGTGCAACGCGCGCATCGCGGTGGAGCAGGCGGTTCGCGGACTGGTTCAGGTCAACAAGTCTCGGTTGACGGCCGACGGTGCGCCGGCATCGCTGCACCGCCGGTGCGCCGATCTGGCGAGCGCATACGCGCCGAGCAACGACGTGTCTCACGCGCGCCGGCGGACCCGCTGGACAATATCGCGCGCGAGGCTCGTTCCCGTGGCGCTCGCCGCCAGCCTCGTGGTCATCGCCAGTGGCGCGGTTCTGTACGAGGCCACGGACCATTCGACAACTGTCTTGGCGGCTGAGCTTACCGCCGATCACGTCAAGTGTTTTGCCATTAACGACCTGATGGGCACTCATGAAGCGCCACCCGCCGTCGAGAGCGCGATGATGGCCGGCTTCGGCTGGCATATGCACGTGCCCGTCGAGCTTGAAAGTGCTGGACTGGAGCTCGTCGGCGCGCGGCGGTGCCTGTATGCCGAGGGTAAGATTGCCCACATCATGTACCGCTACCAGGGACAGCCGGTCTCGGTCTTCATGTTGCCAGGGACCGTGCGTCACGAAGAGCTGCTGGAGGTTCTGGGCCACGAGGCGGCGATTTGGTCGGTGGGTGATCGGACGTTTGTCTTAGTGGCCCGGGAATCGCCTGTCGAAATCCGGCGGATGACGTCGCTCGCCAGAGCCGCGTTTCATTGAGCTTGCGATAAGATAGGACCGTATGCGCGTTCGATGGGCAGTGGCAACAGTGGCAGCGCTGGCGCTCTCGCTGCTGACGCTCAGCACCGGGCTCCCGTCGCCGTTCCCAGAGGCCGCCGCGGCGTCCTCGTCGACGCAGTCGGCGGCGGGCAGTGCCTGTCCCGCGAATGCGAAGGCGGCGAACCTCAATTTCACGATGAAAGACATGAGCGGGAAGAACGTCAGGTTGTCTGACTTCAAGGGAAAAGTGATCCTGCTCGACTTCTGGGCGACGTGGTGCATTCCATGCAAAGTCGAGATTCCCTGGTTCGTCGAGTTCGAGAAGAAGTACGCGTCGCAGGGCCTTCAGGTGATCGGCGTGTCGGTTGACGACACGGTCGACAAGCTGCAGCCGTACGTGGCCCAGTTCAAGATGAACTATCCTGTGCTGCTCGGGCTCGGGCACGACGATGTGCAAGACGCGTACGGTCCGATGTGGGGCATCCCCGTGACGGCGGTGATCTCGCGCGACGGGAAGATTTGCGCGAAGCACACCGGCATGGCCAGTAAACCCGTGTTCGAGAACCAGATCAAGGCGCTCCTCGAGGTTCGAGCGGTCCTGTAGGACGTGTAGTATGATTCGGAGCGATGGTGAAGGGATTCACGCACGCTCGTCTCGCCTGCGGCTGCCGCATCACCTTCCGAGAAGGCGTCGAGGGTAGCCCCGTCACGGTCGTGGTCGAGGAAAAATCTCCGGCCTGTCTGGTGTCGCAACACGTGCGGGACCTCCCGCTCTTCGATTACCGAGAGGCCTTGCGCCCCTCGACGCGACTGGGCCCACCCGAAGAAGGCGAGTTCGAAGAAGAAAGCTAGCCGACCTTGATGTCTGCCACGAGCGGCAGATGGTCTGAGGCCACGAGCGCCAGCGCCGTGCGTGGCAGTTCGACGCCAATGATCTCCACCCTCCCCGCATAGTAGATGTGATCCAGGTGCAGCACTGGGAAAAGACCCGGATAGGTCCGCCGGCGCGGCAGGTAGTTTTCCAGATCAACGCTGTTAAGGCGCGCGGTCAAGAGCGTCGTCGCTAACCCGCGCATCCACTCATTGAAGTCGCCCAGCACGAGCTTGGGTCCGGCCACGTGTCGATCCGTGACGATGGTCGCAAGCCGCTCGGCCTGATGACGCCGCTCGAGAATCGCCGTGCCCAAGTGCACGTTGTAGATGTGAAGGGTCCAGCCGTTCACGGCGACGTCAGCGCGCTGCAGCCGGCGTGGCTCGCACGTCTTCCACGACAGATCGTGCCCGACGTGTTCGGTGATGGGAAAGCGGCTGAGCAGGGCGTTGCCATACTGATGGTCGCGGAAGAGGCGCGCGGGCGTCATGACCCATCCCATGCCGAGCGCGGCGCCGATGGCCTCAGCGTGGCCGCCGCCGCGCGGTCCGGCGCCAACCACCTCCTGGAGGGCGACGACATCTGCGTCGATGCGGCGAAGCACCGAGGCGATGCGATCTGGACGCGTACGCCCGTCCATGCCGCGACAGCGATGGACGTTGTACGTGGCGATCCGGAGCCTCGACGCCTGACCGTGAGTCACTCGGGCTATGATAGTCCGGCGTCGCGCGGTTGCGCGAAGGGGGAAACGATCATGGCAAAGCTGCGGTCCGAAATCGAGGTCACGTGCCCTTGTTGCCAGGCGGCGCTCGTCATCGACAGCAATCTCGGGCGCGTGGTTTCGCATAAGGAACTCGAGCGCGGCAACAAGCCCGAGCTCGGCGACGCGCACCGGATCCTCGCCGAAGAAGCCGCGAGGCGCGAGGCGGCCTTCGAGCAGTCGGTCAACTCGGAGAAGACCCGCGGCGATGCACTCTCGCGGCGGTTCGAGGAGGCTCTGCGCCAGGCGCACAAAGAGCCGATCACCAAGCCCACCAGGGACTTCGATCTCGATTAGTGCATTTGGTAATTGGGTAACTTGGTGATCGGGTAAATGATCCAATCACCAGATTACTCAATTACCAAATTCTGTTGGTAGTTCGGTCCACCGCTCGCGGCCGCGGTAGAAGAGCGGCTTTCGGTGCGGGAACTGCTTCTTGAATGCACGGTACCGCGCGCGCAGCCTGTCGACCCGCCGATCGGAGGACGTGATCGGTCGATGCGCGTAGTCGAGCAGGACCCGCTCGACCTTCCAGATGTTGGTCTCAGCCAGTCGCCACTCGTACGCGCCCATCTGTCGCCTGAGATCGACCAGTGCGTATCCAGTAACCCGTCCGGTCAAGTCGACGTATGGATCGAAGTAGCTGAGCGCCAGTGCGCGCGGCGTGGCGAAGACGGGTCTGCGGCCATGCAGCCCAGGATCGCGTGAGCGCGCCACCGATCCCCATCGGCCGCGCTGCCGGTACGCGAAGATGACGTGGTCGAGTTCGTCGATCGACTCGAAGCTCAGTACGAACGGCGGATAGCCGTGCTGCTCGAGCACGACCGCGGCGAAGAGCGCCGCTTCCAGGCAGTGCGCGCATCCATGACGAACGACGCCGCGGAAGCTGCGCTGAGTGGCGCGCCCGCCCGGTTCGACGTTGTAGGGCAGGCGGTTGAGGAACCGCTGGACGGCGAGCGGTGTCCGCAGGCGTTCCACCAGTCGCCGCTCCTTCGGCAGAAAATCCCTAGTGTCCGGTTTGTGCAACGGTCTTCAGGTCGGTCACGACCTGGTCGGGCGTCCATTCGTTGCCGATGTACACCTTGACGAGCTTGCCTTCGGCATCGACGATGGCGGTCCGTAAGTTGTGAGTGATGTTGCGCTCGTCGTTTTGCGCTCGCGACACCGACAGCCCAAACCTTGCCGCGAACCGATCGATGTCATCGCGGTCGCCGGTCAGGAGCGTCCAGCGGGTCTCGTCCGCTTTCAGCTCGCGAGCGTGTTTCTTCAGCACGGGCGGCGTATCGGTTGACGGATCGAAGCTGACGCTCACAAGGTGGACCTTCTTCAGCGCTGGAGCGTTCTTGATTGCTTGCTGAATTGACACGAAGTGGCGATCCATGAGCGGGCAAAAATCCGGCAACGGGCACAGCGTGTAAATGAACGTAATGACCACCGTCGAGCCCTTGAACGAACCAAACGTACGCGTGCGGCCGTTCTGGTCCACAAACTTCCCATTCGGAACCGCCTCGCCGGGCTTGAGGAGCTCGAAACCGGACGAAGCGGGTGGCGCCTGGGCCTCGGCCGGCGGTTTCTCGAGCGGCGCCTGGCCAACCTTCTTGACGCTGGTCAGATAGGCATCGTTTGACGCCACGACAAGCGTCGCCTCGACTAAGTCGCCCGGCGCGATGTTGTCGAGCCACCGCTGTTCCTTGACCTTGTAAGGCATCGTCATCCCGGGCATGAGGCCTTTGATCTCTCCGTGTTTGATGACGGCCTGCTGATGATCCGAAGCGATGGAGAGCACCTGGCCTTGAAGCGCATAAGTGCGATCGGTCGACGACGATCTGCAGCCGGCGATGGCGAGAGAGAGACAAAGAGTAAAAATGGCGCCGGCGCGCATGAAGATAGTTTACAGTCAGCGGTCATGATCTGGATCGGCACCTCCGGCTACAACTATCCCGAATGGAAAGGCAGTTTTTATCCTGCCGATCTACCGGCGGCCAAGATGCTGCCGTACTACTCGGCCCGGTTCCCGACCGTTGAGATCAACTACACCTTTTACCGGATGCCAACCGAGAAGCTCGTCGGCAACTGGGCCAGCCAGACGCCGTCGCCCTTCAAGCTCACACTCAAGGCGCCGCGACGGATCACTCACGATAGTCGGCTGAAGGACTGCGCACCGCTCGTCAGCACGTTCTGTCAGGTGGCCAGCACGCTCGGCGACAAGCTTGGGACCCTGCTCTTTCAGCTGCCGCCGTTCTTTAAGAAGGACCTGGCGATCTTCGACGCGTTTCTCGTCGGGCTGCCTGTTGGCGTTCGCGCCGCCTTCGAGTTCAGGCATGCGTCGTGGCTGGGCGACGACGTGTACGAGCGGCTGGCCCGCCGCAACCTCGCGTTGTGCGTGGCCGACAGCGAGAAGATGTCCACGCCGGTCAGGATGACGGCAGACTATGCGTATTTCAGATTGCGAGACGAGGGCTATACAGCAGCGGATATCACGCGCTGGGCCGACACGATCGCGCGCGAGACTGCCGCAAGCCGTGACGTGTTCGTGTACTTCAAGCACGAGGACGAAGGGAAGGGTCCGGAACTCGCGAAGATGCTCATGGAACGTCTGCAGCGGACATGACGAAGTCGACGACCTGATTCTCCGCCCAATATCCATCGTTCTCCGCCGCCGAAGGGCCCACGAACCCGCAGTGGCCGCCGTGTTCGCAGAGGCGCAGGTCGATGTGCGCGTTGCCGGTGACGCGCGGATCGCCAAACGGCTCTGGAGGGACGAACGGATCGTCTTCGGCCGTGATGACGAGCGTCGGCAGCCGAACGCGATCGATAACGCGCATGGCGCTCGCGCGATGGTAATAGTCTTCGGCGCCTCGAAAGCCGAAGTACGGGGCTGTGTAGGTCTCATCGAATTCCCGGACGGTCCTGATAGCCCCCAGCTTGGCCAGGTCGAACACTCCCGGTCGGAGACGCTCCTTCCGTCGCATGCGGCGCCGGAGATCTCTGACGAAATTCCACTGATAGAGGACATTGGCTGGCCGCTCAAGGGCGTGGACACACTGTGAGATCTCGATGATCGGCGACACGGCCGCGATCGCTCGAAAGGCCGGCGGCTGGTTGCCGCCGTACTCACCCGCGAGCTTGAGCGCGAGGTTGCCGCCAAGGGAGTAGCCGGCCACGGCGATCGCCGGCAGTCTATCGACCTCGATCAATTCATGAACAACGTGGGCGACGTCGGCGGTCAGCCCGGAGTGGAACAGTCCGACCGATAGATGCTCGGTGTCGCCGCAATTGCGTTGATTGAGACGCACGACGTTGAGCCCGCGCGCGAAGGCCTTGGCCGCGAGTCCTTTCATATAGTGCGCGTCGCTCGAACCGTTCAATCCGTGCAACGCGACGACGGTGGCAGACTCCTGGGGGCGTGCCTGCCAGTGACATTCCGCGACGACCCGTGATTCCCGGTCGACGTCGAAGTAACGCCGCGTCGGCGCCGGCAGCCGGGGAAAGTAGCGCGGGTTTCCCCAGCTGTAGATCGTCATCGTGTGGCCGCTGGCGAGCGAGGGCCTTGGGAGAAAGGTTGGGATGGTACGTTATCCTTCGTCGGCCGACGGGCCGTAAATCGCCGGCACTGGGACGTTCGTCAGGCGGAGGTACACGCTGAGCTGGCCACGATGATGGATCATGTGGTTGAGAATGAAGCTGCGAAACGCCGCCACGCGGGGCATCGAGAACATCTCCTGCCCGCCGCGCTTGAGCGACCAACGCGCGGCGTACTCTGCATCGCTCTTGTCCATCGACGCGCGCGTGTTCTTGACGGCCGTGTCGAACTGGTCGAGGACGGCCGTGCGCGACATGTGCGCCGTGGCATTGGGCGGCCCGTTGGCGAGATCGAACGACGAGTCGTTCAGAATCGTGCCGCCCCATTGGGGGAGCCCACTCAAATGGATCGACAATTCGCCGAGCGTCCTCGATCTATCGTGCGGCTTCCAGGACAACTTGTCTTCCGGAATCCGCTCGAGCAACTTGCGCGTCGTGCCCATCTCGTGATCGTATTCCGCCAGCAGTCCATCCTTGATCGCCATGCGATGTAGTGTACTTGCCGCCACTCTCTATGTCTCGGTGGCCCTTGTGGCCTGTCGACGCGAAGAGCCGGCGCCGCCGCCTCCGCCAGCGGCGCCGCCGCTTTCGGGGACCGTGGCGGTCGATGGGCTGTCGGCGCCCGTGCGCGTGGTACGCGACCGCTTCGGCGTGCCCCACATTTCTGCGAGCACGGCAGATGATCTGTTCTTTGCGCAGGGGTTCATCCAGGCTGGAGACCGGCTGTTTCAGATGGATCTGTGGCGCCGATCCGTCCAGGGCCGGCTCTCAGAAGTCTTCGGCGTGAACTTCGTCGGTCGCGACGCCGCGACGCGCCGAATGCAGTATCGGGGCGACCTTGAAGCCGAGTGGGCCAGCTACGGTCCGGACGCCCGAGCGATTGCCACGGCCTTTGTCCGCGGGATCAACGCCTGGGTCGCCGTGGCGCGCGAGCGCCCGTCGCAGGAGTTCACGCTGGCAGGATGGCGCCCGGACTTCTGGCGCCCCGAGGACTTGCTGAATCGGACCGACGCCTTTACGTCGTCAGACGAAGCGCTTTCGGAGGTGTTTCGGGCGCGTCTGGTCGCCTCGCTGGGAGCGACCCGGGCCGCCGCGCTGCTGCCGCCCGAGACCATGGGCGCGATGCCAGCGGGTCTCGATCCCGCGGTGGTGACCGACGCGGTCGGTGACGCGCTGCGCGGAGTCGGAACGGCGCCGTTCTTCATCGGTCTCGAGGCGCCCGTGAGTCGTGGGGACCTCGATCGTAGTGTCCGGCTTCAGCCGGACCTTGGCAGCAACGCCTGGACTGTGTCGGCCAGCCGTTCAGCAACGGGCGCAGCGCTCCTCGCCGCCGATCCGCATCGGGCGCTCGCAAATCCATCGCTTCGCTACCTGGTCCATCTCACCGCGCCCGGCTGGAACGTCATCGGCGCCACGGCCCCCTGGCTGCCGGGGGTCGTCATCGGCCATAACGATCGCGTGGCCTGGGGAATGACGTCGTTCCGGGCCGACGTTCAGGACGTGTACGTCGAGCGCCTCAATCCGGCGAACCGTCATCAGGTGGAGGATCGCGGTCAGTGGACAAACACCACCGTGGTCATGGAGCCCCTGTGGCTCAAGGGCCGCAAAGAGCCGATCACGATTGACCGTGAATACACGCCGCACGGCGTGATCTTCGCGGTGGACAGCGAGAAGAACCTCGCCTTCACCGTCCGGTGGAGCGGCGCAGAGCCAGGCACGGCGGGCGAACTGGCTGGTCTCGCGCTCGACCGCGCGACATCGGCTGTCGAATTCCGCGAGGCGCTTGGTCGCTGGAAGGCGCCAGCCGCCGAATTCGTGTACGCCGACCGTGACGGCAGCATCGGCTCGCAAGTCGCTGCGCGAGTTCCCGTTCGCAGCGGCTGGAGCGGGACGCTGCCTGCTCCCGGCTGGACCGGAGCGTTCGAGTGGAAGGGATGGCGCTCGCTCGACGAGCTGCCGCACGAGGTTCGTCCGGCCGAAGGCTATCTCGCGTCGGCAAACGGCAATCCGGCCCGAACCGGACGGCTTCGCGACGTGCTCGGATCAAGACGGACGTTCACGCTCGGCGATTTCAAGGACCTCCAGCATGACGTCGTTGCCTGGAATGCCGAACGGCTCGTCCCCCTCATCGCGCGTGTTCGGGTCGATCGGGAGGATGTCCGGCGGGCGCAGCGGTTGCTACTGGCCTGGGATCGGAAGGTCACTGCCGACTCCGCGGCTGCGGCGATCTACGTCACGTGGGAGCGGACGGCTCGGCGGATGCTGGCGGAGCAGCGGCTCGAGTCAGACCTTGCCGCCGAACTTATCGCGCGCGCTGGCGACCTTCTCGTGCCGGGCCTGACCGATCCGTCCCGCCGCTGGTTTGATGGCGACGTGTTGCAGGCGCGCGATGCGCTCCTCGGCCGCGCGTTGACTACGGCCGTCGACGAGCTTCGCATGCGAGCCGGTCCGGCGGACACGGACTGGTCGTGGGGCCGGCTTCACACTACGACTTTCACCCACCCCCTTGCGATCACCGATGCCGCCCGGCGCCGGTTCGCCATCGGTCCGTTCGCAAGAGCGGGGTACGCCGACACTCTGATGTCGACGTCCGGTGCGGGGTTCGAGGCGACGACGGGCGCGTCGTTCAGTGCGATCTTCGACCTAGGGGACTGGGATCGGTCGGTCGCTCAGAACGCGCCCGGGCAGTCGGGGTCGCCGGCAAGTGCGCACTTCGGCGACCTCGCGAAACTGTGGGCGGCCGGCGAATATTTTCCGTTGGCGTTCAGTGAGGCCGCCGTCCAGGCACAGGCCGAGTCGACACTGACGATGGTGCCTCGACAAACTCAAAAGTGATGAAAACTTAGAACTGAAAAGTAGACTGGACCGGCGACGCGCTCAATGCGACGGGATCCTGGCGCTATGCCTCGGCGTCTCTTGCACGCTCCGCTTGCTCGAAGGAGTGCATCGCATCTTCGACGGCGGCAGTAACCCGCTTTCGTTGCGCGTCGTTCATCGCGACCGGCCTTTCTCCTCGGCCAATACTTCAACTTCTGCGACAGCGGCCTCGTAGGGCGGACCTCATGCGTCATTTCGCTGGTGCCGCTTGGGGAATCCTCTTCTTGCCCCCCCCCAACTCGGCGTTCGTCTCAACAATGTTCGAATCGACGATGGGATGAGGAACGACTCGAGAGTCAGACCGCCGACGATGTGGAAAGAAGCGACACTCCACTGATGAACGCATAGCGAAGTGCGGCGATAGGCCTCGGCTGTCTAGTAGCACTTCGTTTGACACCACTCGACATGACGCGCGAGAGCCTCTAAATCCGGAAACAGGGATGCCTCGTGGATTCCAAGCCGGAACAAGGCTTTCTTGATCGGCTTGCGTTGATCCTGCGGAATACGAAACCGGAATAGCTTCCCATCTGTTGGAACAAAATCCACGTTTGGCTGTGGGTGTGCGGTGAGAACACCTCCCTGAGCCCTCAAGCGTGGAGTGACGACCCGCGGGACATACTTGATTACTTTCTTGATGCCAAATGGGCCACGCTTTGGTAACGGTTGTGTCAGGTCGACTTTCCCGCAGCGCCATGCAATGAGCTCAGCGTCCTCACCGGTCAGCTCTCCATCCTTCTGCCGTTTCTCTACCTCTTTCCAGACGCAGAAAAATAGTGCGACTAAAGGACTCCGAGTCCAATCGAGAAGACAGGTTGCCATTCCGTGGTGTTGAGACAGCGAGGAGTTCCCAGTTGCTGACAGTCGGCACCGCTAGCCGATCTATGGATTGTCGTCGAAAGAGCTCCAGCATTAGCTTCTGGTTGATCTGGCCGCCCGAAGAATTCTCATTCGGCTTAAGCCCGCGGCCAACCCTAGGTTGGAGGCTGAAGGATTTCGCTCCATGACCACGATAGAGAACCGTTGTGGACTTGTCGTCTTGGAACTCTTGTTCGACAATCTCACAGAGCCCGGCAACAGTAGTAATGGTTGTTGGCTTTGCCATCGAGTCTTGAATCCGAGGCCTAGACAGTATGACTTCCGCCGCAGTACACGGCTGACCTCCGGTATCGTCGCGGGTTAGCCTGTGCAGGCCAGAGCCGCAGCGCCGCATGGACCGCGGCGTTGTATTCCCGGAGGTCAGCCATGGCGCAGTCTACTCC
>JBGPHH010000117.1:0-11982 GCA_041484265.1 Vicinamibacteria bacterium
ACAGTGGCGCTACAAACCGACCGAACTCAACGGTACAGCGATCCCAATTGTTGTGACACTCGCGATTCCTTTTGCGCTTCGGTAGGGGCTATGGGGGGGGCATCTTCACGGGCTTCAATCGGTCGGCGCATCGCCCTCGGCTTTTTCCTCTGTGGACTGGCCGCAGTCAAGGCGTTCGCTCAGAATCCGCGCGACTCCGTTGATCCGTTCGACATTCAACAGCGCATCGTCGGGACTGACAACTTCGATTTCGCCGGCTTGTGGCAGACACTGGGCATTCCCGGTCAATTGAAGACTGTTTGGTCACAGGAAGGATTGACTGGACCCGTTAATCCGGCCAGCAGAGTGTCAACCATTTTCACCTATTGCACGAGACCCTGCGTCGCGGAAATCAGCCGGGAGAATCTCGACAGCGAGCCCGACCAAGAACTCATCCTCAAGGTCCTGGGAAATTATGGGCTCTGCCGTTTTTTGTTCTTCAAGCCTGTGCCCAATTCGCCGAATCGATGGCGCTTCCTTGGTTATGCCGACCATGAGGTGGCGCATGATGAGGCTCCAAGCTACAGCGTTCGATCCTTCAACAACGGCAAGCACTTCTTCGTGATGCACGCGCTAGGGACATGGGGAACCGGAGTCGCTCTCCAATATGATCGTTGGTACGAGGTGTCATCCCCCGGCGTGCGCGAAGCATTGACTCTCCCGGTGAGCGGCTACGAATTCCTCGGTTGGCGATGGGTTTACAAAACGTTCGATTCCTCCGTTTCTTCATACACGGCAGACAGAACCGGCGAAAGGTTCACAGTAGCATTCAGAATCAAGTACTCCGCCGACTATGGTTTGGTGAATGAACACGAGAGTCAGGAGCTGACTCTGTTCACGCGCGTCCAAAAGGCCGTCTACTTCCGCCCGCCTGGAAGACAGGATTTCACCCTAGCATCTGGAGAGTCGGACGTAACGACTCCTGACATCCGGACTGTATACAGTGACGCTGAGCCGAAGTGCTCAGAGTTCATCGCCGGGAACCTAAACGATCTTTTGAAGATCGCGCGAGGCCCAAAGAGCCGAACCACAGAATGGATACAACGATACGCTGGAGAGTGCGAACCAAGCCGCCAACGCACAACACTGCTCCAAGCTTTGCGCCCGTGATTGTCCCCGAATTGTCCCCATGTCGCTTCACATCGGACGCAATTGCGCGCAGCGCATTGCAGAGTGAAGAGAGCCGCTAAGGCCAAGGACGCCAGAGGGATCCCAACACCCAGCAATGCGCCGCAATTGCGTGCAACGGCCCTGATCTCGATTCGTAATCAGCAGGTCCGCGGTTCAAGTCCGCACGCCGGCTCCATAGATTCCTAAACAAATCAACCCGATCTGGCGGTCGTCGAATAGTGGCAGCACCACGTTGACAGCCAATCTGAGAGCCAATGCTGTAAAGCTTCGTGGCCGAATGGATGCCCCGTGCGTCGGTCCCGTTAGAAGTGGTTGGGCTGGCATCGCCGACACACTCCCCCGAATCTCGGCCGCCCATTCAGCGAAGCTAGCGCGCCCCCGGCATCTGCTTCTTCGCTGGCCTTGTCATGGGATCAGCGGTCAAAGCCGCACAGGCGCTACAGCATGAGTACGTTTAGCCAGGGCGCCACGGCGAAAATGAGATACAGGAAAGTCAGGGCGGCCACCCATCGATGGCGGGCGGTGATGTACAGAACGGCGCCGCAGGTCACCGCGAACAACTTCGCAGCGGTGAACCCTACCGCCGGACCGAACGCGCTTAGATACCAACCCACGACCGGGTTCGCCTCGACACCCGGCCCGTGCCTGATGACGCCGACGTAGGACATCACGCCGTCCAGCCCTTGCACCGCCACGAACGCCAGCCACAAGATCTCCGCGTTCGAGAGCCGCCTCTTGGGAAGTCGGAACAGCGCCGGCGATGCCATTTCTTCCAGCCCTAGGCAAAGAAGACGCCAGCCTGACGCCGGGGAAACGAGGTGAACTCAAGGCAAAAGGTCCTAGCGCCGCCGACATATGTCTGCGCGCCCGCATACCCCAGTGCCGAGAAACGAATCCCTGAGGGGCCCCGACCGGGGGCATGCGAGCGACGATGCGGACGTTGAACCCGCGGGGTAAGAACGACTGGCACTCGTCCGGTTTCCACTTGCGGCCACGCCGTGGTGTGTCGGATAGTCTGTCGATCGAAGACACGAGCGACGAGCCTGTCGCGCTTGGAAGCGGCTTGTTGACGCCCGTGAGGTCAAGACCGACCGCGGCAGCCCGAGGGCGGCGTGTTCCTGGTGGAGGCCAACATGAACTTCGAACTCAAGATCCTGTCGCCGGAAGCGGTGCCGAGGGCTCTGGCGAAAGCCGAGCGCTACCGGCTGCTCAACGATCCCGGCGAAGCCGAGAGCATCTGTCTGGACGCCCTCCGGGCTGACCCGAACAACCAGGACGCGATGGTCACCCTGCTCCTCGCACTCACCGAGCAGTTCGACGACGCCGACGCCGAAGGCGTCGTCAGAGACGCCTTGCGGTGGGCAGAGCAGATCCGTGACGAGTATGACCGCGCCTACTACTTGGGCATCATCTGCGAGCGGCGGGCTAAGGTACAGCTCCGGCACCGGGCGCCGAGATACGGGCCGCGCGCGTACCAGTGGCTGATGGAGGCCATGTCTTGGTACGAGAAGGCCGAGGCCAGTCGTGCGCCCGGCAACGACGATGCGCTCCTTCGGTGGAACGCGTGCGCGAGGCTGATCATGCGGGACAGCCAGCTCGAGCCTGCGACAGCAACCGGTGAATGAGGTGGACGCTAGCGAGGCTACTTTGGCGAACGCGGCGCGCCTGTGTCGTTCCGAACATGTATGCGCGTGCGCGGATCTGGCAGCTCACGGAGATGATAAAATCCGGGCACTCCATGCCTCAGAACAAGTCCATCGATCGTCGCGAGTTCATGAAGCGCGCGGCGACCGCCGGTGCCGCGGCGGTGACCGCGCCCGCTGCAATGGCCGAAGCGCAGGCAGGTGCCGCCCAGCCGGTCATCCCCTCGCCCCAAACGACAGCACCCGCAACGCCCGTCGTAGAAGTTCTGACCGAGGGGCCAAGCGGTTCTGACTTCATGGTCGACGTGATCAAGTCGCTCGGTGTCCCCTACGTCTGCGCAAACCCAGGGTCGAGCTTTCGGGGATTACAGGAATCGATCATCAACTACAGCGGTAACGCGAGCCCGGAATTCATCACGTGCTGCCACGAAGAGTCGTCTGTCGCGATGGCGCACGGCTACGCAAAGATCGAAGGCAAGCCACTCGTGGTGCTCGCGCATGGGACGGTCGGCCTGCAGCACGCCTCGATGGCGATCTATAACGCCTACTGCGACCGCGTGCCCGTGTACATCATCCTCGGCAACACGCTCGACGCCACGATGCGGTATCCGGGCGTCGAATGGGTCCACAGCGTGCAGGACGCTGCGGCCATGGTGCGCGACTTCTCCAAGTGGGACGATGCGCCCGTGTCGCTGCAGCATTTCGCCGAATCCGGCGTGCGCGCGTACGCCATCGCGATGACGCCGCCGGCCGGACCGGTCGTGCTCGTCGCCGACACGGAGCTGCAGGAGCGGCCCCTCCCGGAGCATGTCCAGCTGCGTGTCCCGAAGTTAACGCTCGCGGCGCCGCCGCAGGGCGACTCGGGCGCGGTCGCCGAAGCCGCGCGGCTGCTCGTGGCCGCCACGAACCCGGTGTTCGTCGCCGACCGCCTCGCACGGACGCCCGCCGGCATGGCGCACCTGATCGAGCTGGCGGAACTGCTGCAGGCATCAGTCGTCAGCTCTCAACCAAATACGGCGCCGCCCATCGTCGCCGGACGGATGAATTTTCCCTCCCGCCATCCGCTCAACCAGACGCTGCGCAGCGCGGGGGCCATCGCGGACGCCGACGTCGTCGTGGGCCTGGAAATCGCCAACTTCTTCGGCGCCGTCCACACCTTTCGGGATCAGGTGGAACGAAGTTCCCGGCCGCTCACGCAGGCCGCGACCAAGCTCATCACAATCACCGCCGGCGATCTCAACGTCAAGGCGAACTATCAGACGTTCCAGCGCTATTCGGAAGTCGACTTGGCCATCTCAGGCGACGCCGAGGCGACCATGCCGTCGCTCATCGAAGCGGTCAAGCGCCTGATGACCGACGATCGCCGCCGCGTGTTCCAAGAGCGCGGCGCTACCCTGGCGGCGCTCAGCGCAGCGGGCCGCGATCGCGCGCGTGCCGACGCCACCTTCGCCTGGGATGCCGTGCCGATCAGCACCGGGCGGCTGGCGGCAGAAGTGTGGGCGCAGATCAGGCTGGAGGACTGGTCCCTCGTCAACGGCGGACTCAGTGGATGGCCGGCGCGTCTTTGGAACTTCGACAAGCACTACCAGTTCATCGGGACCTCGGGCGGGTCCGGCATCGGGTACGGGGCGCCGTCAGCCGTCGGCGCCGCGCTCGCCAATCGGAAACACGGCCGCCTGTCGGTCAGTTTGCAAAACGACGGCGATCTCATGTACGGGCCGGGCGTGCTGTGGACAGCCGCGCACCATCACATTCCGCTGCTGACCATCATGAACAACAACCGGGCGTATCACGAGGAAGTCATGCACCTGCAACGCATGGCGAACCGCCGACAGCGCGGCATCGATCGGGCGAACATCGGAACCGCGATCGACGATCCCGGCATCGACTTCGCCAAGCTCGCCGAGGGCCTCGGCGTGCACGCCGAGGGGCCGATCAGTGATCCCAAGAACCTCGCGCCCGCCATCAAGCGTGCGATCGCCGTCGTCAAGGGCGGCGAACCGGCGCTGGTCGATGTCGTCACGCAGCCGCGCTAGACCGAGGAGACGCGGCCTCGCGCCGCCAGGGAAGCCAAGGAAGGATCAAGATGAAGACACACACGGTTCGCGCCTCCCTCGGACACGCGATAATCCTTGCGTTGTTGTCCGGTGTCAGTGTCTTGGCGCTCCAGACGCCAAGCGCGCAGGCTCCGGCGGCCGCCGCGGCGGCCGGAAACAGCGACAATGGCAAACGTATTTTCGTGAAGTACGGGTGCGCCGAGTGCCATGGACGCGAGGGACAGGGCTCGCCGCTTGCCGGACCGCGAATCGGCCCCAACCCGCTCGCGCTTACCGCGTTCGTCCGCTACATACGGACTCCGACCGGTCAGATGCCGCCGTACACAGAGAAGGTCGTTACGGACCGGGAGCTGACGGACATGCGTGCGTTCCTGCAGTCGCGGCTCCGCCCGCCAGCTGCCGCGCAGGCTGTTGTGTCCCCCGACTGAACAGGTTGGTGGGTTTGGGTGTGGGCGCCTACGCGAGCTTGACGTTCTCGGCGCGTGGCCCTTTCGGCCCCTGCCCCTTGTCGAAGGTCACAGCCTGGCCTTCGCGAAGCTCGTAGAAGGGCGTGTCGTTGCACGCCGACTGGTGGAAGAAGTACTCGCTGCCGTCGCTCGCCGCAATGAACCCGAACCCTTTGTCGCTTACGAGCCGCTTAATCGTGCCGTTCATATTCGCCATACCGCGTCTCCTCCGTAGCCGATCGAATGTCGCGCGGCGCCAGGCTGGCGCGCGCGACGTGTGCCGCCGCCGAAATCACTAAGCAGGTGCGACCGACATGTGCCGGCAATCGTCGCACCGCAGGTAGAGCACCGGAAACGATTCAGATCGACCGACGACCCGTGCCGTGGAACGCCCGCACTTCGGGCACACCTCGACCCCGCGCGACCCGTCCGCGAGAGGCTTCTGGCGGCGGCGTGGCTCGTCGGTACGCGGGACGCGGTTTACTGGTGGCTGCATCAGTCGGTCCTCTTCCCCTTCTGTGGAAGCGCCTTGACCATCTCGCGGACGCGGTCGCGGCGCCTCAGCTTCCGCCGTCGGTCCTTGTGGAATCTCGCTCGATCCCCGCCCCGTCTAGACATGAATGCCTCCAAAACGCCGCCACGAACGTGAGTTGAATGGGAGTGTTTGCAGGCGGGGCTCGCTTTAAGGTCTACAGTATACAGGATCGCGAGGCCTCGAGGGGCCAGTTCGCGTAGTATGGCCAACATGAGACGGTTTCTCTGCGCGGCCCTCCTGATATCGGGCGTCACAGGGGCTGCCGCCGCCGACGTCCAAGTCATGAGCGGTGGTGCGCTCGAGGCGGGACTCAAGACCGTCCTCGAGCAGTACAAGCGTGCGACCGCTACCCCCCTGACGGATGTCCAGATTCAGTTCGGCACTGGCGCTCAGCTCGCCGAGCGCCTGGCCGAGGGCGCAGTCGCTGACGTCCTCATCGCCCCTTCCGCCGTGATCGATCAAGCGATCAAAGACCGTCTGGTTTACACGGAGACGAAACTGACCATCGGTCGCGTAGGCGTCGGCGTCATAGTCCGGTCGGATGCGCGAACCCCAAACATCGCGACGACGGAGGCATTGAGACAAGCGGTCATGAACGCGGACGCCATCATCTACACCCAGGGCTCTTCGGGGGTCTATGTCGAGAAGCTCTTTGACCAAATGGGTCTCGCCAATCTCCTCAAGACCAGGGGCCAGCGCTATATCAACGGCGCTGAGGGAATCGAACGCATCATCAGCGGGCAGGGCAACGAAATCGGCTTCGGCGCAATCACCGAGATCAGGATGTACGAGACCAAGGGCGCCAAGCTGGTTGGCCCGCTGCCGGCCGCTATTCAAAACTACACGACCTACGTCGCCGTGGAGATGATCGCTGCCCCGTCTCCTGAGGCCGCAATCGACTTCCTGCACTATCTGGCCTCGCCGGTCGCCAAGCGCCTCTTTGCGGCCACCGGGGTCGAGTGAGCGCCTGACGAAGAATTCAGAGACCCTTCAGTTGCCGCGAACCGCTCCCAATGGCATAGTGGAAAAGTGACGCGAACGCTCGCGCTCTCGACGTTCGTCCTGCTCGCCGCCGTTGCCGGCGTCCTGTTGATGCTCACACGGCTTGACGGGTTGAGCACTCGGGCGACACCGTCCGCAGCGGAGCGAATGACGGCTCGCGCGGCGCGGCGTTGGGCTGCGCCTTCATCTGCCCGCGCCGCTCGAAACCCGGTGGCCTTCAGTCCCGACGTCTGGGCGCAGGCTCGGGCCCATTTCGCCGACCACTGCGCTACCTGCCACGCCAACGATGGCAGCGGGCGGACCGAGATTGGCCAGAGTCTCTATCCCAAGGCACCTGACATGCGCCTGCCCGACACGCAGCGCCTCACCGACGGCGAACTCTACTGGATCATCGCCAACGGCGTCAGGCTGACGGGCATGCCCGCGTGGGGCGACGGCGGCCCCAACGATGTCGAGACTTGGAAGCTCGTGCACTTCGTTCGGCACCTGAGCGAGCTCACAACCGAACAGATCAGCGAAATGAAGGGGCTCAATCCGAAAACACCCGAGGAAATCAAGGAAGAGCAAGAAGACCTGCAGTTTCTCAACGGTAGCGACGTCGACGTGAGCTCCGGCGACGGATCGCACCATCAGCACAAGGAGACACCATGAAGCACCTCACGCTCATCGTCGCAGCAATCCTCATTGCGGGGGCGAGCCTCGTTGCGCACGGCGACAACGATCATGTCCGCGGAACGGTCAGTGCAGTCTCGGCACAGTCGATCACGCTTCAGATCACGGCAAAGACGACGACGGTGCTCACCGTGACGCCAAAGACCACGTTTACCAAGAGCGGCAAGGCCGCGCGGCTGGCCGACCTCAAGGTTGGCGATCGGGTCGTGGTGGACGTGCCGAAAGGAACGAAGGAGGCCGAGGAGATTCAAATCGGCGTGTCGGCGACGACGGCGAAGCCCTCAAAGTAGCAGCACTTCGACGCGGTGGGCGTGGACTACGTTCTCGCGCGCCGACCACTGGAACACCGTGAACCGCCCGTCCTGAGAGGCCACGAGCGCGACGGCATCCCGCTGATCGTGGACGAATTGTGCCGCCGAGAGATGTCTCGTGCCGCCCAACTGTGACGGGTGGACCCTCATCGCGAGCGCGCCCTCAATAGGCTCGGTGACCATCACCTGATCAACGCGCGCGCCTTCGTCATGGCGAGCGATTTTTGCCGCAAACGCGAGCAGCTCGTACCGGTCGCTCATGACCGTCGCGCCGTCGACGGCCGTCAGCCCCGCGACCGCGTCGACGGCATGCGCCAGGGCCTCCTGCCAGTGGCGCTGCGACCGCTCGACTTGCTCGGTCTGCATCAAATCGGCGATTTCCGAGAACGGCGGCATGACCGAGTACCGGATCGGCCGCACAATCGACTGCTGCCACGCGTCTGTTTCCGCCGGGACAACGAGCAATGAGCCGCCGCGGCCGTGCGCGCGCATCGACACGGCGAGGCGCACAAACACGTTCACCGACTCAATCCACGACGCCGTCGAATCGAAACCGAGGAGAGCCGTCACCACCTCCGGGCAATCAGGCTCGCTGGCGCCTCGCTCGTCCACGATTTTGATCTGGTCGCCCTCGAGAACCGCCACGTTGACGAACTTGCCGGATGCGCCGTGGGGATACTTGATCACGAGCAGCCCTGGCGCGATCACTTCGAGCACGAAACACAGCGCCGGCAGCGTCCGCGTGGTGCCCCAGACCGCGAGATCGTGTCCGTTGCGAAAGACCCCGAGATGGATGCCCCGGCGTCTGACCGCGGGCGCGAGCCGCGCCAACCCGTCGGGCGCCAAGGGAAGCGACGGCGCGAACGCCAGGGGCCGTGGCACCTGCTCCGGTGGGAGAAAGGCCAGAGAAATCGTCGGTGTGTAGCCTTCTTCCCGGCGGAGGCTGGCCCAAAAAGCCGCGTCAACGACTGCTTCGATGGTCTCGGCGTCGGGTACGACGGCCAGGCCAGACTCGCCCCGGGCGCGCGCTGCCTCCAGGTGCCGGGCGAAATACGCCTGCGCCTTGACGGCGACGATGCGAGCGGGCGGATAAGCCGGTTCAGTCATGAACGGTCGCTCGATGATACGCGGTAATATTGAGTCGTGCGCGGCCCGCGCCTCCTCCTGTTCCTCCCGCTCGTTGCCACGGCCGTGGCCGGCATCAGCATTCGACCGTCGGCTCAGCAGGCGCCTGCGCCTGCCACGCCGCAATTTGAAGCCGGTATCGACCTCACGACCGTCAACACAACGGTCACCGACGCTGAAGGCCATCTCGTCACCGGGTTGGCGCGCGACGCGTTCGAAGTCTACGAGGATACCGAACGACAGACGATTACCCAGTTCACCAACGAGCGAGTGCCGATCAGTCTGGGCGTCCTCCTGGACGTCAGCGACAGCATGTTCGGCAAGCGGATCGAGGATGCGCGGTCGGCGATTGACCGCTTTCTCTTCGACCTGCTCGGACAGGACGACGAATTCTTCATTCTCGCGTTCAACCACCAGCCGCACATCCTGACCCACTGGACCCGTGATGCTGAAACGGTGCGTCGAGTCCTCGATGGCATCAAGCCGTCCGGCAGCACCGCCGAGTACGACGCACTGATTGCTTCCATGCCACTTGTCGCCCAGCGGTCGCGCCAGCGTGCGGCGCTCGTCCTGATTTCTGACGGCGACGACAATGCGAGCAATGCGACCCGGCGAGACTTGCGGAACGCGCTCCTCAAAAGCGATGCGTTCGTGTATGCCATCGCCATCGACTCGCCGGACCGACGGCCGATCAACCGAGGCGTGGATGTCCAAGCGCTGAGGGAAATCACGGCCGAGAATGGCGGTCGAACCGAGGTCGTCCACAATTCGAACGATCTGGGGACGGCGACCGCGAGTATCGCTGACGAGATCAACAACCAGTACCTCCTCGGCTACACGTCGCCGCACAATGCCGACGGGAAGTTCCACAGCATTCGCGTCAGGGTCCCGGGAACCGCCTATCGCGTGCGTTCCAGGACCGGGTTCGTGGCGATTCAGCACACGAAGAAGAGCAATTGACAGGACTGCCCCGCTTCACCTCTCTTCTTGTCTCGTTGACGACGCTCAGTGCGTTTGCCGCCGGCGCGCCTCAGACGACCGGCGGCGTGGAGGTCACGACGCGGGCGCGCGCGTATCAGCCTGGCGAACTGGTCGTGGTGACCGCTGCCGTGCCGATCTCAGCTGACGGTCTCCGCGTGCGCGCCCTGGGCCATACCGTCGCCGCCTTCAAGATGGACGACCACACGTGGGAGGCCCTGGTCGGCATCGATTTGTCCGTGGCGCCCGGCACGTATTTGGTATCGGTCGAAGCAGCCGATGGCCACCGTGTCGGCGAGTCAACGTTCACCATCACCAGCAAGGCTTTTCCAACGCGCCGATTGACTGTCGATCCAGCGTTCGTCAACCCGCCCCCAGCCGCGCTGGAGCGAATCGAGCGCGAGAACAACGAGCTTGCCGCGCTCTGGAAAGCCCCGGCTCCTGAACGACTGTGGAGCGGCGGGTTCGTCGTGCCGGTGCCTGAACAGGCGACGAGCAGCTTCGGCGCGCGCAGTGTCTTCAATGGCCAGGCGCGCACGCCGCACAGCGGCGCCGATTTCCCGAGTCCGACAGGCACGCCGGTCCACGCGCCGAACGGTGGACGCATCGTGCTGGCGCACGAGCTCTACTTCACCGGCAACACGGTCATCATCGACCACGGGCTCGGGCTCTTTTCCCTGCTCGCGCATCTCTCGTCGTTCGCCGTTCACGAAGGAGACCAGGTCGAGGCAGGGGAAATCGTCGGAGCAGTCGGCGCGACAGGCCGCGTGACTGGCCCGCATCTCCACTGGGCGGTACGCGCCAACGACGCGCGGGTCGATCCCCTCTCGGTGCTCGCGCTGCTTCGGTGACACAAGACTGGCTCAAGGCTTGAGGCTCAGGGCTCAGGGGCACGTCCAGGCTCAGGGCCCTGCGGCTTCCGACTCAGGCCCCTAAAGAGGATGATGTCATTCGTCACCGCGGCTCGAGCGATGGCGAGGCGCTTGCCGCCGCGCGACCAGGCGAAGTCATCGATGAGGCGGCCGTCCGTGAAATGCGTGAGCTGCCGCGGCCGCGTGCCGTCGAGCGGCTGCACCCACAGGTTCCGCTCAAAGCTGTAGGCGATACCACGGCCGTCTGGCATCCAACGTTCCAAACCCGGACCGGCGACATGACTGACGTTTCGAGGAGCGGCACACGCTGGCAGATCGCACACGGTCCAATGCGGCTCCACTCCTTGAAACACAATCGACTTCCCGTCGGCCGAGATATCGAGCATCGACGCCGCGGCAAACATCTTCGTCACTTGCTGCGGCTCCCCACCATCGATAGACACCATCCAAGGTGACTGAACTCCGGTGCGATTCGATAAGAAGACCACGTATCGATCGTCTGGCGTGATGTGGGGACTGGATGCGGATCCGGTTATCGCGGGCACCAAATGAAACGCTTGGCGGCCATCGGCGTCGGTCCTCCACAGGCCGGCGCGGTCACCAGTCTCGGTCGATCGAAACACGACCATCTTAGCGTCAGACGTTGTACTTGGATCGTCGCCATTCGAAATAAGCTCTTCGGGCAGCCGACCTGGAGACACGCTCATGATCGCGGTGTGCCCAGACGAGACGCCAAGGAGGAGACGGTCCGCCGCCCACCTCAGGTATGTACCCTTGTCCGATTTGAACGGCGCCACGACTTCGGTGCCAGTAGCCGCCCCGCCATCACCCACCCAGAGCCCCGCGCGTCGTTCCGTGCGGGCCGTAACAAGCATGGCGCGATCCGCCGACACGCTCGCGCCAGAATAGTTGCTCAGGTCGTTCGTCAGGCGCGACAGTTTGCCGTCCGGGTACGACACGCGCCACAGCTGGACTGGCGCCCCAGGCTCCCCACTGCGGTTAACCACAAGGGACATGGCATCCAGCCACGCTAAGGCCGCAGGCATCACCGGGAGCGACACCACCTGCTCCGATCCGCTGGCCAGATCCACGAACACGAGCTGCGGCACGAGCGAACCGCCCACCTGAGCTGATCCAGGCACGGCAATGACCCGGCCATCGGGAGACCAGG
>JBGPHH010000118.1:0-11978 GCA_041484265.1 Vicinamibacteria bacterium
TATTTCTTCGGGGACGATCAGGTGTTCGGACCGCGGGACCGCCGGTCTCTGAGCCTGGGTTCCGGCGTCGTGATCTCGTCGGACGGCTACGTCGTGACGAACAACCACGTCGTGGGCGAGAACGTGAGCGAGATCACGATTGCGCTCGCCGACAAGCGTGAGGTCCGCGGCAAAGTGATCGGCAAGGACCCGGCCACCGACATTGCGCTGCTCAAGATCGCCGTTCGCGGCCTCCCGGTGCTGCCCTGGGGCGACTCGGGCCAGTTGAAGGTCGGCGAGTGGGTACTCGCCATCGGGAGCCCGTTTCAGTTGAGCCAGACCGTCACCGCCGGCATCGTGAGCGCAACCGGACGGACCAACGTCGGCTTTGCCGACTACGAGGACTTCATCCAGACCGATGCGGCTATCAACCCTGGCAATTCCGGCGGCGCCCTCGTGAACCGCCGGGGCGAGCTCATCGGCATCAATACCGGCATCGTCAGCCAGAGCGGCGGTTATCAGGGTATTGGATTTGCCGTGCCGAGCAACCTCGCCCGACGCGTCGTGGACGACCTGATGAAGTACGGCGAGGTCCGGCGCGGCTCGGTCGGATACCTGAGAGTGGAGAAGCTGACCGATCAGTGGGCGGAGGAAGTGGGCGCTCCCAACACGAACGGCGCGTTGGTGACGCGGATGCAGCGAGACTCGGAGTCGTACGAGGCCGGCTTGCGGCCCGGCGACGTCATCGTCGGCTTCAACGGCCAGCGGGTTGACGATCCGTCGCAGTTCTTCCGGCTGGTCGCCGACGCGAAGATCGGCTCGACTGCAGCCGTCCGAGTGCTGAGAAACGGACGTCCGACCGACGTCAAGCTACCGGTTGTGTCGAGCTCGACGACTGCACGGCCGCGCCGTTAGTCGATTCCCACCAGGCTTCGAATTCCTTGAAGCCGCGCCCCAAGCGCACCGGCGCCTCGAGCCGTCCCTCGAGCACGTCCATCGTCTTGTAGCCGTTGCCCGTGACACAGACCACCACAGACTCACCCGACTTGATGACACCGCGCCGAACCAACTCGATCGCGGCCGCGAGGGTCGTGCCGCCGGCGGGCTCGGCAAAAATGCCCTCTGTTTCGGCGAGCAGCTGAATCGCATCGATGAGCTGGGGGTCGGTCACGGCCGCGCCCGTGCCGCCGGTCGTCCGCACGCTCTCGATCACCTGGAATCCGTCTGCCGGATTACCGATGGCAATGGACTTGGCGATGGTGTTGGGTCGTACAGGATCTGGATGGTCGAGGCCCGCCTCGAGGGCACGAACGACGGGTGCCGACCCCGCCGCCTGCGCCGCGTGAATGCGCGGCAACTCGCCTGTGACCAGGCCAATCTCACGCAGCTCTCGCAAGCCGCGATGAATCCGCGGCAGCAGCGTGCCGCCCGCCACCGGCGAGACGACGTGATTGGGATAGCGCCAGCCCAGCTGTTCGGCGATCTCAAAGCCCATCGTCTTGGCACCTTCGGCGTAGTACGACCGGAGGTTGATGTTGACAAAGCCCCAGCCGAGCCGATCGGCGACCTGCGTAGACAGCCGATTCACGTCATCGTAGTTGCCGGCAATCGCGAGAATCGTCGGCTTATAGATGGCCGACCCGAGCACCTTGCCCGGCTCGAGGTTGTCCGGGATGAAGACGCAGGCCTTGATGCCCATGCGCGCGGCATGTGCGGCGACGCTGTTGGCCAGGTTGCCGGTCGACGCACAGGCCAGCACGTTGAAGCCCAATTCGACCGCTCGCGTCGCGGCGACCGACACCACGCGATCCTTGTACGAGAGCGTCGGATGATTGACCGTGTCGTCTTTGATGTACAGCTCGCTCAGGCCGAGGCGGTCGGCCAGACGATGGCAGCGAACGAGCGGCGTGAACCCGGAGTGAAAGCCAGTGAGGGGCTCGCCCATGATGGGCAGCAGCTCGAGATAGCGCCACAGGTTCTTCGGACGCTTCTCGATTTCTTCGCGCGTCACTCGGATCGCACGGTAGTCGTAGACCGGCTCGAGCGGGCCCAGACACTTGCCACAGACGTACGACGCTTCAGCCGGAAATTGCGCCTTGCAGAGATGACATTGAAGGCCCATCAGGGCCGACGGGCTCGTGCGAATCGTAGATGCGGACTGGCGGCTCAACGGTTCCTCCCTCATCTTCCCCCAGGCCTGGCCCACGCCGGACCTTGGAGCAGGAATTGGCACCGCAGCGCGACCGTTGGAATCGCGTGGTTGCCGTGGCTTCAACGGGCCTGTCCCTCAGCCACTCTGGATAAAGAAGAGCGTATTTAGTTGTCCGGCGGACTATATCAGAACGCCCGCCGGGCAGGCAAGAACTGAGTATCTACGCATATACATAGGCTGATTAGGCTGAGCATTCCCCTTCCATGACGACCGGCGTGAACTCGCCCGATTCCGCAAGATCGATGTAGTCCTCAGGCGTTGCGTCTTCGGCCCTGAACTGCTCGAGAGGGACGAGCGCCAGCTTGACGCGCTCGATCTCGATCCGCCCGAAGAAGTCGGTCGCCGACTCGCCCAGCTTCCGCTCACGCGCATAGAGATCGATCAGCCGATCGACCACTTCGGGCATGCGCCGCGCAGGCACCTTCGCGGCCAGCCGCCCGAACATCGCGCCAGTCTCGGTCGCCCCGCCGCCGACCATCACAAAGTATTGCGGCACCGCGCGTGACCCGACGCGTCGTACGCTGCCCTGAAATCCGACCGTGGCAATGTGGTGCTGACTGCACCCGTTCGGACAACCGCTGATCTTGATGTGCATGCCATCGGCCGCCGCGATCAGATCGGGCCTCGATCGCAGATGGTCCTCGAGCGTCCGCCCGAGGCCACGCGACTGCGTGACGGCCAGACGGCAGGACTCAGCGCCCGGGCAGCTCGTCACATCGGCGACGCTTCCGGCCTCGGCGAGCCCGAGGCCGGCGGCCGCCAGACGCCGGTAGAGCTGGCGCACATCGCAGGCGTTGATCCACCTGAGCACCAGATTCTGATCCACCGTGACTCTGACGCCGCCGTCGCCGTATGCGCGCGCGAGTTCGCCAAGAACGCGCATCTGCTCGGTGCTCAGGTCGCCGAGTTGCATCGTGACCGTCGCCGTCACGTAGCCGAACTGCCTTTGCGGCCTCACGTTGGTGGCGCGCCACCGTTGGTACGCCTGATCGCTGCTCTGTAGCACCGGCACAATCGTCGGTGTGAGGCCGGGACCGACCACACGCTGCGCGGTGACGCGCGACGCAATCGTTGTGAGAGCCGGTGCCGGGTCCTTCATCCAGTCAGGCTTGGCTTCGACTGCCGGGGGATCCACCTCGAGGGTCGGCACCTGGCCGCCCAGCCGGCAGGCCGCGAGCTCGCGATCATACTCTTCGCGCCAGCGCGTCCAGCCGAGCTCTTTGATCATGAACTTCATGCGATTCCGCTGCTTGTGCTTGTAATCGCCGAGCCGATGGAACACGCCGAGTACGGCCTCCGCGACGCGCAAAATCTCAGAAGCCGGGAGAAATTCGTGGAGCAGTCCGCCAGATGCGCACATGATGGCCGTGCCGCCACCGGCCGTCACCCGAAAGCCGCGGCCACCGTCCGGTCCCAGCACTGCACGGAATCCAAGATCGTTGATACCGATGTAGACATGATCGCCAGAGCATCCTTCGAACGCGATCTTGAACTTACGCGGTAGCGTTGAGCTCAATCGGTGCCGGAGCAGGAAGCGTGTCAGTGCCTCGCTGTACGGCGTCACATCGAACCGTTCGTCGGCGGCCACGCCCGCATACGGGCACGCGGTGATATTGCGCACCGAGTTGCCGCAGGCCTCGCGCGTCGTCACGCCGGCGTCGGCCAGCATGCGCATGGCCGGCTCGACATCGTGCAGCTTCACGAAGTGAAACTGGATGTTCTGGCGCGTCGTGATGTGACCGAAGCCGCGTGAATAGCGCTGACCGATCTCCGCAAGCACGTCGAGCTGATCCGCCGTGAGCACACCCTGCGGAATCTTCACGCGCAGCATCTGTGCGTCCTCGGCCTGCCGCTGTCCGTAGGTGCCGCGCACGAGCCGGAACGCCCGCCACTGGTCCGGCGTGATCTCGCCACGCTCGTACTTCTCGAGCGTCGCGACGAACTCGTCGATATCCGCCACGCTCGCAAACGACATGCGAGCCCGACCATGCGTGGTTTGATCATCTATTGCTGGCATAGTGCCTCTCAGATTCGGCAGTCGCGCCTGCCGCTAACGCCACCACATCCCCCACGATAATCGTCCCGGGGCCATCCGTCTTCATCTCCACCGCATCGGCAACAAGTTCGTCGAGGGTGCCACGCCAGACCTGTTGCGCCGGCAGCGACGCGCTGACGACGATCGCGGTCGGGGTTGTTCCGCGCCATCCGCGATGAATCAGCGCGCTGGCGAGCCCGGCCAACCGGGCGAGCCCCATCATGACCACGACCGTCACGCTGTTGGGCTCGAGCTGGCCGAGCGACGCCACAAATCCTTCTTCGTGGTGGCCGGACACCACGACAAACGCCGACGAGAGTCCACGATGCGTGACGGGGATACCCGCCAGAGCCGGGGCCGCCAAGGCACTCGTCACGCCAGGAACGACATCAAATGGTACTCCCGCGCGCTCGAGTGCCAGCATCTCTTCGCCGCCACGTCCGAAGACGAACGGGTCGCCACCTTTCAGACGGACGACGCGCCGACCGCGCCGCGCCGCTCGAATCATCACGGTGTGAATCGCCTGCTGCGTGAGTGCATGGCGTCCAGCCCGTTTCCCAACAAAGAACCGCTGCGCCTTGCGCGCGTACCGCAGAATCCGGTCGTCGATGAGGGCGTCGTAGAGTACCAAGTCCGCCGCCCTAAGCTTCGCGATCGCCTTCCGTGTCAGAAGGGCCGGGTCGCCGGGGCCCGCACCGACGAGGGACACACGACCCTGCTTCAAGGCGACAGGCTCAGGGCTCTCGTTAGGCTCAGGCAATTGCTTGAGCCTTGAGCCTTGAGCCTTGAGCCCTTCGTTGCGCCTTGAGCTAACGTAGAGGCCGTTGAGCGCCTGAAGGAGCCGCGGCTTCCGCGCCTCCATCGGGACCCCAGCGCGCTTCCAGATCTTTCGTTGTCGCCTGGCTTCGACAACCCAGCCTGCCAGATCCTGCGGGAGCAGCGCGTCGAGTGCCTCACGCAACAGAGCGGTCAGCGCCGGGGCTTCTCCACTTGTCGAAACGGCCAACGTCACACCGGCTCGACGCACAACGCCGCTCAGATAGGCGCTGGCGTTTGTTGGATCGTCGACCGCGTTCACAAACACACGGCGCGTCTCCGCCGCGGCCGCAACCTCGCGATTGACATCGGGCGCCGCCGCCGCGACGACCAGCCAGGCACCATCGAGATCAGCAGGTTCAAAGCGACGCCTGGCGACCTCGACACCAGCCTGCTCGATCTCTGGCGCCACGGCGGGCGCGACCACCCGCACCCGAGCACCGGCCGCGAGGAGCTGACGGAGCTTCCCGGCTGCCACACGTCCCGCTCCGACGAGCACCACGTCTCGTCCCGCGAGGTTCAGAAAGAGCGGTATCAAATCAGGCATCCTCACCTATCGCGCAAAATACAAAAGCCCGGAAAGGGGTGGGCCTCCCGGGCTTGAGTCTTCAACAATGGCTGGGTGGCGCGTCACATCCGCGTCGACAGCCGAAGACGGCCCCGGTGGCTCACCTGGAGCCCCTGGAAACAATGTCCCGCGCAACAACAGCACCGGTTGCAAGTCTTCGTGCACATTACAGTTCCTTAAGTAGTACCGCGATTGCCCGACCGCGTCAAGCTCGCTACACTCACCCCAATGCTCCGCGCCATCAGCACGCTGGTGCTGCTTTCCCTGTGTTCAATCCCGGTATTTGCTCAGCGACTGCCGCGTACGGTCCTCCCCAGCCACTATGACCTTTCGTTTCTCGTCGACCTGGAGCACGCCCGATTCGAAGGCACCGAAACTATTCATGTCCAGATCGGCCAGCCGACATCCCACGTCGTCCTGAACGCGGCGGAGCTCTCGTTTCGGACGGTGACCATCGGCGCGGGCGCGGGAGCACAGCAGGCGACGGTCGCCATCGATGAGAAGAACGAGACGGCCACCTTCACAGTGCCAAGGCCGCTCCAGAACGGACCGGCCGAGATCCACGTGAGCTATGCCGGAACGCTGAACGACAAGCTCCGCGGCTTCTACCTCAGCAAGGCCAACAACCGGAACTACGCCATCACGCAATTTGAATCAACCGACGCGCGGCGCGCGTTTCCCTCATTCGACGAGCCGGCTTTCAAAGCGACCTTCACGGTGACCCTCACCATCGACCGCCGCGACACGGCCGTGTCCAATGGTCGCATCGTCTCGGATACGCCAGGCCCAGGACCCGCGCAGCATACGCTCAAGTTCTCTACCTCTCCCAAGATGTCGTCGTATCTCCTCGCGATGGCGGTCGGCGACTTTGAGTGCTTGCAGGCGACGACCGACAACGTCCCGATTCGCATTTGCGCGACACCAGACAAGAAGGACCTCGGCCGGATCGCCCTCGAATCCGCGCAACAGATCCTGGCCTTCTACAACCGGTACTTCACCATTCAGTATCCGTTCCTCAAGCTGGACATCCTTGCGGCGCCGGACTTCGCTGCCGGCGCGATGGAAAACACCGCGTCGATCTTCTATCGCGAAACGGACTTGCTGGCTGACTCGCAGACGGCCTCGCTCGCCACGCGCAAGAACATCGCGTCGGTGCTCGCGCACGAAATGGCCCACCAGTGGTTCGGTGATCTGGTGACGATGCAATGGTGGAACGACCTGTGGCTGAACGAAGGCTTCGCCACGTGGATGGCGAATCGGCCACTGGCCGCCTGGAAGCCCGAATGGAACATTGCCGTCGACGAAGGACTGGAGAACCAGGCGGCATTCAGTCTGGATTCCCTGCGCACAACCCACTCGGTGCGTGCGACAGTCGACACGCCCGGCCAGATCGAGGAGTCGTTCGACCCGATCGCGTACGAGAAAGGCGGCGCTGTCCTGAGGATGATTGAGAGCTACGTCGGCGCCGGCACATTCCGCCGAGGCGTCAATGCGTACTTGAGTGCGCACGCGTACGGCAATGCAACGTCCGAAGACTTCTGGAAAGCGATCGCGTCGACGTCGGGAAAGCCCGTCGATCGTATTCTCCCGACGTTTCTGCAACAGCCGGGCGCGCCACTCATCGACGTTTCACTGACCTGTACTCCTCAAGGGCAAACCACGGTCACCCTTCGTCAGCAGCGTTTCGTTCTTGACGCGCAGCTGCTGAAACAAGACTCGACGTCGCGCTGGCAGGTGCCGATGTGTCTGAAGGCACCCGGACAGGCGCCGGCGACGTGCGCGGTGTTGCGCGATCCCGTACAGACGATCACGATCCCGACCACAACATGTGCGTCGTGGGTATTCGCCAACGCCGGCGCTCAGGGCTACTACCGTACGGAGCATTCGCCGGAGATGCTGCGCGCGATGACGCCTCGAGTCGAAACTGAGTTCACCGCGGCCGAGCGTCTCGCCCTTCTCAACGACGAATGGGCGCTGGTACAGGCCGGGCGGCACGACGCCGGGGCCTTCCTGACGCTCGTGACGGGCTTCGGGCGCGAGGTCTCGAGCGGGGTCCTCGGCCAAGTGGTCGATCGGCTCGACTTTATCAATGACTACCTGATCACGGACGCCACGCGCGGACAGTTCGAGGCGTTCACGCGAGCGGTGCTGCGACCGCTCTATGACAGCCTTGGATTCTCGTCGCCGGCCACCGACACTGACGAGCGGCGGGCTCTGCGTGGCGCCACGATCAAGGCGCTTGGCACGAGCGGGAACGACCGAGACGTCGCCAGCCAGGCCCGCGGAGCCCTCGACCGTGCATTGGCGGGCGGCCCGGCGCTCGACCCAACGCTGGCCAGCGCCGTCGTCCGAGTCGCGGCCGAGCACGGCGACGAGAAGCTGTACGACGCACTGACCGCGGCTGCCTCGCGCGCGACGTCGCCCGAGGAGCGCTACCTTTACTTATATGCCGCGGCCGACTTCCGCGATCCGGCCTTGCTCGACCGAGGGCTGCGGGCTGCGCTCTCCTCCGACATTCGCAGTCAGGACACGGTGCGGTACCTTGCCGGGTTCTTTGCCAATCCGGTTGCGCGCCCTCGCGCGTGGTCGTTCGTCAAGGCCAATTGGTCGGCGCTGCAATCCCAGGCCACAGTCTTCCTCGGAGATGTGCGGCTGGCCCAAGCGCTCGGTTCGTTCTGCGACGCTGGCTCTCGCGGCGACATCAAGGCATTCTTCGTAATGCACCCTCTGCCTTCGGCATCGCGAACCCTCGATCAAACCATCGAGCGCATCGATGCCTGCATCGCGCTACAACAGAAGCAGACACAGCCTGTCAGTGCGTGGCTCGCTTCACGATAGTTCCTGACACCGCTGGATGTCCTCTGACGTGCGCCCGCCACAAGGGCTCGGTGCCAACAGTGATGCCGATCCGCGGTCCCCACGCGATCGGGCCAGGCGCGATCCCTCGGTCCTCGACGAACAATTGGTCGCCGATCAAGTCCATCTGGTTCTCTGCCAGGGTAATGCCCATCGCCATCGTGACGTTGCCGGGACCGCGACAGAGACCGTGCTCGGCAACCGGTCTTCCTTTGACCGGCCGTCGGCGCCCCTTCTTCCGGCGCGCACGGCGCCGCCTCATCACATCGATGCCGTCAAGCGGGTCGAGCGCGCGAATCAGTACCGCTGCCGGCGACCCGGGCGCCTCGGTGACAATGTTGACGAGCGAGTGAATACCGTAATTGAGATAGATGTATGCGTGGCCTGGCATGCCGTACATCGGCGCGTTCCGCGCGGTTGGCCCCGGTGCCGCATGGCACGCGGGATCGGATTCACCGATGTACGCCTCGACCTCGACGATGACGCCGCTTGTGCGGATACCTCGGTGCTCGTGCACGAGCACCTTGCCGATGAGGTCGCGGGCAACGTCGAGCGTGGGACGGTTATAAAAACTGCGAAAAAGCTTCATGTAAGTCTCAAGTGTGAAGTCTGAAGTCTGAACAGACTTGAGCCTTCAGACTTGAGACTTGAGACTTTCTTACCGTCCCGTCGCATATGCATGTGACCGCCCTTCAGCGAGGACCGGTCGCAAATACCGCCCCGTATGCGACGCGTCGACCTGCGCCACCTGCTCGGGCGTTCCCGTTGTCACGACGTAACCCCCGTCCTCGCCGCCCTCCGGCCCGAGGTCGATGATGTAGTCCGCCGTCTTGATGACGTCGAGGTTGTGCTCAATCACCAGGAGCGTATGCCCCGCCTCCAGCAGTTTTCGGAACGCTGCCAGGAGTTTGGCAATGTCGTCGAAGTGGAGCCCCGTCGTCGGCTCGTCGAGAACGTAGAGGAGCCTCTCGCCGCCGTGCGACGACAAGTGTGCCGCAATCTTGACCCGCTGGGCTTCGCCGCCCGAGAGCGTCGTCGCCGGCTGGCCGAGCCGGAGATAGCCGAGGCCGATCTCGTCGAGCACGTGCAGGCGACGCAGCACTTTGGGCGAGCTACTGAAAAAGGTCAGCGCCTCGCGGACCGTCAGGTCGAGCACTTGGTGAATCGACCTGCCGCGGTACCGCACCTCGAGCACCTGAGGCTTGAAGCGCTTGCCGTCGCACTGATCGCAGGGCACGAACACGTCGGCGAGAAACTGCATCTCCACGCGCACCTCGCCCTCACCCTGGCAGGCTTCGCAGCGCCCGCCGGGGACGTTGAACGAGAAGTGGCTGGCGGTCAACCCGCGCGATCGCGCGTCCTTTGTCGAGGCAAACAGCTCGCGAATCGGATCGAATGCCTTGAGATAGGTGACCGGATTCGACCGAGGCGTCCGCCCGATAGGCGCCTGATCGACAAGCACCGCGTCGGTGATGAACTCCACGCCTTCAAGCGAGCGGAACGTGCCGACCCGCCGGTCCCAGCCGCCCTTGGCGCGTTTAATGGCCGCATACAAGACGTCGTGGACGAGCGTTGACTTCCCGGATCCGCTGACGCCGGTGATCGCGGTCAGTGTGTTGAGGGGAATGGCCACGTCGATGTTCTTGAGGTTGTGTTCGCTCGCTCCGAGCAACCGGATCTTCTGCCCGGTCCCGCGGCGCCGTGCGGCAGGCACGGGGATCGCCAGCTCTTGTCGCAGGTACTTCGCCGTCAGCGATCGCGTCTCCTGCATCAGGCCTTCGAGGGCACCAGAGTACACGACGCGTCCACCCTGCTCGCCGGCGCCGAGTCCGAGGTCCACGATGTGATCGGCGACCTTGATCATGTCGGCGTCGTGCTCGACGACGAGGACCGTGTTGCCCTGATCGCGGAGCTGACGAAGGATCTCGATGAGCCGCAGGTTGTCGCGCGAGTGCAGCCCGATGGACGGCTCGTCGAGGACGTACAACGTGCCCACGAGCGCCGACCCGAGCGAGGTCGCAAGATTGATGCGCTGGGACTCGCCGCCAGACAGTGTCGACGACAGCCGGTCTAGCGTCAGGTAATCGAGGCCCACGTCGCTCAAGAACGACAGGCGGCGGCGAATCTCCTTCAATACCTTCTCAGCGATCGCCTGGTCCTTCTCGCCAAGTTCCAGGCCACCAAAGAAGCCGTGAGCCGAGCGGACGGTGAGGGAGGAGACTTCGTCGATCGTCCGTCCGCCCAGACGCACGTTCCGCGCCTCACGGCGCAACCGCGCGCCCGCGCACTCCGGACAGATGAGATACCCGCGGTAGCGGCTGAGAAACACCCGCACGTGGACCTTATATTTCTTGCGGTCGAGCCAGCGAAAGAACCCGCGAATGCCCCTGTAATGGGTCTCCTTGGCGTCTTTCCCGCCCTTTGCGATTTGGGCATCGCCATCGACGACGAAGCGCCGCTCCTGGTCGGTCAGCTCGGCCCAAGGCACATCCAGTCGGACCGCGTTCTGCCGTGCGGCACGTTTGAGAGCGGCGAGCTCGGTGCGGTAATGGGGCTTGTTCCATGGTTCGATGGCGCCCTGCTGGATGGACAGCCTCGGGTCTGGCACGACCAAATCCATGTCGAGCTCGATGATGTTCCCGAATCCGTGGCACGTTGGACAGGCACCAAAGGGGCTGTTGAACGAAAAGAGCTGCGGCTGCGGATCCTCGTACGTCAGACTGCAAGGACGGCATTCAAAGCGCTCGCTGAACTGGTGCACGACTGGTGACTGGTGACTGGTGACTGGTGGCTCGACTGCCGACTGCTGCCTGCTGACTGCCGACTGAACCGCCCAAGCCGCGCCGCCGCCTTCGAGGTACGCGGTTTCGATCGAATCGGTCAGCCGCTGACGCAGCTCTTCGCCGTTGAGCTGGACGCGATCGACGACCACCTGCAGCATCGATCGGTCGCTGATCGTAGCCGGATCGACGTCATCAAACGGCACCGCTCGATCGTCGAGGAGCAGCCTGCCGAAGCCTTTCCGCCTGAGCGTCTCGATGGTCCCGGCGATCGCTGCCGCCCCAGGCCCCGTCGTCGTTACGTAGGCCGGACCCTTCGGGTCCGGCGTATTCGTTTGGTCCCCTTGAGTCTCCTGCTCGCGCATCTCGTCCACTTCTCGCTCAGGCCCGATTGCCTCGGCGACAGCGACGACCGGCAAATCGAAGCCAATCACGAGACGCGTGCCCGACGGCAGCTCGGCGAGCTGACGAGCGACGACTTCGGCCGTCTCCCGCACGACCTGCTTGCCACAGTTCCGGCAGAACGTGCGGCCGACACGCGCGAACAGCAGCCGCATGTAGTCGTGGATTTCGGTGGTCGTACCCACGGTCGAGCGCGGGTTGCGGATGCTGTTCTTCTGACGGATGGCGATGGCCGGCGAGATGCCGTCGATGCGTTCGACGTCCGGCTTCTCCATCCGCTCGAGAAACTGGCGCGCATAGGCCGACAGCGACTCGACGTAGCGCCGCTGA
>JBGPHH010000119.1:0-11921 GCA_041484265.1 Vicinamibacteria bacterium
AACCACGACAAGGTCGCATGCGGGCTCGAGCCGGCCGAAGACTTCAACGCCGTTGCGAGGGGCGCCGCCCTGTGGACGTACGACGTTCTCACTCTCGAGCATCGCAACTGGCTGGCCGCGCTGCCCGAGGGACCTCGCCAGGTCGACGACCTGATAGAGATTTGCCATGGCTCGCCTTTCGACGAAGACGCCTACATCTTTGATGAACTCGATGCCCTGCGCGCGCTCAAGGCGTCGGTGCGGCCACTCTGTTTGTTCGGCCACACGCACTGCCCGATTGCGTTTGAACTGACGGAGGACACGCTGGAGAGCACAGCCCCTTCTCCTCCGCTCGCGGTGCAGTTCTTTCCGATCGGCGAGGTGAAGTATCTGTTGAATCCCGGGGCGGTCGGTCAGCCCCGCGACGGCGATCCGCGCGCGGCCTATGCGATTGTCGACATCGACAAGCGTCGAGTGGAACTCTTCCGGCTGAAGTATCCGGTCGAGCAGGCGCAGGCGAAGGTGATTAAGGCTGGTCTTCCCGATGTGCTGGCGCAGCGTTTGGCCGTCGGTCGGTGAAGCCGAGAGAGTCAAAAGTCAAAACTGAAAAGGGAAAAGTAGGCTTCCTACTCTTAACTCTTCACTTTTAACTTTTCAATTCTCTCGTCCCGTCGCCGCAATTCAGCAGCGTAAGCGTCCTTTGCCGCGCGCGAGCCGAGAATCCAGCCGACCACCACACCGACCAGCAGTACCGACGGGATGAAGATGAAATGACCGGCCGTCATCGGGCGTGGCTTCGCTGCCGTTCGTCCAGCACGCGCATTTCCTTTTCCACCTTGCCGAGCCGGCGCCAGATCGTCCATAGGTAGAACATCAGGGCAAGCCAGATGAACGCGTAGGCTCCAATCAGGAAGGGAGCCGCGGGTAGCTTCTGATCCGGAGGCAGGTCGTTGGCGGGAAGGAACTGTCCCGTCGCGGGCTGTTGACCAGCAAGAACCGGCACCGCCGTGAGGATCAACGACACCATTGCGACAATTGCTCGTCGGATCATGACGGGTCCTCCAGGGCAAGGTACAGGCGATCCAGCTCGGCTCGACGGCCCTCGAGCTGCATGCGAATCGTTAGTAGCGATGCAAAGAGCAACAAGAACGCCACGGAGCAGTACAGCATCGCAAAGTACATGTCCGGTACCGTGCCGTCTCCGAGCTTACGCACGACGCTGGTCTGCGGATGGATGGTGCGCCACCAATCCACGGACTTGTAGATGAAGGGCGTGGTCGCGGCGCCGAAGATACCCATTCCGGCCGCCAGCTTCTCGGCCCCAGGCCCTCCGTACTTCCGCACCAGGAGATAGCTGACGAATATCAGCTCGGCCATCAACGCCATCGTCAGCCGGGCATCCCACTGCCACCAGACGCCCCACGCTTTTCGTCCCCACAGTGACCCGCTGACCAGACCGAACGCGCCGAAGAGGACGGCGAGCTCCGCCCCGGCGACGGCGAGCCGGTCGCCTGCAGGGCTCCCTCGGAACAAGTAGAACGCGCTCGCCACGCCGCAGACGCCGATCGCGGCGGCCCATGCCATCCACGACGCGAAATGAAAGTAAAAGATCTTCTGGACGAGGAACATCGTCGACTCGTACCGCGTGTTCGCGATGACGATCGGTGCGTAGGCAAACATGCCCGCCGTCACGATGAGAAGTGGTGCAAACAACTTTCGCATGGCTCTATTCTGTCATCAGCGGCTCGAACGTCCACAACGCCAGGGTGACGAAGACCGCGTCGAACGATACCAGCATCCAGATCCACAACTGCGCCATTGGCTCATCGACCGGGCTCTGGAGGAGGGCCGACGTGCCGAGGACGCCCGCAATAATGACTGGAACGGTGATCGGATACAACAGGATCGGAAGCATGACATCTCGCGTACGGGATCGCACGAGCATGGCCGCGAAGAGCGTCCCCACAGAGGCAAATCCGAGGGTTCCCAGGCTGAGGATCGCGGTCAGCATCAGCGGCCGCGAGAAGAGCGGGGCGTGAAAAAGGAACGCGACCATCGGTACTAGCAGGCATTCTGCGGCGAGGAGCAGCAGGACGATGCCCAGTAGTTTGCCGACGTAGATAGCGGCCCGCGGCGCCGGCGCGAGAAGGAGCGCACGGACGGTCTCGCCATACCGCTCGCGTTCGAACGTGCGGCCGAGCGCAAGGTTGCCCGCAAAGAGCACCGCAATCCATAGAATTCCAGCGCCCGCGCCTTCGACCGGCTGCCCTTCCTTGACGAAGGCAATCGCGAAGATCAATACGCAGGACACGGCGAAGAAGAGCGTCGTGTAGACAATCTCGCCGCTCTTGACCTCGATCGTGAAGTCCTTCTTCAACACGAGGAACGCCGCTTTCGCGAACGTCACGCGGTCCCCACGAGCGATCGGTAGCGTTCGCGCAACCCGGCGCTCGCCGGCTCGTCGGACACCAGGCGTCCGCTTTGGACGACGGCGACTCGCGTCACCAGTCCGTCGGCTAAGTCGAGATCGTGCGTCGCCAGCACGACAATCGCGCCATCAGCCGCCAGACGCCGGAGTCGTGCACTGACAAGTCCCACGGCCTTGTCATCGAGGCCTGTGAAAGGCTCGTCGAACAACACGAGGCGTGGCGCATGGAGCAGCGCGCGCTCGAGGGCCAGGCGCTGCCGCATGCCGCGAGAAAATCCGACGACGTCTTCGTCCGCGCGGTCTGCAAGCCCGGCGCGCTCGAGCGCAAGTTCAACGGTTGGCCGGGGATCCAAACCGTACAGGTTCGAGAAGAAGGTGAGGTTCTGCCGTGCCGTCAGCTCGGTATAGAGGTGCAACTCGTGGGCGAGCAGGCCGATCTGGCGCCGCAGCGGAGGCCCAAGCTCCCGTGCGGAGCGGCCGCCGTATCGAACGTCGCCGCTCGTCGGGGCGACGAGCGTCGCCAGCATGCCGATGAGCGTCGACTTGCCGGCGCCGTTCGGGCCGAGTAAGCCCAGGATGTCGCCCCGGCGCGCTTCGAGGGAGATGTGCGACAGAGCCCGCCGCCGGCCGAAGTGCCGAGACACGTCCGCGAGGCGAACCGCGTCGAAATCGAGCGGGACGGTCACGCGGCCAGGCCGGCGCGGTCGGCTGGATTGGGACCGCCGCCCTCGTCGTCGAGCGCGCCGTAGACGTGCTCGAGGGCCGCGAGGAGCTCTTCGCGACGAGCGCCGTAGCGCTGCTCGTTCGCGCGGCCGTTGCGGCGATCGTGTTCAAGGCGAACGAGCTCGTTAAACAGCTTGTCGCGGCGCGCGGTCAGCCGTTTGCGCTCGGCCGTGTCGCCACCTCTCTCTTCAGGCCCACTTACAATCGTCCAGGCACCGATCAAGACGATCGCGGCCGCCATCGCCAACGCCGTCACACGTGGCGTCCGGCTATGGTGCGGCAGATCGGCGAGGGACAAGAGCAACGGCTGACCGGCGGCCACCGCGCCGCCGTTGGCGGCGATGAAGGTCTCGCCTTGCGCCTCCACATCCTGCTGACCGGCAACCTGTGGCGATGTCAGCTTCACGGCGCCAACCTTCTTCACGATCACCGCGAACTGTTCGATGGCCGCAGGGAACAGTTGCCGAACCTCTACCGATCCATTCGCCGCAGGCAACTCACACGCGATCTGGACGAGTGTGCTGCCGGGCGGAAACGGTCCCTGCACCTGCACGCGTGAGCCATCCACCTTGACCAGAGGGGACGATCCAGGAAGCACCCCCGTGCCCGTGGCGCCCGCCGGCATGTCGAAGGCGAACGGCGTCGAGGTGTTCACCGGGACGCGCGCGTTGTTGACGACCTCGAGGACGTAGTAGAGCTGAACGGTCTCTTCGCCCGGCTCCAGGAGAATCCGCGACCGGCTGCCGATCACTACCGTTCCGTTGACCGCCGGGGCGCTCGGCTCGGTCTTCGCGCCCTTTGACGTGTCCGTGGCTACGAGTAGCAACCGAATGCCGCCCTGCGACGGCGCCGGGAACTCCTGTGACTCGAGGTGCTCGCCGTCAACATCGGCTGTGGCCTTGACGGGTGCCCCCGCGGGGAGATTCCTGAATTCGGCGCGGCCCATGTCGTCGGTCTTCACGGTCTGAACCTTCGACCCCACGTGAAGCTCGACAGGGTGATTGGTGATGTTGTTTGAAAGCGCGCCGCGGATGAGACGCACGGAGACGGCGCCGTTCGGCAGATCCGTGACGGGCCGCGGAATGCCGGCCATCTGCTTCGGATCGGGCATCTGGAGCTGGGCAAACAGCGGCGATGCGAGCGACAACCAGGCCGTCAGACCAGCAAGCAACCACAGAGGACACGGCGCGCCTTCGCAGATTGAACGGAGGACGCGGAACAATGTGAATTCCGTGACCTTCGTCTTCTTCGGTGACCTCTGTGGTAGCGCAGTTGATGTCACAGCTTGGTGCCGCAATTCTTACAAAACCTCGCGTCCGGCTCGTTCGCTGTCGCACAGCTTGCACAGACCGGCGTGTCCGAAGGAACGGGCCCGACGCTCTGATCGGGTTTCGGTATCGAAGTCGCGTCTCTCGACGCCGGCGTTTGCGCGAGACGCTTGGCGAGATCGCGTTCGATTTGCTCGCGGTAGCCCGACCCCGCGTCGAGCTGGCGCATGAGGCCCGCCGCGCGCGCGCGCAGGCGGCCAGACATCTCTTGCCAGTCCCCTTCTGACAGCTTCCCCATTGCCCGATCGAACTCGAGCTCCTTGATGGCGCGCAAGGTCAGTAACTTTTCACGTTCGAGCGCGGCACGCGTGCGCTGGCCGATCATCGACGTTCGATCTTCGTGGGGTGAAACAAGTGGACGCAGCGCGCGCAGCGCCGCCAAGCCGATGAGGGCCGCCGTCCCCATCAGCACGCTGAGGAGAACCACTGGTGTCAGCCCTCGCCCGCGCGCGAAAAACGTCACCGCGGTCGCGCACCCGAGGGCCGCGAGCACGAAGAACTGCCAGGGCTGCAGGGTATCGTGAGCCTCCGGCTTCAGCGGGACCTGCTCAGTCGAGGTTGCGGAGCTCATCGTCGAGACGTTCATCGAGAGCGGCATCTGCGGCGGTGGGACCTTCCGGTTGCTGGTCGCCTTTGTGGGACCATCTGACGGCAGCAAATCCAATCACGATGGCGCCGGTGGCGCCGACGAGGTACGGGAACAACCACGCCAGGCGGCTGAATCCCGTGTCGATCGGCGCGCCGAGCATCTCTTCGCTGTTGTACTCCGTCGTGAACCATTTGATGATCTCGTCCCGTGTCTTGCCTTGATCAATCAGGGCGGCGAGTTCGCCGCGCAGCTTGTGCGACGTCCCGCAGGGATCCTTGCGGCACTCGGCGATCGTCGAGTGGCCGCACGATCCGCAGGTGCACACGATCTCGTGCTGCATCTGTCGCTCGAATGGCGTGCGGGCGAAGTACGACGTCTGAATCGCCTCGTCCACAGTTCCTGTCGCATGCTGAGCCGACAGCGTCGTGCCGGTACCAAGCAGAAGCACCAGGAGCAATCCGACAGCCGTTGTCGCAGTCGCCTCGGCGGGCATCTTGGCGAGCGCGAAGGAGTATGCGCGCTCGGGCAGCAGCGCAATGCCGGTGCCGAGCGCCAGCACACCAAACCCGAGCCACACCCAGTCGACGAGCGGATTGATCACAATCTGCAAGCTCGCGCTTTGGGTCTTGAGATGGTCCTTATCGAACGAATAGACGAGGTAGAGATCTTCGCTGAACGACCGCCGAATCGCGGTCTCGGTCGTCGGAGTCTCATCGTGCTTGTGGAAGAACCATTTCGCCTGGTACATCTTGTCGATTTCTTTTCCGCCTCGAAATACCGTGACGTACGCGGTCATCATCTGCTTCTGGCCGTCGTCGTCGACCTTCACGCCGTCGTTCCGGATCGTGTAAGACCCGACCGTCGTCTGCTCGCCGAGTTTCAGCAAGACCTGCTGATCGATCTTGTAGGCGTTGCCGGCAAAGCCGAGGAGGATCAGCACGATGCCCACATGCACGATGTAGCCGCCGTAGCGCCGCTTGTTGCGGCCGACGAGCCCGATGATCGCCGTCAGCAGATCGGTGCCGGTGTTCTTCCGGCGCACCTGACCGCCGCGCAAGAACTCCTGAGTGATCGTGGTGACCACAAACGCACACAGGGCGAAGCAGAGGCCCGATGCCCACAGCTGAATCCCGAGTGCCGAGAGCGCCGCGCCGGTGACCACGGCGGCCGTCGTCGGCCAGAGGAATTGGTTGCGCAGGTTCACGACGGTGGACCGGCGCCAGGCGAGCAGCGGGCCGACGCCCGTCAGGAACAGCATGACGAGACCGATGGGCACCATCCACTTGTTGTAGAACGGCGCGGCCACGGTGAGGCGTTTCCCGGTGACGGCCTCGCTTAGCGTCGGAAACATCGTCGCGAACAGCACGAAGAAGGCGCAGAACAACAGAATCCAGTTGTTCACCAGAAACTCCGCCTCTCGCGAGACCCACGAGTCGAGCTCGTTTCGCGCGCGCAGGAGCGGCAGCCGGTAGATGACGAGGCCGAAGCTAAAAACGAGAATCACGATCATGAATGCAGTGAACAGGATCGTGAGCGTCTCGTCCTTGCCGAAGGCGTGCACAGACTGCACCACCCCAGAGCGCGTCATGAACGTGCCAAAGATGGTTAAGAAGAACGTCACGATCACGAGCGTCACATTCCAGACGCGCAGCATGCTGCGCCGTTCCTGCACCATCACCGAATGCAGAAACGCCGTCGCAGTGAACCAGGGAAGCAACCCAGCGTTCTCCACCGGATCCCATTCCCAGTACCCGCCCCAGCCCAACTCTTCGTACGCCCAGATCATCCCGAGCGTCAGGCCGAGCGACAGGAACAACCAGCTCACCATCGTCCAACGCCGCACGGCGCGCAGCCATGAGTCGTCGAGATGGCCCGTGATGAGCGCGGCGATGCAGAACGCGAACGGGATCGTCATCCCGACAAAGCCGGTATAAAGCGACGGCGGGTGAATCACCATCCAGTAGTTCTGAAGGATGGGATTGAGTCCTTCGCCCTCCGTGGGCACATTCGTCAAGGACGTCGTGAACGGGTTGTTGTGAACGACCATCAGGTACAGGAAGAACATCTGGACCGTCGAGATCGTCGCCACGACGTACGGGATCAGCTCGCGATGCCGCTCGCGGTTCACGTAGACCGCGCACGACCCGAAGATCGAAAGCAGAAAGACCCAGAACATGATCGAGCCGTCGAGACCGCCCCAGTACGACGTGATCTTGTAGAAAAGAGGCTGAACGCTGTCCGAATTGTGGGCGACGTACTTAATCGAGAAATCGTCGGTGAGGAACGCGTTGATCATGATGGCCGAGGCCGCCGCCATCAGGGCCATGACGAGGTAGAAGGCACCGATGCCGCTCTCAATCAAGTGCCGCGCGCGGCGCCGTGCCCCGACGACGGATACGATCGCCGCATAGCTGCAGACGACGAACGCAGTCAGCAGGAGAAACGACCCGAGTGATGCCATGAGGCCCTACAATCCGGCCGATGCTTTGGCCGCTTCGTACTTGGACGGACACTTCGCGATGACGCCGTTCGGCTCGGTCTGGAAGACGTTGGCTGTGAGGCGACCCTTCAACACCACTTCTGCTTCGTCGTTGAAGGTGTCGGGCACGATACCTTTGTAATAGGCGTCGATGACCTGACCGGGCTGACCCGAGCGCGCTGGATTGTTCTGCACTTTGAACTGCCACTCGAGCGTGTCGGGCTTCTTCATCCGCGAGCCCGGCACGACGTAGCCATGAATCTGTAAGGGCTTCCCTTCCCACGCCTGCGGGTTGGCCATCACCTCGTCCACGTACATGAAGTACGAGGTGCCTTCGCGCAGCGTTGACCACATCAGGCCGGTGAACGCGAGGATGAGAACCGCCGCCGTCGCGCCTATCTTGATATATCGATGTGTCATAAGGACTTCCGGGAAAAGGTTACCGCTGAGAATAGCCCGAATGCCCACCGGATGCAATCTGGCTGAGGAGTTCCCGAACGGCCGCCACCGGCAGGCCGACGACATTGGAATACGACCCCTCAATACGAGGAATAAACCGCGAGGCCAGGCCCTGAATCGCGTATCCGCCAGCCTTGTCCCGGCCTTCCCCGCCGGCCACATACCACGCCACATCGGCGTCGCTCAGCCTGGAGAATTCGACGGTGGTGCGCTCCACACAGCCGGTTTCCGTCGCGCCCGCCCGCAGGCTGACGCCGGTCAGGACCTCGTGGCGCCGGCCGGACAGCCGCCGTAGCATCTCCGCCGCGTGATGGCCGTCGCGCGGCTTGCCGAGGATCTCGGCGTCGATGACAACCGCCGTGTCGGCCCCAAGGACGACGATCTCGTCGGTGCCGATCACTTCTAGGCCTCGTGCGGATTTCTCCATCGCCAGACGCCGCACGTACTCCTGCGGCGTCTCGCCGGATCGAACCGTCTCATCCACGTCGACGGGCCGCACCTCGAAGTCAAATCCTGCCGCGCGCAGCAGCTCGGCGCGGCGCGGCGAGGCGGACGCGAGGATCAAGCGCATGGTAGATTGTAGCCGTGCGTCCCCTTGCGCATGTGGTCCCGGCGGCTCTGATGGAACTGCTGCGCACGACGCCGCTCTCGGAAGGCAAAGTCGGATTCGCGTGGCGTACGGCGGTCGGTCCGGCGATCGAGCGTGCCACGGCGGTCAAGCTCGAAGGCGATCTACTCATCGTCGAAACGACCAGCGCACAGTGGGCCGGCGAGATTAGGCGTTCGTCGGCCATGATTCTCGGGCGCCTGGAGTCGTTTCTCGGGAAAGACGTCGTGAAGAGCATCACCGTGCGTCAGCATCATCGGTAGCGCGCATGGGTCGCAGCGTCATCGTCAGCGCCGTCCGCACGCCCACGGGAAGATTTCTCGGCGCGCTCAAGGGCTTCACTGCGCCGCAGCTGGGCGCGCTCGTGGTGGCCGACGCCGTGCGACGCGCCGGTATCGACCCGACGATCGTCGACGAATGCATCATGGGCAACGTCGTCACCGCGGGTCTCGGCCAGAATCCGGCGCGACAGGCGGCCCTCAGAGGCGGACTCTCCGATCACGTCGCTGCGCTCACGATCAACAAGGTCTGCGGCTCGGGCCTCAAAGCCGTCATGCTGGCGGATCAGGCCATTCGTCTCGGCGATATCGAGATCGCCGTCGCCGGCGGCATGGAGTCGATGAGCAATTGCCCTTACCTGTTGCCCCGCGTGCGCGAGGGCTTGCGCATGGGCAACGGCGAGGTCGTCGATTCGCTGATCAATGATGGCCTGTGGTGTGCGTTCGAGCAGTGTCATATGGGTCAGGCCGGCGAGCTCGTCGCCGAGCAATACAAAGTGGGGCGGGCGGCGCAGGACGACTATGCGGCCCGCAGTCACCAGCGAGCGGCGGCGGCAGCCGCGCAGGGGTTGTTCAAGGATGAGATCCTCCCTGTGTCGATTCCTCAACGCAAGGGCGAGGCGATCGTCGTGGACCGCGACGAGTCGATTCGTACCGACACCACGCCCGAGGCGCTCGGCAAGCTCGCGCCGGCGTTTAAGAAGGATGGCTCGGTGACGGCGGGCAATGCCTCGGGAGTCAGCGACGGCGCGTCGGCCCTCGTTGTGACGGCGGAAGCACGTGCGAGGACGCTTGGTCTCGCACCGCTCGCGCAGGTTGTGGCTCAGGCGACAACTGGCCTTCCGCCAAAGCTGTTGCTGATGACTCCGGTGGAGGCTATTCGGCGTGTGATCGCAAAGGCCGGCTGGACACTGGGAGATGTCGATCTGTTCGAAATCAACGAGGCGTTCTCGGTGCAAGCCGTGGCCGTCCTGAACGAGCTCGGACTCGATCCGGCCAAGGTCAACGTGCACGGTGGCGCTATCGCGCTCGGCCATGCCCTCGGCTCGAGCGGCGCGCGGATCCTGACAACGCTCGTCTACGCTCTGAAGCAACGAGGCGTGAAGCGCGGGGTCGCTGCGCTGTGTCTCGGCGGGGGCAACGGCGTCGCCCTTGCCGTGGAGCGTCCTTGATCAAAACCATCGGAGTCGTCGGCGCCGGCACGATGGGCGCAGGCATAGCGCAGGTGTTCGCCCGATCCGGCTTTACCGTCCAGTTAGTGGACCTGGCGCAGCCGATCCTGGACCGAGCACGCGGCACGATCGACGCGAGTCTGGCGAAATTCGTCGAGAAGGGCAAGATGACCGCGGCGGATCGCGACGCGACATGGCGGCGCCTGTCGATGACCACCTCGCTCGATGTGCTCGCCGGCGCCGACTACATCGTCGAAGCGATCGTCGAAGACGCTGATGCGAAACGCGAGCTGTTCGCCAGCCTCGACGCCGGCGTTCGACCAGAGGTCATCCTGGCCTCCAACACTTCGTCGATCTCCATTACGTCGCTTGGCGCCGCCACGACGAGGCCCGACAAGGTTCTCGGCATGCATTTCATGAATCCCGTGCCGCTCATGCCGCTCGTCGAGATGGTCCGCGGGCAGACGACCTCGGCCGAGTCGATGCGGATTGGATCGGAATTGTGCGCCAAACTCGGCAAGACGCCAGTCGAAGCGGCCGACTACCCAGGCTTCATCGCGAACCGCATCCTGATGCCGATGATCAACGAAGCGATCTACGCCGTCATGGAAGGTGTCGGCACGCCTGAAGCGATTGACATGGTGATGAAGCTCGGCATGAGTCATCCGATGGGACCGCTGACGCTCGCCGACTTCATCGGCCTCGACGTCTGCCTCGCGATTCTCGACGTGCTGCACGAAGGATTCGGTGATTCCAAGTACCGGGCGTGCCCGCTGCTTCGCCGCCTGGTGGCGGCGGGCCATCTGGGTCGTAAGTCAGGCCAGGGGTTCTATAAGTACTAGTTGCTACCAATTGCCATCAGCCGGAGCTGTGACATAGCAGAGTTTGCAATAATCCAGCGTGTGAGGCGAAAGTCGTTATATCTAGTAAACTGCTTATACATAAAGCCTTATGTCTCTCTAGTCCACGTTCATGCCCTTGACTTTCGCCCGGCATGTTTCTAGAATAGCCCCGCTTTTGTTTCCGTCCGGCTAGAGCCGGACGCTACTTACGCAACGACCCACATTCTTCCGATGTAACGTCCGGCTTCGGCCTGGTTTTCGTAGTGTCCGGCTCCAGCCGGACGAAATGAGGAACGCATGGCACCCCTAGAGAGAGACGATCGCATGGATCGCGAACGTATGAAGGCTGTGGATCTGGCTGTCGGCCAGATCGAGAAGCAGTTCGGGAAGGGCTCCATTATGCGACTGGGTCAGAAGGGCCCGATTCAGCCAATCGACGCGATCCCGACCGGGGCGATCAGCATCGACTACGCGCTTGGCGTCGGCGGTGTGCCGCGCGGTCGCGTCGTCGAGATCTTTGGTCCGGAATCCTCGGGGAAGACCACGCTCGCCCTTCAGGTGATCGCCGAGGCGCAGAAGCTGGGCGGCATGGCCGCCTTCATCGATGCCGAGCACGCGCTCGACGCGGCCTATGCGCAGAAGCTCGGCGTCGACCTCGACAACCTGCTGCTCTCGCAGCCCGACAACGGTGAGCAGGCGCTGGAGATTGTCGAAGTGCTCATTCGATCCGGCGGCGTGGACGTCGTGGTCGTCGACTCGGTGGCGGCACTGGTGCCGAAGGCCGAGATCGAGGGCGAGATGGGCGACGCTCAGATGGGCCTCCAGGCGCGGTTGATGTCGCAGGCGCTGCGAAAGCTCACTGGCGTCGTTTCGAAGTCGAAGACGTGCCTCATCTTCATCAATCAGCTGCGCGAAAAGATCGGTGTGATGTTTGGCAATCCCGAAACTACTTCGGGTGGTAATGCCCTTAAATTTTATGCTTCGGTGCGTATGGATATTCGCCGTGGCGATCAGCTTAAAGAAGGCGATACCGCTAT
>JBGPHH010000120.1:0-11915 GCA_041484265.1 Vicinamibacteria bacterium
ACCACGAATATCGTCGGAACTTTTACGCTCCTGGAGGTGGCTCGGCGGTACGTCCTAGCACTTGCGCCGGCCGAGCGCGAGGCCTTTCGCTTCCTGCATGTGTCGACCGACGAGGTTTATGGGACGCTCGGATCGAGCGGTTCATTCAGCGAAGAGACGCCGTACGCGCCGAATTCTCCGTATGCCGCGAGCAAGGCCGCGGCTGACCATCTGGTCCGCGCCTACTCTCAGACCTACGGTCTGAGGGTCTTGATCACCAACTGCTCAAACAACTACGGACCGTTTCAGTTCCCGGAAAAATTGATTCCTCTGACGATCCTGAACGCGCTCGATGGCAGGGCGCTGCCCATCTACGGTGATGGCGGCAACGTCCGTGATTGGCTGCACGTTGACGATCATTGCGCGGGGATTCTTCTCACGCTGCAGAAGGGACAGCCAGGCGACAAATACAATATCGGCGGAGGCGGCGAGCGCACGAACCTCGAGGTTGTCGATGGCCTCTGCGACATCCTCGATGAATTGAGGCCGACGACGACCACCCGGCGCGCGCTCAAGACGTTCGTGCCGGATCGACCTGGTCATGACCGTCGGTACGCCATTGACTCCACCAAGATTCGGCAGAGCCTCGGATGGACGCCCCGGCACACCTTCGACGACGGCCTGCGCGAGACGGTCGGCTGGTATCTCAGCCATCGCGACTGGTGCGAGGCCATTCAGGCCGGGCGTTACGATCGCGAGCGGCTCGGTCTGGCCAGTCGCCTGGCCCCTCTCACGAATCAACAATGAGAAAAGGCATCATCCTTGCCGGCGGAGCCGGCTCGCGGCTCTATCCGCTGACGCGGGCGGTCAGCAAACAGCTCGTACCCGTCTACAGCAAGCCGATGATTTATTACCCGCTTTCCACGTTGATGCTCGCCGGAATCAGACACGTGCTGATCATCACCACGCCCCACGAGCAGGAGGGCTTCATCCGTCTCCTCGGGGACGGGTCCGACATCGGCCTTCGGCTGGACTATGCCGTGCAGCCGAATCCCGAGGGCCTCGCCCAGGCGTTCATCATTGGCCGGCAGTTCATCGGTCCCGACCCGGTGACCCTCGCGCTCGGTGACAATATTTTTTACGGCGCCCACTTTTCCGATTACCTGCGCGCCGCGGCCGCCCGAGAGATCGGCGCGACCGTGTTCGGTTATCGTGTCCGCGATCCGCAACGGTATGGCGTCGTGGGCTTCGACGAGCAGGGCCGTGTCAACAGCCTCGAGGAGAAGCCCGCCACGCCGAAGTCGTCCTTCGCCGTCACGGGTCTGTACTTCTTCGACAACCAGGTGGCCGGCTTTGCCGCCAGCCAGCGACCCTCGGCGCGCGGCGAGCTCGAGATTGTGGACGTGATCCGCCAGTACCTCGACCGCGGCCAGCTCCATGTGGAGCGGCTCGCCCGCGGCATTGCCTGGCTGGATACGGGCACGCTCGAATCGCTGGCACAGGCGGCCAACTACATTCAGGCGATCGAAGAGCGGCAGGGCCTGATGGTAGCCTGTCTCGAGGAGATCGCTTACCGGATGGGGTATATCAGCTCGGCGGATCTGGCACAGCTGGCCCGAGGCAAGGAGTCGAGCGCGTACGGCCAGTACCTTCTCAGGCTCCTCGCGCACGAAGATTGAGATGCGGTTCCTGCCGACCGAGATTCCCGAGGTCGTCATTGTCGAGCCGGATGTGCATCGAGACGACCGCGGATTCTTCCTCGAAGCGTATCACGTGGACAAGTACCGGGCAGGTGGCCTCAGCCGGCCGTTCGTTCAGGACAACCATTCGCAGTCGGTGCAGCGTACGCTCCGCGGCCTTCATATGCAGGTGAGGCGGCCACAGGCCAAACTCGTACGAGTGATTGAAGGCGAGATTTTCGACGTCGCCGTGGACCTCCGGCGCGGCTCCCCGACGTTCTGTCGCTGGGTCGGCGTGCGGCTGTCGGCGGAGAATTTCCGACAGTGCTACATGCCGACGGGCTTCGCGCACGGCTTTTGCGTGCTGACACCAACGGCGCAAGTTGAGTACAAATGTACCGATGTGTACGACCCTGGCGGCGAGATGGGCATTGCCTGGAACGATCCGAGGCTGGCGATTCAGTGGCCGATCGTCGATCCGGTGCTCTCGGAGCGTGATCGGCGCCATCCGATGGTGGCCGATATTCTCGAGCAACTGCCGACCTTCGGCCGTACTGAGTGACCGCCTGATCCGATCCGGCCATGCGTATCGTTGTGACCGGCGCTGACGGTCGCCTGGGAGCCGTCATCGTGGCGGACTTGGTCGCCGAAGGACACCAAGTGACCGGTCTGTCCCTGCTCGATCTGGACATCACCGACGCCGAGGCCGTCGGGGGCACCATTGGAGCGCTGCGACCCGACGCCGTCATCAACTGCAGCGCCTATACCGCCGTGGACGCCGCTGAGACCGATCCGACGACAGCCTTCGCTGTCAACGCCGTCGGGCCGTCCCTGCTCGCCCTGGCGGCCGACGCCGCCGGTGCGATGCTGGTACACTTCAGCACGGATTTCGTCTTTGACGGCCGGACCGACAGACCGTACACGGAGGATGCCGCTCCGCACCCGTTAGGGGTGTACGGCAAGTCGAAGTTGGCCGGCGAAGACGCCGTTCGCAAGGCGCGCCGACATTATGTATGCCGATTGGAGAGTCTCTTTGGCGGCTCTGGATTCAGAGGCCACGTCGCCACGATCGATCAGATCGCGCTTGGCATCCGCGAAGGCCGCGTGGTACGTGCCATGGCCGACCGCACGGTGTCACCCAGCTACGCGGTCGATGTCGCGCTCGCGGTCAGGACACTCCTGGACATCAATGCTCCCTATGGCATCTACCATTGTGTGAACAGCGGCTACTCGACGTGGGTCGAGGTCGCCAAGGAGATTGGCGCACGGCTTGGAATCGTCGCCAGGATCGAGCCCGTGCTGTCGACAGACTTCAAGACCGCCGTCGAGCGCCCGCGATTCTGTGCATTGTCGAACGCCAAGCTGTTCGACCTTGGCATCGAGATGCCCACGTGGCAGTCGGCGGTCCGTCGACACATCGCGCTCGATGATGAATAGCTCATGGACCTCCTGAAGCGCCTGTGGCGCCTCCCAGGTTTCGTCCTCGAGATCATCCGTTCGGGGCACTGGTCGACCGCGTGCAACGGCGCGCTGGAGATTCTTCGCACCGAGGGCCTGGGCGGAGTCGTTCGCCAGTTCATCCACCATGGAGATGATTTCCGAGCCTATCTCTTTCCCGGCTATTCGACCTGGATCGCGCGTGCCGAAGGGAACCAACTCGAGATCGCGGCCGACGCGCCCGCCCTCCCACGGCTGTTTTCAGTTTTGCTGCCGACCTACAATACCGATCCCCGGTTCTTGCGGGAAGCGATTGACTCCGTCCGTGCCCAGAGCTTTCCTCGCTGGGAACTGTGCATCGCGGACGATGGCTCGACCGATCCGCGCACGGTGCAACTCCTCAAGGACTACGCAGGTCGCGATTCGCGGATTCGGCTGTGTGTGCGCACGCACAACGGGCACATCTGCGCGGCTTCCAACAGTGCGCTCGAGTTAGCCACGGGGGACTTCGTCGCGCTCCTCGATCATGACGACGTGTTGCCACGACACGCGCTCCTGGCGGTCGCCGAAGAGATCGCCCGGCACCCTGATGCCGTCATGATTTACAGCGACGAGGACAAACTCGGTGCCGATGGCGTGCGTTTCGCTCCGACGTTCAAGCCCGACTGGGATCCCGACCTCATGTTGCAGCGCAATTTTGTCTGTCATCTCGGTGTCTTTCGTACCGACGCCGTCCGCGCTGTCGGCGGCTTTCGGATGGGCTACGAAGGCAGTCAGGACTGGGACCTGGCGCTGCGCGTCAGCTCGGCTTGCACGCCAGGCCAGATCCGTCATATCCCTCGCGTCCTCTATCATTGGCGTGCGTTTCGAGGCTCAACGGCACTCCACATCAATGAAAAGCCCTTCGCGACGGAGGCCGGCCTGCGGGCCGTCAACGATCACGTCAGTCGCTGCGATCTGCCGGTGACATTTCAGCCAGACGCCCGCGGTCCCTTCTGGACGCTGCGGTTTCACATTCCAGACCCGCCACCTCGCGTGAGCATCATCATCGCGCCGGCACTGTCGCAGGCCACCGCCGAAGCCTGTGCGACATGCGTGCGCGACCGGACTCAGTATCCTGACCTCGAAGTGCTGCTCGCCCCTGGAGAGCGGACAGACCCGATCTCGGCAACGCTCGGCCTCGCCGCGGCGACCGCAACAGGAGAAGTCCTCTGTTTTCTTGATCCTCGTTGCGAGCCGCTCTCCCGCGATTGGCTCGAGGAACTGGTTGCCCACGCGCTCCGCCCCGAGATCGGCGCCGTCGGTGCATGCCTGCTCAATCCGGATGCGACGGTGCGTCACGCCGGATTCATTCTCGATCCCGAAACAGTCGTACGGTCGATTTACGCTAACGCGGATAAGACACACCGGGGCTACATCGACCGCGCCAGGCTCACCCAGCGCTTCTCGGCCGTTGGCGGTGGCTGTCTGACCATCTCTCGGCGGAACTTTGATAGCGTCGGAGGTTTTGCCAAGCTTCGGGGCACGCTCGCCGAGGTTGACCTCTGTCTTCGTTTGAGCGCCATCGGGCTAGGCCATGTGTGGACGCCCAAAGCCAGTCTGATCGTCCATGGCGCACCGGAGATGATGAACTCCGTCGAAGACGTCGCTCAATTCCGCGGACGGTGGGGCCATGAACTCAGCTGTGATCCGGCTTTTAATCCGAATCTTGAGCTGAAGAACAACTTGCCTTCTCTGCGGACGCGCAAGCGTCACAGCTCAATCCTGCCAGCGCCGAGCGACTCTTGATGCGCTGAGATGACCGACCTGAGAAGCCAGTCACAACTCTCCCGCCACGTCAGCCAAGGAAAAGCGATCCGCGCCGGGGCGCCCGCCCCGGTCGCCCGCGCCGCGAGGTCTTCGACGGCGGCGCTCAGCTCGTTGGTGTTCTCCAAGCGAAAGAACCGGGCCTTGCCGTCTGCCACCTCGCGAAGGACGGGAAGGTCGCTGCAGAGCACCGGCAGACCACGCTGCAGGGCCTCGACGACCGGCAGCCCAAAGCCTTCGGCCCTCGACGCAAATACCAACGCGGCGGCCTTCTGGTAGAGATACTCGAGGTCGGTATCAGAGGTTTCGCGCAGCCAGAACAGCTTCGAGTTCTTGAGGGGGTGGTGACGGATGCGGGCCAGTACATCCTCGGCCTTCGAGATGTTGTGGCCCACGAGCACGAGCTTGATGTGTTTGTTCCGCTTCCAGACGGCGTCGAACGCGTCGAGGACAAACCCAATGTTCTTCCTTGGTTCCAGCGATCCGACAACGAGGAAGACGGGGTCTCCTCCCGCGACGATGCCACTGGCGTACCTGCTAGGGTTTCGAGCGGTCTGCGCCAGATCGAGGCCGCTTCCAAGATGAAAAAACCCTGTCTTGGGATGCACGACCGGCGCCCCCTGACCATCGAAGGCCTGCAGAAATGCGTCGAGCTCAAGCTCCGTCGAATGGGATATGCAGATGTAGAAATCGACGCGGGACCGACTCCCCTCGAGCCACGCGGTAAACGAACGCACATGCACAGGCGTGCAGTCATCGGGATGGGTGAGCGGAATCAGGTCATAAATGACTGCGGCCACATAGCCCCCCCGCGCGCGGAACCGCTCGGCGGCCGGCCACAGGTCACTCGTACCCCAGGTCGAGTCCGGAAGCAACAGGATGTCGCCCGAGTGATCGGCGGCAGACTCGGTCATCGACACGCGTTCGCTGTTGGTTGCGGGAGGGACACTTCCCAGCCGCCGCGTGACCGCGAGCGGCATCGAAACAGGAAGGCATACACACCACGCGAGCCCGAAGCGCTGCCGAGGAGCGTTGATGAAGTCCCGCCACGCCGGCGCCGCTGAAAGAGATGCAAGCGCGCTCCTGGTCTTGCCGACAAGGCCGAGCGCGCCACACACGACGCGTTCCGCGGCCCTCCGACGCCACACATCGGTTAACGGTGTCGGGTTCAACACCTCCACGATCGGAACCTCGTAGAAGTCGCCTTTCGTGAGGGCAACGACCTTCACTCGATAACCATGCAACGAAGCGACCGCCTCGGCGTGTCGCACCACGTTTCGCACGACACGTTGGATGCCTGTCTGAAGCATGTTCCCGATCGTCGCACTGCAGTCGATATAAATCGTTCGCATCGTCTCAGAGGATGTGCTCGCCAGGCCTCAAGCCCGGACGGCTGGCACGGCCGATTATCGCGGCTCCTTGGCAAGGTCGCGGTCTTGCCGACGGAGAGAATCGCGAGTGAACTGCCCGACCATCCTGACGGCAGCCAGGGCGCCGTCGCGCGCGAGGATATCGGCAAACTTCGTCATCTTGTCTCCAACCACCGCGAGGGCAGCGGCCGTCCGCACCTGCAGGCTCACCGCGATCGGCCTGCGCTCGCTGGCATGCGCGAGAAGAGTCGCGCGAGAGAGTTTTCGTGGCCGCGGCTCCTGAAACTCCTCAAGAGCGCGCGCGAGTGCCACGGCGCTGTTGCGCCACGTGAAGCGATTCAACACGAACTGCCGTGCCTTTCCCGTCATCTCGCGGCGCTCGCTGTCCTCCATCACATACGCTTCTCGCATGCAGCGTTCCACCTCATCGAGCGAAGGCTCCCACCATTGACCAACGTCGTGAAAGCCCCTGTCCGAGTAATCCGCCTCAATCGGCGTACCGCCATGAGACAAACAATTGCGCCCGTCGATAAACTCCGCCGCGGCGCCGTAGTTCGGGACGATGGCAAGCGTGCCGCATCCCATGGCTTCCACGATCGGAAAGCCAAACCCTTCGCTGCGGGAGTTCAGCACGAGGCATCTGGCACCGCGGTACAAGGAGGCCACTTCGTCGGAGCTCAACGACTCCATCGGCTCGAGCACCGTAATCTGGTCATCGTCGTATCGAGAGTGTTTCATCTTGCCTAACCACGTCCAGCGCGGCTTCCCGCTCAACCAGCGATCGACCTGAATTCTCCTGCCGAAAAGGAACAATCTGGCGTCCGGCATCTGTCTGCGCATCGCCTGCCAGGCTCGAATGGTGACGTCCAGCCCCTTTCGGTAATGGTTGAAGCAGACGTGCAGAAATGCCCGCTCGGTTCCGAAATCGAACTTGGCGCCCCATGGATGAAAACTGTCGGGATCGTGGCCGAGCGGCACGTGGCTGACGTGAGCGTACCCGGACTTTTGAAAGACCTCGACATTCCATCGGGACGGAACAAACACCCGGTCGTACGATGCGAGCTTCGGCGCCCACTGTCGCGGCAATTGCGTCGTTTCCCATACGGTAAACAGGTACGGGCTCGTCACAAAGCCGGGATGGGAGAACTGCGCCGTGGGCCGTGATGCGTCATTCAAGCCCCACTTCACGGCGACGTCGTGGAGATGGCCGTCCGCGACGCTCCACGAGGAATTGGGCGTTTGAGCGACACGCTGATAATTGACTCCGCACTGCAAATGCTTGATCGAGAATCTCCGCCGTGCTTGTCGGCCCTGTTCAAGCGCCTCCTGAACGTCGCGTCCCGCCATGCGCTGGTCGGAAAGGCGCAGAATCTGAGCCTTCGGGTAACTCACAGCCCGATAGCCCTTCCGGCGAAGCCGCAGCCCGAAGTCTGCAGCAACGAGCTCCGATCCGAGCTCGGGATCCAGGCTGCCCACATCGGCCAACACAGACGAAGGGAACAACACAAACTCAAGTTCGCAGTAATCGGCCTCCAGGATTTCAGCGCAAGGGCGCCGCCCGCTCCGGTCGGCTCCGAAGGTCAGCGCTGACAGGTCCCATTCGGCCCTCTGGGCAAGCTCCAGCCCTCCGGTTGTCTGAGTCACGAGTGCCGGCGAGACGGCCCCAATCCCGTTATCGTCGAGCAGCAACTGCATCAGCGGACGCATGACCGGCGTGAGAAGCCGATTGTTGCCGTTGCAAAGGCCGACGTACCGAGCGCCCTTGCCCAGTGCCCAGTCGATCCCCGCGTTGCAGCGCTCCGCGAACGAAGCTCCCGAAGCGCAGGTCAGGCGCTGGTACTGCGTTCCGGCGCCGCGCCCAGGCACGGCGTCGGTGTCGCCCGCGTCGACGATGGCAATTTGTTCGTGAGGTAAATCGATCGCGTCCGCAAAGAGCTCGATCTCCTCTCGACTGCCCACCGAGTGGACAAGCACGATCGTACGAGCCAACGCCGTCAGCATGCGTTCATTACTCATCGCCGGGTCACTCTGAAAAGGAACTCAAACAGAGATCGCGTGGCACGCTGCACGAGTGGAACCCGCGCAAGCATCTGGTGCAGGGAATCCGCCAGCCGGTACCGTGTCGGGTATCCATCCGATCGGAACAGCAGACCTTCCAGCTCCAAGCACCGTCGCTCGAGCGCGAGGATCGTCGCCTGCAGACGCTCGACTTCAACGACGTGCGTATAGACACGGTAATCGTCGAAGACATTCAGCGGCGCCCGAAACGCCAACAACAATTCCGACTCCTCCTTGCACACGTAGTACCGGTTGAGCCCGTCGAAGTACGCGAAGAGATAATCTTGGCTCAGAAGCAGACGTTCCCAGGCCTCGTGGGACGGTACGGCCGTGGTCGGCAATGTCGCTTCAACCAGCACGATGCGAGGGCGATAGGTTCGCCAGTCAGCACTCGCCAGCGCTTGCTGCTCATGACCCTCCACGTCGATCTTGAGGAAATCAATGCGACCCTTGACGTGTCTCTGACAGATCCCTTTGAGCGTGTCGACCTCGACCTCCTGCTGTGCGAGTATTGCGCCAGGCAACGTCATATGTTGGTCGACGATCTGGGACGAGAGTGAGGACAGCTCGGCGTACGGATGGACGCCGAACAACGTCGCCCGGCCTGCGGAATCAGAAACGGCCACGTTCAGGTTGATGTCCCGAGGCCTTTGGCGACGAAGCAGGTCGAAGTACATCGCGTTCGGCTCGATATTGATGCCGGTCCATCCTGCATCGTAGAAATGTTTCGTGACCGAATGCACCACGGGGTCGGCGGCACCCACGTCAACATAGAAACCTGACGTCTGCGCTCGGAACGCGCGTGCGAGAAGAACGTCTTCCCCATTTTGGGCAAAGGAGATCATTGTCGGCGAGCGACGCATTGTAACCTTGATGCCGGGGTCTTGACCCGTGCCTCCTCGCCTGCGTATGCTCCGTGTTCACGAAGGAGGATCTGGACATAGTGATCCGGCGGCCAACGCTGATGTCGATGCTGCTGGTGGCGACCATCGCATGGGTCGCTGGCGGATCCTTTCAAGCGCAGTCCCCGGACTGCCGAATCTGGTCGACCACGTCGATGATGTGGGAGGCCAGACTCGCGCTGCGACGGGCGCGCACGAGCGGCGCCGTGGCCACCAAGCTCGGCTGCCTGCGTCTTGGCTCCGGTCTGGCCGCGCGGATTGGCATCCCGCCTGATTCGGGTGAAGCGCTGTGCAAGTGCGCGTGCGACGCCGAGTTCGATCCGCCGATGCCCGGCTGGCAACTCTTGCCAGGCGCCGGTCAGGATGTGGCCGCGCGCGGGACCGAGGTCTGGCTGGTGGGCAGCAACCCGGTGCCAGGCGGCTTCGGAATTTACCGCTGGAACGGGACGAACTGGAACGCTGAGCCCGGCGGGGCGGTGGCCATTGCCCTGGACGAGATGATGCGGCCGTGGGTCGCCAACGACCGCGGCGCCATCTATCGGTGGAACGGCTCGACATGGATCGGCATGCCGGGCACCGCCCTCGATGTCGGCGGCGGCACGAGTGGCATGTGGGCCGTCGGCACGAACCCCGTACCGGGCGGGTTCGGGATCTATCGGTGGGCTGGCACCGGTTGGGCACCCATGCCTGGAGGAGCCGTGCGCATCGCCGTCGACCAGGACGGCACCCCCTGGGTCGTCAACGACCAACATGCCGTGTATCGGTGGAATGGCGCGACGTGGATCATGATGCTCGGCGCCGCCATCGACGTCGGCGCCGGTCCCGGAGGCGTGTGGGTCGTCGGCACCGACTCCGTGCCGGGCGGGTTCGGCATCTATCATTGGGACGGCGCAGGCTGGACGGCCATGCCCGGCGGTGCCGTGCGCATCTCGGTAGGGAACGAACCCTGGGTGGTGAACGACCACCAGCTTATCTGGAGCTGGCGCTGACCTGCAGTCCGCCAGCTGCGAATCCTGGACCAACCGACCATCAGCCAGCCCAGCGGGACCGTCGTCTGTTCACGATTGGCGTCTCGTCATCCGATAGACCCGCAGCGTGTAGCCGTCTGTATCGAAATCGAATGTGTCGGCGATAGCGTAGCGGCCCGCGAGCCACGTCAGCGATCGTTGGTTCTCAACGTTCTCGAACGCGAAATAGAAGATCTCTTCCGGCACGACGGGGAGCTTGCCGAGCTCGTTTGTGTCCAGCACACGTGGTTCAATCGTCTCGAATCGACGAAGCGTCCGATGGAACGTCGCCGAATCGACCCGGCCGACGGTGTACCAGTTCGCTTGCGGATCCATCGAGAAGACCGTGGCGGCGGTGGGTCGGATCTTGGCGAGCGCCTCATCCTGCAGCGTCGACATAGCCGCGAACTCGAGGTTGTACACTAACTGGTCCCGACCGTGGCCGCAGCACTCGCCCGTGTTCGCCGTCACATCGATCAGATCGTGGGCGCCAAACGGCCATGTGCCAAACACTGCGCGCGACACCGGGTCGATGGTGCGGAAGATCGACGCGGTAAAGAGAATGATGAGTGTGCAGACGAGGCCGTGCCGTGCGAGGCGCCACGGGACCCGCTTTGCCACGGCCACAATGACGATCGCGAGAAAGAGTGGGTTGAGCGCCAGAAAGTATCTGAAATTCGAGAATGTCTTGTACCGAGTCAGAATGAACGTCGTCAACAACGCGCCATAGATGACGACCCGTGCGGGCTCGGACGGACCGGGTGACTCCGCATCCTCGCGCCGGAGCAATCTCGCCAGAGCCGCCAGGCCGAGATCCACGACGATGACGAGGGTCGGCACCCACATGAAGTTCAGGATGAAGATTCCGGCGAAGTTGTTGAGATCGACCGCGTCAGGTACGAACGCGCGAATCACATCCGACACATCCGCCTCGATGTGTCCCGAACTCCAGCGAGCGTCGAAGGCGAGCAAGCGCAGCCCCAGGATGTCGTCGGCCAGAGCCACGCCGCCGAGAAGAACCGGCACCGCGAGCGGTGCGAATGGCTTGAACCGCACGAAGGTCTCTCGCCACCCGTCACCAGCGCGCCTCACCGCGAACACGAGGGCCGACATCGCGAGGACACCGTAGACGATGACGCCTGTTTCCTTGGTGAAGACGACGAGACAGCCCAATAGAGTGGCGGCCAGCACACGCCGCTCGAGGAGCGCACACAGACACGGCAGCGTGAACACGAGGGTGCCAAAATCGACGTTCGGTTGCAGCGTCGAGGCGATAAATAGGGGCTGAACGGCGAACGCGGCGACAACGAGGGCGCGCTCGGTCGCCCAGGTGCGGCCAGGCAGCAGATGGTCGAGCAACCGAGCCAACGAGCCGAGTACCAGGAGACCCAGTACAACATTGGCGACAACGATGGGAACGAAGCTGCCTGGAGCAACGCGCTCGGCCAGCGCGAGAAGAACAATGTAAGCCTGCGCGTTGTGCCCGGCACAGCCAAGCCCGCGAAAGCTCAGCCGTTCGCCGGCGGCCAGGATGCAGTCCGCATAAATGCGACCGTCCCAGAGAGGAACGTAGTCGATGTGTGAGAGCACGATCGCCGCGTACTACTTCTACATACTCCACCCCCAGGCCGAGCGAGTCATGCCGGAGTATCTGGCCTGGTTCATCAACCAGCCCAC
>JBGPHH010000121.1:0-11871 GCA_041484265.1 Vicinamibacteria bacterium
CCCGGACCGACCGGCGTGAAGATCGATCAGCAAGGCCGCGCACACGTCGATGTGCGGGCCGTCGTCACCGACGCCCTCCAGCGGAAGCTCGTCGACCTCGGCGCGACGATTGAATCGACCTCGGTCGAGCAACGCTCGATCCTTGGCTGGATCCCACTGCTCCAGCTCGAACGCGTGGCGGACGATCCGGGGGTCAGCGCGGTCGAGCCGGCTGCAGAACCGGTCACCGTGGGTCGCAGCGGCGCCGTGTCGACGTGAAGTCCATTCGCTTTCTTCTCCTGGCGGCGCTTGTCGTCGGCGTCGGCGGCTCATCGAGCTCGCGCCTGACCGCCAACCCGGCTCCACAGCAGATCGATGACATCGCACCCTCGGCGCTCGCCCAAATCGACGCGCTTCTCGACGAGAAAGAATCTCGCACGCCTGCCCAGCGAAAGATGGACAGCCAGCTCCTCTATGCCGTGAAGATGACACGCGGCCAGCCGATCGCGCTCGGCGTTCGTGCGCTCGCGACCGACCTGCCGTACCAGTCCGACCGCCGGGTATCAATTGACGTGTCGGCCGATGTAAACGCCGCGCTCCTCGCCGAGCTCCGCAGCCTCGGCGTGGAGGTCGTGTACTCGGACCAGGTGCAAGGGAGCCTTCGTCTGTTGGCGAGGGTCGACGAGCTCGAGCGGATCGCCGCGCTCCCGCAAGTCGTCTTCGTCCAGCCTCAGCAGAGGGCGAGCACGGCTGGCATCAGTGCGCCGCCGCTTCGACGTGTGTTGGATCGACGGAAGCTCAGCGGTCTGCTGCGCGGGGCACTGACAGCACAGGCCGTCACGCTCGGGCAGGGCAGCAAGACGTCGGAGGGCGATGTCACGCACAAGGCCGTGAACGCCCGCGCCACGTTCAACATCGACGGCACGGGCGTGAAGATCGGGGTGCTCTCTGACGGCGTCCGGAGTCTCGCCGCCAGCCAGGCGCTCGGCGACCTCGGGACGGTCACCGTCCTCGGCAATCCCGCTCCGTGCCCTATGACGAGCACCTGCGACGAAGGCACGGCGATGCTCGAGATCATCCACGACCTCGCGCCGGGCGCGCAGCTCTTCTTCGCCAGCGCCTTCACGGGCCTCACCATGTTCGCGCAAAACATTCGGGATCTGCGCACAGCGGGCTGCGACATCATCCTGGACGACGTCTTCTACGACGTGGAGTCGCCGTTTCAGGACGGCCAGGCCCCTGGCGTCGTCTCCACGACCAACGGCGGCGTCGTCATCCAGGCCGTCAAAGATGTGACCGCGGCCGGCGCGCTGTACTTTTCCTCGGCAGGCAATTCCGGGAACCTCGACGACGGCACGTCCGGAGTGTGGGAGGGAGATTTTGTCGACGGCGGCGCGGCGGCGGCCCCGCTCGTCACGGGCCGCGTGCACAATTTCGGCACGCAGACCTTCAACGTGCTGACAGCAGCCTCGCAGTTCGTCAACTTGTACTGGTCCGATCCGCTCGGCGGCTCTTCAAACGACTACGACCTGTTCTGGCTGAACAGCACGGGCACGACCGTCCGGGGGAGCTCGACGAACATCCAGAGCGGAACCCAGGATCCGTACGAAGTCATCGGCGGCTCTGTTCCGGTCGGAGACCGCATCGTCATCGTCAAGAGCAATGCTGCGGCGTCTCGCTTTCTGCATCTCGACACGAATCGAGGGCGGCTGAGCATCGCGACCTCGGGCGCTACGCATGGCCATGCGGCCACGAGCGCCGCCAATTCGTTCGGCGTCGCGGCCACACCCGCGCTGGCTGCCTTCCCCAGCCCGTTCAACTCCAGCGATCACGTCGAGACGTTCAGCTCCGATGGTCCGCGCCGGATCTTTTTCACCGCCAACGGCAGCGCGATCACGCCGGGCAACGTCTCGGCGACCGGTGGACAGGTGCTCAACAAACCCGATATCACGGCCGCCGACGGCGTGTCGGTGACCGGCGTCGGCGGCTTCCCGACGAGGTTCTTCGGCACGTCGGCGGCGGCGCCGCACGCCGGCGCGATCGCGGCGCTCGTCAAGTCGCTCAGCCCTTCGCTAACGGCCAGCCAGATCCGAACCGCGCTTCTTTTGAGCGTCATCGACATCGAGAGCCCCGGCGTCGATCGCGACTCGGGCGCCGGCATCATCATGGCCGACACGGCCACTAGCGCAGCGGCTGCCGGAACTGTCACCGCTCATGCGCTCGATGCGGCGAGCGGGACGCCGCTCTCTGGCGCATCGATTACCTTTAATCCCGGCGGGTTCGTCATCACGACGGACGGCGGCGGCAACGCGTCGTTCCTGATTCCGCCGGGTGTATACACGCTCACGCTGTCCGCATCCGGTCACGCCCTCCAGTCTGTCTTCGGCGTCAACGTGACGCTTGGCGGCACGATGTCGGTGTTCTTCGCCGTACCGCTCGCACCGGCCCAGACCGGCAACGCCGTACTCAACAACAGCGCCGAGGCCGACCGGCCGGTTTCAAACAGTGTCGCACCTGACAACTCGGCCCCGACTGTAGCTCTCGCGAGCGCGTCCGCCCCTCCTGAGGCCTCTCGTCCGAGCGGCACGACGGCAGCGGCTTCGGGAGCGGTGGTGGCCGCTCCAGCAGAGCTCGCCGCGAATAGTCCGGTCAAGTCTCCTGGAGAGATCGCGACCAACGCTGTGGGAAACCGCAGCACGACGACGGCGGCTTCCGGAGCGGTGGCCGCTCCAGCAGGGCTCGCCGCGGGTAGTCCGATCAATTCTCCTGGAGAGATCGCGACCAACACTGTGGGAAATAGCGGGGGGACCGCGGGCCCGCCGGGGATCGGTCCGCTGGCCACCGCCCTGAACCGCGCCGCCGTTCCCGATCCACCCGCGATCGTCGGATCGAGTCGCCGCGGCGATGTCTTTCGTCAATCCGCGACGTCGGTCGTCAGCAGCGCTTCGGCGCGGAAGTGGGAGGTCGAAGTTCACGGCGGATTGGCCTTCGGCCGTTCGAGCGGCGGCACGTCGGCGCTGCCCGCGCCGGGCGCGCCATTCCTGACGGCGGCGTCTACGCCCAGCCGCCTCGAATCGTCGTGGCTCTTCGGCGACGGTGCCGTGCTGTTGAACCAGGTGAATACCGCACTGGGAATCCCTTCGAGGCTCACGCCTCTCGATCCTGTGCTTGGCAGTTCAGCCCTCGAGCCGCCCGGCGGTGGCGTCTTCGGGGTGCGCGTCAGTCGCGTCATCACGCCGCGTCTGACGGCCGAGTGGACCGCCGAATACGGTTTCAGGCAACTCGAGATCTCGAGCAGCGCCCAGGCAGGCCTTGAGATCAGCCGCGCGTCGTTTGTGTCCGCATGGAGCGGCATGGCCACGGCCAACCCGTCGTTCACCAACCCTGTCGTAACGGCGGTCAGCTCTCTTAACGAGGGCGGAATGCATCAGTGGTTGACGACCGGTGTCGTCAATGTAGCGCTCAAACAAGAAGGGCGAACCATTCCGTTCATCACGCTCGGTGGCGGCCTGAGGCTCTATTCGGGCGACGCACCCTCGGCGCAGCTCGTTGGCAATTACCGGTTTGTCCTTGGCGGCGCGCCCATCGACGAGCGCGATTCCGTGACGCTACGATTCGCGACCCCGCACGCGCTTGTCGCCGTCGTCGGGGGCGGACTCAAGCACAATCTTTCTTCGCGGTTAGGGGTGCGGCTGGATCTCCGCGCCTATCTCAGCCGGAGCTCGATCGGCAACCTCGTCGATGCAGTCCCAAATGTCGTGACATCGGCACCCGCCGGATCGGGCTCATCGTTCGGCAGTCCGTCGATTCAATTCGGCAACACCCCGGCAAACGGCGTGCAGTCGAGCCTGAGCGGACCGCCGCTATCCGGTTTTCAAACCTTCACGGGCGCCTTCGAGACGGAAATCAGCGCGACGAGCGGCATCTTCTGGCGGTTCTAGTAAGATCCCTGGCATCCATGCCATCGGTCTTGAAGACAAGGTGGACCGTCCTCGCGGTCGCCGCACTCCTCGTCTACATCTTGGCAGGGTTCTTCCTCGTCCCACGGATCATCCGCAACCAGATTCGTGACCAGGCCCGGACGCAGCTCAACCGCGACGCGCGCGTGGCAGCGCACGAAGCTCGACACGCTGATCGAATCGCGCCGTGACGCGGCGGCAGCGGCGGCAGCCGCCGCCGGCGGCTCGACGCTCGAGACGATCCTCGAGGCGCTGTTCACGGAGCAGTTCACGGCCGAGGCGCTTCAGACCGAGCGGCAGCGCTTTACGTCGGCGCCTGCTCCAGCCGCGGCACCGGCTCCGGCCGCCGCGGCACCACCGGCAACTCCCGCTCCTCCGGCCGCGTTCAATGCGGCCGGGTTCTACGAGTCGCTGCGGGCGCGCCTGCTCGACGCGCAGTCGGTCGGCCAGCCCGATCTCGCCGCGCTCGCCACCGCCCGATCGGCGTCGATTCGTGCGGCACTCACCAGCTCCGGCGTGGTGGACGCGGCCCGGGTCACGTCTGCCGAGCCGGCACCCGTGTCGCGCAAGAAGGCGGGCTCGACGCGAGTGGCCGCCGAGATGACGATGTCGGCCGAGCCGGTCACGCCCCGCTGATTGCGCGAATTCCTCTACGCAAGACATTGCGTTGCAATATACTTTATACTGCAAAGCAATGAGACGCCTGCGCGTACAGCTGATCCTGCCAGCGCTCACCGAAGCGACCGGCCCCTACTGGCGCCCCATCAAATACTCCCTCTTTCCGCCACTGGGTCTTGCCACCCTCGCCGCATTTCTGAACCCGGACGACGAGGCGACCCTCGTGGACGAGCACGTGATGCCGCTCCATCTCGACGACGAGGTTCGTCCGGACCTCGTCGTCATTCAGGTGTACATCACGAACGCGTATCGGGCCTATCACATCGCCGACCACTACCGGGCGAGGGGTTCGTTCGTGGTGCTGGGCGGTCTGCACGTGACGGCGCTACCCGACGAAGCCGCGCGGCACGCCGACGCCATCTTTCTCGGTCCTGGTGAGCAGACCTTCCCCTGTTTTCTGAGCGATCTGCGTGCCGGACGGCCCTGCAGGGTCTACAAGTCGACGACAGACCGGACCCTGCAGCAGCTTCCACCAATTCGACGCGATCTCATCGACAGACGCCGTTATCTCGTTCCAAACTCCATCGTCGTCACGCGCGGGTGTCCGCAACACTGCGACTTCTGTTACAAGGACGCGTTCTTCCAAGGTGGCCGATCGTTCTACACGCAGAGGGTGGATGCGGCTCTTGCCGAGATCGAGCGGCTGCCGGGCCGGCACCTCTACTTCCTGGACGATCACCTGCTCGGTGACCGCCGCTTCGCCACTGACCTGTTCGAGGGCATGCGCGGCATGGGCCGCCTCTTTCAAGGTGCTGCCACGGTCGATTCGATTCTGTCCGGCAATCTCATCGAAAAGGCCGCGGATGCGGGACTCCGAAGTCTGTTCGTGGGCTTCGAGAGCCTGTCGCCCGTCAATCTGAAGCAAAGCAACAAGCGCCAGAACCTCGGGCGCGATTACGCGGCGGTGACCGATCGGCTGCACGGCCTGGGCATCATGATCAATGGCAGCTTCGTGTTCGGAATGGATGACGACGATCGCGACGTGTTCAAGAGGACTGTCGAGTGGGCCATCGAGCACGGCATCACGACGGCAACGTTTCACATCATGACGCCGTACCCGGGGACGGCGCTCTTCGCGCGCATGCAGCGCGAGCAGCGCATCGTGACGCGCAACTGGGCGCTCTACGATACCCGTCATGTCGTGTACCGGCCGGCCCTTCTTGACGCCGAGAGCCTCAAGGCCGGCTACGACTGGGCGTACGGCGAGTTCTATCGCTGGTCGTCCATCAGGCGCGCCTCGCTCTCGCACGGCACGCTGAAACATCAAGCCAAGCACTTTGTCTACGCTGTGGGATGGAAAAAATTCGAGCCGCTCTGGGACACGGTGATCCGTATGAAGCAATTGCGCCGGATGACGCCGCTGCTCGAGAGCGTGCTCTCACGCGTGACCAGGAGGACGCGACATGCGGCCACAAATGGCCGGCCATCGGGAAAATTCGTGGCGGGTCACGTTCTCCGCCGGCTCGTCGGATGACTTTCGACGCCGACCGGCGCGCGGCCAAGCTTTGCGCCGAGGCCGATCGCCATGTTGCGGAACATGATGAGGCCGATGTCCGGCCGGAAACGCACGAGCGCAGTGAGCTCGTCGTGCGTCAGCGTCGCCGCCTCGGTCGGCTGTCTCGCGACCGCTGACGCGGAATGCGGCTGGCCGGTCAGGAGCGACATCTCGCCTAGACATTCGCCGACCCGGACGACGCCCACGGCCTGCGCAGCACCAGCGCGCCGGATGGCAGCTTCACCGCTGAGCAAGATATAGAGCGTCCGGTCGTGGTTTCCTTCCTCGATGATCGGGTCGCCAGCGGCAAACTGCGTCGTCCGGCACGCGCTCGCCAGCCGTCGCACCTGGTCGCGGTCGAGACCGCGGAACAGCGGCAGCTCGGTCACGATGCGCTCGATCGCTGGCAGGACGTGGCTGCTGAAGAACGGCGGCAGCACAACGTCGGCGAGCGCTTGCGCGCGCTTGCTCAAGGCGAGCGCCGAGAATTCGGGCGGCACGAACAGCTTGACCATTCGCACGATGTCGAGGCGCTCGACCTCGGCGAAGACCATCGCCGGAATATAGGCGCTTGGCAAGAAACCCAGTTCGAGGAGCGTCCGCTGCATGCGCGGCGCGTAGGCGCTGACGTCGATTTCCATCAGGGCGGTCTGACCCTGCTCGCGTCGCGTGCGCTCCAGGCTCGCGAGCAGAAACCTTGCGACCCCGTCGTCGAGCGCGATGAGCTCGAAGACGCGCAGCATGCGGTCGATCGGGTTCTGGCTCCATCCGATGGCGCCGACGATCCGTTCGCCCTGAAGGGCCAGCAGATAGTGCGACTGCTCGGCCTGCAGCTTGAAGAGCCCGTGGTGAAGCTGCAGCGGCCCGAAGATCTCGCGGTTCCGCACACGCCCGCGCTCGATCCGCAACAGCGTCGCGTACCCTTCGGTCGTGAGCTCCCGCAAGCCGAGGCGCCCGGCGGCGGGATACGCCGGGGATGCCTCGTCGACGATGGCGTCGCCGGGGAGCGAGCACTGCGCTAACACCAGCTGCGCCAGCGGATAGACCTCGGGGATCACGTGCGGGTGATTGCGCCTGAGCGACAGCGCCTCGCCGAAATGCTGCGCCAGGAGGCAAAAGCTCTCGGGGCCCTCGACCCGCATCTTGAGAGGCATCAGCCCGACGGGCACGAAGCCCGCGGTCTCGGCGATTCGCAGGCTGTAGGGGTGCGCGAGGCGGGCTTCGATCAGCCCGACGTGCAGCCGGTCGCGCACTCGCCGCAGACGTTCGTCCATGAGCATCCGGCCGACCCCCGCCCGTCTCGCCGAGGGCAGGACGGCCAGCCGGCCGAACTCGGCGACCAGATCGGAGTAGGCGCCAATCTCGAGCACGACGGAGGCCGTGCCGACCACCTGATGGCCCTCGGTGTCTTCGGCAACGAGCAGCAGTTGATGATCGCTGTAGACGAGCTTGGTCAGCGCCTCCAGATCGTAGAACTGGGCGTACGGGTATTCGAGACCGTAGGTGGCCTGGAAGATGTCGCGAATCGCCTCAACATCGCGGGCCGTGGCCTCACGGATGACAATCACGGTGTGGGTCCTCCGCGGAAAGGGGCGCTGCCAGGAGCAGCGCGACGAGCGCCGCGCGTTCGCTGAGCTTCGACCCCAGCACGTATTCATGTGCCGCGTGCGCGCCGTCGCCGACAGCGCCAAGGCCGTCGAGCGTCGCTGTGTACTGACTGATTGTGTTGCCGTCCGACGCGCCGCCGACGGTCGCCTGTTCCAAATCGAGGCCCATCCGTCGGCCCACGGACTGGGCGAGCTGCCAGAGCGCGCGGTTTCTTGGCACCGGCTCGAGCGGCGGCTGCCCGAAGCCGCCCGACACGTGGATCGTGGTCTTCGGATCGACCGGCACCAACGCGCGGATGGCCGCCTCGACCTGCCCGGCGTCCTCACGCGTCGGCACCCGGACGTCCACACGCGCACGTACTTCGGGCGCCACGACGTTCGGCCGGAGGCCGCCGTCGATCGTCCCGACGTTGACGCTGATGCCGCGCGCCGGATCGTTGAGCGCGAACAGCCGCTGAATCTGATGCGACAGCTCCAGGACGGCGCTCGACCCCTCGCCGGGGCTGAGACCCGCGTGGGCGGCGCGGCCGAGAATCACGATCTCGAACTCGCCGACGCCCTTGCGTCCGGTCTTGAGCTTGCCGGTCACCCCGTACGCCGGCTCGAGCACAAACGCCCGCACGGCCCGGCGGGCCAGCCGAACGGTAAGGGTCTTCGACTCGGCGCTGCCGGTCTCTTCATCGGAGGTGACGATGGCGACCGGCGTGGCGGGCAAGGGGCACTTCAGGGCCGCGAGCGCCCGCAGCGCGAACACCATCTGAACGAGCCCGCCCTTCATGTCGAACACGCCGGGCCCGCGCACCTGATCCTCGACGATCTGTACCGGCATGGTGCGCTCGGTGCCGACGGGCCACACGGTGTCGCAATGGCCCACCAGCAGTTGAAGCGGCCGGCCTCTGACCCGGGCGGCAGGCCGCGCCACGAGCACGCCGGCCGTGGCTCGTCCGCGCACCCGCCGCACCTGCATGCCGCTCTGCACGAACTCGGAACTCAGGCGATCCAGGACGCGCTCGACCGCCCGGGGGTTGTCGGTAGGCGATTCGAGCAACGCAATCTCAGTCAGCAGCCGGATCATCGCCGGCTGCTCGTCGCGCAGATGCGCGAGGATCTCGTCGGTCACCGCGAAAACCCCTTGGGCAACGGAAACCGCGTGGTGTCTCGAAGGGCGGCGTAGCGGCCCGGGCTCACGTAAACGAGCAGCGGCGAATGGAACACCTGCTCGCCTTCGTCTCGATCCTCCATCCGCAGGTACGCTTCGTCGGCCGACGCGGCGACCACTTCGCCCACGATCAGACTATTGGCGCCGAAGCCGTCCATCATGCTGTGGAGGGTGCACTCCAAGTACAGATAGCAGTCGGCGACCAGCACGCCGTCGACCTTATTCGCCGCCCGTTGTGCGAGCAGCGTGAGGGCCGGCTTCGTGGCGTCCTCGCAACGCGGGCTCGCCGCCAGGCTGCTCGTCACCACCTCGGTCGGCCGCGGAAAGCTCACCGTGAACTGCCTCTCGCGCCTGATGTTGTGGTACGTGGAGTGGCGCGGGCTGCAGACAAACGCGTAGTAGTTCTGCCAGCCGAGCGGGATCGCCATGTGTTTCGGCGCCAGATCGTACGTCCCGTCGGGCTCCTTGCTCCCGATGACGACGAGCGGCGCCACGAGGAAGAAGCGGTCCCAAATCGGCCGATCAACGGAAAGTGGAATGATATTGGTCACGAACACCGGTCCTTGCGCTAGTTGTACCGGATTTCCCGAGCACTGAGGTAACGGATTCCGTGCCGGAATCTCGCCAGCGCGTGGGACCTTTCGACTCGCCAATTGAGGATCACGACCGATTATAAGATGGTGTGCTCGTGACGAATCCTGAGAGCCCGATCGGTGTTTTCGACTCCGGGGTCGGCGGACTGTCGGTTCTTCGCGAGATCCGTCGCGAACTGCCGAGCGAACATCTGCTGTATGTCGCGGACTCCGGCTACGCGCCGTACGGCGACAAGTCCGACGAGATCATCGAGAAGAGAGCCGTCGCGATTACGCACTTTCTGGTCGGCCAGTCCCCGAAGGCGATCGTCGTCGCGTGCAACACGGCTACAGGAGTGGCTGTCGAAACCTTGCGGCGCCAGTTCTCGTTGCCGGTGGTCGCCATGGAGCCGGCCGTCAAGCCGGCTGCCCGACAGACGAAGTCTGCCGTCGTTGGTGTACTTGCGACGAGTCAAACCCTATCCGGCTCGAAGTTCTCGAGACTCCTTGCGGCCTATGGAGCCGACGTCCGGATCCTGCTGCAGCCCTGCCCTGGCCTGGTCGAACAGGTGGAAAAGGGAGATCTGTCGAGTCAAGAGACGCGGTCCCTTGTCGAGCAATATGTTGTGCCCTTACTCGACAAGGGAGCAGACACGTTGGTGCTCGGCTGCACGCACTATCCCTTCTTGAGTCCCGTGATTCGCGCCATCGCGGGGCCATCGGTGGCCATCATCGACCCGTCCGCCGCCGTTGCACGAGAACTTCGCCGCCGGTTGCAGATGGGCGGCTTGTTGTCGCAAGACACTCAACCGGGAACAGAGCGTTTCTGGACGAGCGGTCCGCTCGCGACGGCGGAGGCCCTGATTGGTCAGCTGTGGGGAAGAAGTCTTGACGTGCAGGCTCTGCCGTCGCCCTTTTGCCTCGAGCAAGGGTTAGCGCGCTGACACTGACTCATGAGGATTGCCGAGGCCTGATTCCGCAATCGCAGCTGGGGTTGAAGCTCGTAGCGCAGGACGGCCCCGTCGATGTGACCGTCGTCGATCACATCGAGAGGCCGTCGGAGAACTAATCGCCTAGCGCTTAACGTTTATCAACGACGACCCTGTCGCCCGTGATGGTGACCTTGGTCTTCAGCATGTTGTAGATGCCGCCTGATAGAGCGTTACCGCCCGCGCCCGGCCGCGGGCGCAGGAGCCGCTGGTCTCGCCGGTGCCGCTGGCGCGGCGTCCGGCCGGTTGTCGATGACCAGCCGGCCCTCCTTGAAGACGACCTTCGTGGTCAGCAACTCGTAGATGTTCTGCGTTGGATTGCCGGAGAGCAGGATGATGTCGGCCAGCTTGTTCGGCTCGAGCGTGCCGATCTGATCCGCCATCCCGACAAACTTCGCCGAGTTCGGCCCCATGATCCGGTGGATGTCCGGCATCGTGAAGACGATGCTGAACGACTTCAGCTCGTGCTCGAGCACGACGAGATCCGCGGCGTTCTGGTCGGTCGAGTACGAGATCGTCCCGTGGTTCGGGTCGGCGTCCCAGATGCGGCGCGCGTTGACAATCGTATAGGCGCCCTCGGTGCCGGTCGCCCGTCCCCTGGCGTCGCGGTTGGCGCCGGCGAGCGACTCGGGCCACGGCCGGCCGTCGCGGAACCGGGTGGTGTCGTCGCGCGGCCAGACGACCGCCCCCGCGCACGGGTTTGGACATCCGGGCGGCGGCGGCGAGTCACGATCGATGTTCGGGGCGCCGAACGCGATCAGGCCCGCGACGATGGAGCCGGTCGAGGCGACGCGGGCGCCCTGCTCGTAGCTCGTCCAGTCCTTGTTCGGCAGGTGCACGAGGCGGGTGACGCCGGCGTCGATGGCTGCGATCATCGCCGGGCTGCTGACCGCGTGCACGTTCACCTGCACGCCGACCTTCTTGGCCTCGTCGACGATCGCCTTGAGCGTTTCGACTTCGTTCATCGGCGGCGCCGGCTCCGGCGTCAGGCCAATCTCGGCCGTGTTCTTCACGCCCGCTTCCGCCATCGCGCGAACCGCGGCGCGCGCTTCGTCTGGCGTCATGTTCACGCCCACGGCGCCCGACGGGAGGATGCGCGGCCCGTTCATCTCTGACTCGTAGCGCTTGGCGAGCGCCATCGAGTTCTGCGTCTGACCGCTGACCAGAATCGTGGTGTACCCGGCTTCGAGGAGCGACCGGCCGCGCGCTTCCGACTGCGGGCCGTCATTGAGGTGCTTGTGCCCGTCGATGAAGCCGGGCATCGCGCTCAACCCCTGCGCGTTGAACACGCGGAGCCCCTGCGTACTGGCCGGGGCGCCCGCCGCCACGGTCGCGATCTTGCCGCCGCGGATGATGATGTGGCCGTTCTCGATCACCTGGCCGGTGCCGACGACGATGCGGACGTTGGTGATCACCGTGTCTTGCGCCGTGCG
>JBGPHH010000122.1:0-11868 GCA_041484265.1 Vicinamibacteria bacterium
CCCGGCACCGTACTCCCGGCCCATCGCTGCATCAGCGCGCCGAGCCCCATCGCCTTGCCCAGCACCGGGTCGTCGGTCAAGTCACGGGCCTCGTTCACGGTGAAGCCGAAGGCGGCTTCGAAGAAGTGCGCAGTCCGGTTGGCATCCACCGCCGTGTAGCGGAACGTGGCGCCGATGGGGTTACCGGGTTCGGGCGCCGGGGGCGGATTGTCCAGGTTGATCAGTTCGACGAAGTACCCGTCCGGATCCCGGACGATCAGTACGCGCCGGTTCCCGAACCGCACCGGCTCGCCGTTCGGCGTCACGAACGAGCCGCCATGTGTCTTGACCGCGTCGATGCCCGCCTCGATGTGGCGCACCTGCAGGACCATCATGGGCGCGCCCGGATCGAAGACGCGCGCGTTGACGGACGGTGACCGGTTGCCCTCCCACTCGAAGAATTCGAGCCCGAGGCTTGAGTTGGGCACGTTGAACGTCGTATTTCGGAACTTGCTGCCCCGCGTGTTGTACATCGTAGCCGTCGGCTCGTTGGCCTTGAACTCCGGATGATACGGGTAGTTCATGGCCTCGTCGTTCGCCTGAACGCCGAGCAGCGTCGCGTAGAACGCCGTCGTGCGCTCGAGGTCGGCACTCATGTGGATGAAGTTGCCGGGCCCGACCACATCGCCCTCGGGAGTGGCACCTTGACTGCGCCAGTTGCTGATCGTCGACGGTGACTGCGCGCCTACGGTCGGAAACGCCACAAGACCAGTCACCGCAATTGCCGCAACCGTCCGTCCAATCATGCCCGCCGTCCACATGCTTAACCCTCCTGAGAGCGACCGCTTACCGTACCATCAGCGGCCAGCCCCCTCAATTCCCACATGTGGGGTGCGGTTGGATTCGGCATCTTCGACCACGCGCGGCAAGACGGCGGAGATACGAACGTGCCGGCGTTCCAGCAGCCGACGGCACGCCAGCAGGCGCGCTTCATCACGTTCGGCGCGCAGTTCGATTTCTGAAGAGCGGCTCGGGAGGCCGGATCGCTACCAGGTGCTCGAGCAGGGCGTCGGCTCCCACTTCGATCCGTTCGCCTCCTGCTTGAAATTCGGACTGGTGATGTACGGTGTCTGCAGGTACCTGGGGTCGTCGACGACTGCCGTCACGGCCAGCCAGCGGTCGCCGTTCGCCTCTTTGTGCTGCGACAACAAAGACGTGGAATAACTCAGCGCTTGCGCGCGGCCGTCGGCATTCAGCGCGGCGCGGGTGTCGACGTCAGCAGCGCGGCCAGCACGACGAACAGGAGCCGTCTCTGTGGCATCATCGCTTGGCCTTCTCCTCCTGCATCAACTGCTGGATCTTCTGCTGGTGCTTGGGATACTCCGTTTCGGCGCCGCCGTGCGCCTCGATTGTAACGGAACGTCGAACGGACTAGCTCTTTTTTGCGGCTGCGGCCGGCTTCTTCGCGCCCGCTGCAGGGGCAGCGGCCTTCGACAGCTCGTTGAAGATTTCCGTGATGAACATGTCCGAGGTCCAGGTCGGCAGCTTGCCGTACTGGGCGTCGTACTCGAGCGTCACCTTCGCGGCCTTCACCTGGTCGAGCGTCGCGCCCTTCTTGACCATCGCGGCGATGCGGTCGCGCACGATCGTCACCGTGTCGCGGTACTCGACCGCGTCGGTCTGGTTGTAGATGCGGCCGTTGCCCGTGATGATGCGGGTGCCGCCCTGCTGGTTGTACTCGGGCACGGCCGTCGCGACGACCTGGTTGAGGCCGGCGAGGACGCCGGTGATCGAGCCGCCCTTGTCGGCGTCGATCAGCGGGAAGCTATCGCCAGGCAGCACGTTGCCGGTGACGATCACGTCCGACTTGCGGAAAAACAGCATGATGTCGCCATCGGTATGCGCCGCGGGCACGTGATGCAGTTCGATCGGCTCGCCGCCGTACCAGAAGTTCCTGCGAGGGGTGAAGAACGTATCGGTCGGCCACGCGCCGATCGACCGCGCCGCCGTCTGACCGGTCGGCGCGCTCATGCGGTTGAGCACGTTCTCGAACGCCATGATGTCGGCGCCAGCGCTGGCGCCCTGGAATCCGCCGAACGCGGCAGCCGTGTTAGGCCCCCCGGCATTGGCGAGCGCCTGTTCCGTGGTGATCGACCTGGCGATCTTCTCGTTGCCGCCCGTGTGATCGAGGTCGGCGCTCGTGTTGATGATCCACCGCAGGTAACGGGGTTTCCATTGCTGCAGTTCGGCGATGACCTTGTCGGCAGCCGCTTCGGCGCCCGCGTCGACGAGCAGGATGCCCTGGTCACTCACTTGGACCGCGATGTTGCCGCCCGCGCCGCCGATCATCCACATGTTGCCATGGACCGGAATCACGACCAGCTTGTCGCGCAGCTTGCGAAGGTCGGGGATGACGCCAGCTTTGATGTCCTCCGGCTTGACGCCCGTCTTCCAGGTGTCCTCGGCCGAATGGAAATACGGCTGCGGAATCTGAGGAGCGACCGGAGACACCTGAACCGTTGGCTGCTGCGCGCCGGTCCGCGAGACGAGCGCCAGTGCGACGAGCGCCGCTGACCAAGCTGCTTTCTTCCCAATTGTCATGGCTACACCTCTCTGAGTCATCGTCGCCGGCGGTACCGGCGAGCCATTACTTCTTGGTCGGAGCCTTCTTGGTGGCGTTTTCCGCTTCGGCTTTCGCCTTGGCGTCCGCCTCTTCCTTCGCGAACTGCTGAATCTTGTCCATGAACTCAGGATACAGATTGTCCTTGCCGCCGAGCGTCGCTTTGTACGGCAGGTTGTGCAGCTCGGCGAACTCGGGGTGCGTCGTGCCGAGCGGGAACGTGGGCACCCAGCCGAGCGACTTGTCGCCGAGTTCGTCCACCGATTCGAACGGGGTGCCGAAACCGATGTTGGCGTTCGGATTCCACGCCCAATTGTGCGTGCGGACCATCGGCTCCTCGAGGAAGATCGGATCGTCGACGCTCCAGAACATCGTCAGCATCGTGCCGTGACGGAACCAGTGCTCCGTCATCACGCCGTACCGGCTCGTGGCCGCGCCGTTGCGCTGGATGACGCCCTGCTTCATGTGCGTCGTCGTCACCACGAGCTGACCGTTGTCCCAGACGCCGGTCGAGAAGCCGTCCCACGTGTGCTCGGAGTACTCGGACGGATGCGGACGGCCGTCCATCCAGATCACACGATCCGCGCGGCCGAAACCGCCCGCGATCGTGTAGGCCACCTGGTTCTGCGTCACCGGGTCGAGGATCCTCAAAATGCGCAGCTCCGGACCGGGGCCGCGCATCCAGTACTGAACGGGATGTGCCTGCGACTGCCGTTCTGGCTGCGAGAGAATCGTCGCGTCCCACGACTGCGCCTTCTGCCGACCCGCGTCGTTTAGCGGGAGACCCGTGTAATCGCCGAGTTCGGGGCCGGGCACGCGATGCGGCTGATCTTCGTTGACCACGAACATCCAGTCGCCCGAGATGTCCGTTCTGGCAGGACCGCCACCACCAGGTCCTTGAGCCTTGCCCGGAACGCGCGCCAGAGTGGCCCCGAGAAAGGCCAACCCTATGGCCACGCTGACTCTGTAATTCCCGAACATTCGATTCCTCTCAAAAGGTCGGCCAAGAAATCGGGTCGTGGTCGATATGGCCACGGCCCGAGGAGTGATAAAACCCCGCATACCTCGCCTTCTCAGAGCGATGACGAGCCATCGAGCGACGATTCTCCGCATGACCCCGAAGAACGGCACCCGTGACGGCGAGGCGACCATACCATCCGCGTCCCGCCCCCTCAATTCCCACATGTGGGGTGCGTCGTCTGTCCTTGTCGAATAGAGGACCAACACGCGTGCATCCGCGTTACACTCGCTACTTCCAACGATGCTTCCGCGACGAATGCTCGCTGCCGCCGCGTTGCTCGCGTTGTTCCCGCTGGGGGCGGCTGCGCAAAACCCCATGCCGCTCGCCGGGTATCGCGTGAGCTCATGGATCGAAACGGACGGACTGCCCCCAGGGACAATCTGGGCGTTGGCACAAGACGGCGACGGCTACCTCTGGATTGGGACTGACTCGGGACTGGCGCGTTTCGACGGTGAACGATTCAGGACGTGGGATGAACTGGGCGGTGCGCCCCTCCCCGACGGTGCGGTTTCTGCGTTGACGATTGCCGCCGACGGGAGCCTCTGGGTTGGCTTCGGTAGCATCGCGCGGATCAGCCGCATCCACGGGCGACGATAGGAAACATTAGGGGCCTTTCGGGGTTAACGGGAGGTCCGTTCTCAGACCCGTCCCCCGACAACAGAAGGTCGTTCTCCCCGTCCCCTCCGACAACAGCCAAGAACGCGGTCCCGGCACTCTGGGTCTGGAGCTGAGGACAAGAGGCACCGGTCGAACTCCAGACGCCGGAGATCGACGATCTCCAGCCGGAAGGGATTGCGGAGGTCGCTGTCAACGGCAGAAAGACGCTCGTGGTTGTGAGCGACGATGGCAACACGGACAAGGTGTACGCGGAAGGCCGAGCGTTCGAAAATCAGGCCATGCCGAGCCGCTACCTCGTCCTTCCCTTCGATCAGGTGTCGCGCGCGAACGCGGGCGGACGCTGACGCGCCACCCGCGAGCAGTAATTTCGCAACGCACTCCAAAAAAAAGAGCGGGGGCCGCAGCCCCCGCTCCCTTCGTGTTTCGGCGCGTTTCGGTCTTCTTCGTGTCCTTCGTTCTTCTTCGTGTCCTTCGTGATCAGAAGTCGAACGTCGCGCTGACCTTGAAGAACCGCGCCTGCAGGACGCTCGTGGGCGTCCACACCGTATGCGCCTTGGCATCGGCCTGTGAGACCTGGTTCTCGACGCCGTTGCCGGCGTTCTTTACGAGCGCGTTGTTCCGTCCGAGCACGGTGTCCTGGTTGAACACGTTGAAGACGTCGAAATTCACTGTGGTCCGCGTCCGCCCGAAGCGCAGGATGCGGCCCATCCGCAAGTCGAGCTGATTCTGTCGCTCGTCGAAGACCGTTCCGGTTGACGTGGAGGCAAACCCACCACCCGTGCCGTTGATAAGTGCCACCGTCTTGGAGGCGACTGGGGGTGGAAGAAAGCTGTTGAGCCCGCCCCCCCCCAGTGTCGAACATGACGGATCCGCCCCGCCCGCGTTACACGAGGTTTGGAACTCCGCGTTGGGCATGTTGTAGCTCATCACCTTCGCGTCCCCAGGGATGCTCTGGAACGTCGCCGCGATCTGGACGTTCTCGAGCGCCATCGCCAGCGTTGCCGGCAGTGCCATATAGCGCGGCAGAGTGTACGCGGCGGTGCCCTTGACCTGCGTCCGGAACGGATCGGTCGTCTCGCAGAACGCCTGCGGCCGGTCGCCAGCGCTGACGCCGCCAGGAGGGGCGGGCGGGGAAGCGAGCATCTCCTGGTATTTGGCCGTCACGTCGCAGTTGTTGGTATAGCGCCGCCCGGTGCTCGTGCCGCCCTGCAGCAAGAGGCCGTTCTGGAGCCGCGCGTTCACGGTCACGTCGATGCCGTTCCAGTGGTCCACTTGCCTCAGCCCTTCGTCGTCGGGGAAGAACACCCTATTGCTAAACGGGGGGAGGGAGGCGAGCGCCGACGCGACGCTCGTGTAATCCACATAGCCCGTGATCGTGTTGCCACCGCCGCCGGGAAGCCGTGTATCGGCCGGCGCCTTGATGTCGAATGAACGAAAATCCGAGGGATTCAGTTTCAGGTTATCGGTCCCCGTGAAGTTGCCGAACCAGCGCCGGAAATACGACACGTCGACCGACACGCGCGGTATGAGTTCGCGCTGCACGCCGGCCGAGAATTCCCAGTTGTACGACCGCTTGTTCCAGCCACGACGGACGTTGAAGTCGGTGATACCGGTGAAGTCGTTCGTGGCATCGGCACCGGGAATGGCCGTACTGAGAAGATTCGACCCCGCTCCGCACTCGCCATTGGGGGCCGGGTTGGCCAGGTCGCAGTCCACCACAAGATCGCCCGCCACGCCGCCGCCGGCGCCGTTGTCGATCCAGCTCCGCGTCGCATTGTTCGTGAGCTTGCGAATCGGATTCGCGGCGTTCGGCAGGCCGTCGAGCGCCATGCCGGCCACGTACTTGTTGAGGCTCACCTTGATGGCCGTCTTCCCGTCCCCCTGCAGGTCGTAGGCCGCCCCAAACCGCGGCGTCACGTCCTTCCAGTTCACGGTGTCGTCGATCGCCGCATACGACGCCGCCGGCCGCCGCGCGCCCGCGCTGTTCAAGATGCTCCCAGCGGCGAGATCCTGCGCCGGTACAGAACTGTTGTACCAGTCGAAGCGGACGCCGAGATTCAGCGTCAACCGGTTCATCGTCCACCGATCCTGCGCAAAGAGGCCGAAGTCGTGATTCTGGTCGCTCTTGTAGGTGTAGGGCGTATTGAACGTCGTCACCTGAGTCGGCGCTGTCGGAATCACGGGATCCAAGGCTAGATTCGCGAGCACGCCCCCGAGCGGATTGGCATTATCAAACGTGTACCGCACGGGCCGACCCTGCGTGTCGCGGGTCACGGTGTAGTTCGTTGACGTCACATATCCAATCGTATCCTGAAGGCCGAACTTCAAGGCGTGCGCTCCGGTGATGTACGAGGTCGCAAACCGGTACGTGTAGTTGGGTACGTAGTTGTTATTGAACGGGCCACCAATCGGACTCGCGCCCGGCGAGCCATGGAATGAGAGGAACGGAATCGGGCCATTATTGCGAGTAACACCGACCAGCTGCGGATACAGCGCGTACTGCTGTGCGGTCACGTTGAGCGATCCGCCCTGATCGGTCGGCTTGAGGTCCATGTTGCCCCACCGCTCGGTGCGGTGCAGCGCTACGAACTCCAACAGGATCTTGCTCGTGAGCGGCGACCACCACTCGAAGTGCAGCAGCCGCTGAGTCGGGAACCGAAAATCTGTGGCTGCTTCCGGCGACGTTGTCGAAGAGACTGTGTTCGGACACTGGCACTTGTATTGTTGATCCCACGTGCCCGCCACCTTGTTCTTCGAGTTCACCTGCGCCGTCAGCCGAAGTTGGGTGTCCCACCAGTCACCGTGAAGGGAGAGCGCCGGCCGGTTCTGGTTGGGCGTGTAGGTCCAGACATTCGGGAGGAACTCATTCTGGTTGTAATTCATCCCGGCCGCGTAGTTTTGTGCGCCGTTGTTGCGGTAGGTGTAGTAGTACCAAAGCTTGTCTTTCAGAATCGGCCCACCCACCCCCGGATTGAAGTCCCAGTTCATCTTGTACTTGTTGGGGAACCTCAATCCCTGGTCCGCCAGTCGTTGGCTGAAATTGCTCGCCTGCTGCCCCTCGTAGGCGCCTGTGGCGAACATCGACCCGCGCACGGCGTTGCCGCCATCACGCGGAATGAAGTTCACGCTGACCCCTCCGGTCTGGCGCTCTGCGGAAGCCCCCGAGGTGTCAATGGCCACTTCCTGCGCGGCGCTCGTGTTCGGCACCATCCCGCCGACGCTGCCGGTCGGCGTCTGCAGCGTCATGACGCTTAACCCGTTCTGTGTGATCCGCTGGTCCCCTAGCGCGCTGCCGTGCGACGAGAGGGCCCCCATCGTGTCGCCGAGCGCACCGCCCACGTCGCGGCTGGTCGAGGCGACACCGGGTACGAGCACGCCGAGTGTGTAGTACATCCGCCCAGTGGGCAGGGCGGCGATGACGTCGGCCGACATCGCCCGCTCCCTCGTCGTGCTCTGCAGGTCAACCACCGGCGTCTCGCCGCTCACCGTCACCGTCTCCTCAATGGAGCCAACCTTCAGATCGACGTTGATCGTGACGACGGCCGACCCGGAAATCTCGATGTTCTCGCGCTTGAACGTATTGAAGCCGGTCAGCGTCGTTGTCAGGACGTAGGTGCCAGGTCGCAAGCCGACGATCCGGTACTGTCCCGTCCCGTCAGTAACGGTCGTACGCACGCGCTCGATCAGTGCCGCGCTCGATGCTTCGACCGTCACGCCGGGCAGCACGGCGCCCGACGCGTCTCTGACCACACCAGCGATTTGGCCGCTGACAATGTCCTGCGCCCATACCCCTGAAGGGACGAGCGCCACGCACGCCAGCACTGCTACGATCCCCAAGACTCGTCGCATACTCTGCCTCCTTCTAGTCATGAATCAGGAGCGATCGGCCTTCAACCGGTCGTTCGTCGCCATCTGCTCGCCTCTTCTGCGTATTCGGACAGGCCGTTGTTCGGCCGCTCTCTCTCGAAGACGAAAAACTGGCGGCTTCCACGGTGACGCCGGGCAACACGGCACCCGTCGTGTCGCGCACGACGCCGGCAAGCGTGCCTTGAGCAAAGACGGCCGAGGGAAGAAACACGGCGCATATCAGCGCCAGAAATCTCACATGCCTGCGCATCATCTTCTCCTTGAAGCTGAGACGGCGAGGCGCACTCTACCATCCGCGTCCCGCCCCCTCAATTCCCACATGTGGGGTGCGTCGTCTGTCCTTGCCGAATAGAGGGACCAACACGCGCGCATCCGCGTTACACTCGCTACTTCCAACGATGCTTCCGCGACGAATGCTCGCTGCCGCCGCGTTGCTCGCGTTGTTCCCGCTGGGGGCGGCCGCGCAAGACCCCATGCCGCTCGCCGGGTATCGGGTGAGCTCATGGATCGAAACGGACGGGCTGCCCCCAGGGGCAATCTGGGCGTTGGCACAAGACGGCGACGGCTACCTCTGGATTGGGAGTGACTCGGGACTGGCGCGTTTCGACGGTGAACGATTCAGGACGTGGGATGAACTGGGCGGTGCGCCCCTCCCCGACGGTGCGGTCTCTTCGTTAACGATTGGCGCCGACGGAAGCCTCTGGGTTGGCTTCGGTGGCGTCGCGCGGATCAGCCGCATCCACGGACACGAGGTCACGACCTACGGCGACGCCGATGGCCTGACGGGCGCGGCCATCGCCGCGCTGGCCGCCGATCGATCCGGTGAGGTCTGGGCCGCAACGTCGAAGGGGCTGCTGCAGTTCGCCGGAAGTTCCTGGCGGCCAGTCGCCGGTGCCGGCCTCAACGGCAACATGCTCGCGGTCACCGCGAGTATCTCCGGCACGGTCCTCGCCGCGAGCAGCACTGCCGTGTTCGAGCGCGCGGCTGGCGCCGCGACGTTCCGTGAGGTGGCCTCGGCATCGGCGCTTCAGGCGATTCAGTCGATCGCCGTGGACGCGCACGGCGGGGTCTGGGTGACCGACACGATGACCGGACTGAGATCGATTGGCCGGCCGCCGATCAATCTGTCATACGTTCCGCGTGGGCGCGGCTATCGACTCCTCAGCGACGGCAGGGACAACCTGTGGGTGGCGATGATCGGCCAAGGGGTGTGGCTCGTACCGCTCGCGGGCGACCCTGGCGCACCACACCCATCCGCCGTCACCGACGATCAGGGGCTCTCCAACAACGCTCCGTCGGCGCTGCTGGAAGATCGTGACGGCAACATCTGGATCGGCACGGCCGCCGGCCTGAACCGTCTGACGCCGCAACGAATCGCGAAGGTCGGCCAGATCGGGGCCGTAACCGGTCTCGAGGTGACGGCCCGCGACACGGTCTGGGCCAATGGCCGTGACGGGCTCACTCGCCTGTTTCTGCAAGCCGGTAAGTGGCAGCGGGACGCGTCATCTGTCCTCCTCCCGTCGGCGAGCGCCATGCATGCCGACAGGCACGGAGCCCTCTGGATTGCGACCAGCGATGGTGTGGAGCGGCTGCTCGGTTCCGGGACTCGGGTCGAACGTCAGCGTATCGCTCCCACCCTCAAGAACGTCCGCGCGATCACCTCCGCGGGCGCGGGACCGATCTGGATCTTCGATGCTGAACAGGGACTCTATCGGTGGGAGGACGAACGCCTCACCGCTGTGCCGTTGCCACCGGCGCTGGAGCGGACGCGCATCTACTTCATATTCGCCGATCGGGCCGGACGACTCTGGTTCTCGCTGCTCGGTGACCAGATGGTCGTCGCAATGCTCCCGGGCGGACGCGTGCGGGTCTATGGTGCGGCCGACGGCCTCACTATCGGGGTTTGCCGCCAGTTCTTCGAAGACCGCCAGGGGACTCTGTGGATCGCCGGTAGCCTCGGCCTCAACCGCCTCAAGGACGATCGCTTCGACTCGCTGACCAGGAACGACCGGCGGCTTCTCGACATCACCGGGATCATCGAGGACGATCGTGGCGACCTCTGGCTGGGTTCGGCGTCGGGAGTACTGCACCTGACCACGAAGCAATTCGACCGCGCGCTCGCCGGTGGCGACAGCGGCATCGCGTCCGTGATCGGCGCCACCGATGGTGTCGCGGGCACGGCGAGCTGGCTCGGACGACGCAGCGCGGCTCGGACGAGCGACGGACGGCTCTGGTTTCTTACTGCTGTAGGAATCATCACCCTGGATCCGCTTGATTTCACAACAGCGCGAGCACAGCCGGCGACGCAGATTGACGTCGTCACGATCGACGACAGGCGCGTCCCCCCCGCGGCCGCGACGACGATTCCCCCCTCCGCGTCGCGAGTCCAGATCGAGTTTTCCGTGGCGAACCTCCGGCCGGAGCAGCAGACACGGTTCCGCTATCGGCTCGATGGGTTCGATACCGAGTGGATAGATTCTGGTCGAGCCCCTAGGGCCATCTATACGAATCTGCGACCGCGCGGATACCGCTTCCAGGTACAGGTCCAGGATGCGGCCGGCACCTGGCGCGCAAAGGCGGCGACCTGGGCATTCACGGTCAGGCCCGCGTTCTACGAGACCACCTGGTTCGCCCTGCTCGTCATGGCCATGGCGCTCGCCCTAGGCTGGACCGCCTGGCACCTTCGGGTCGCACAGATGCAACAGCGGCTGGCCATTGTCCATGGCGAGCGGGCTCGCCTCAGCCGCGAGCTGCACGATACGCTCCTCCAGAGCCTGGTCGGCGTCTCGCTTCAGTGCGGAGCGCTGGCCGGCGCCACCGACAGTGCCACCGCGCGAACCAGTCTGCTCGCGCTTCGTCGCCAGGTGGAGAGCTATGTCAGCGAGTGCCGTCAGTCGCTCTGGGACCTGCGCTCCCCGATGATTGAGGCACGCGGCCTTCCGGCGTCGCTCAGGACGGTCGCTGAGCGCGCGCTCAGTACGGGAGCCATGACCCTCGACATGCAGGTCGTCGGCAGCCCACATCCCTGCCCTGAGCGGATCGATCAGCAGCTGCTCCGGATTGGCCAGGAGGCTGTCACCAATGCCGTCCGACACTCGGGAGGACGCCAGGTATGCGTTCGCCTTGAGTACGGCGCCGGCGTGGTGACCCTTGCTGTGACCGACGACGGGCACGGGTTCGACCCGGACGACCCCGGTTACAAGGCGCGCGGGCACTGGGGCCTGGTCGGCATGCAGGAACGCGCCGCCAGCGCCGGCGGCACGCTCTCACTGACTTCCAGTACCACCGGCACATCGGTGGTCATCACCTGCCGGATCCCCGACAACGAACGAAGCGATGGAACAGAAATCGATTCGGGTGCTCTGCACGGACGATCACCGGATCGTCCGGGACGGGCTCGCCCTGATCATCAACCAGCAGCCTGATCTCGAGGTCGTCGCGTCCGCAGGCAGCGGCGAGGAGGCGATTGAGCTGTTCCTCCGCCACCGCCCCGACATCACGCTAATGGATCTTCAACTTGGCGCTCTGAACGGCGTCGAGACGATTCGCCGAATCCGCACACTCGAACCGGAGGCGCGAATCATCGTGCTGACGATGTATCAGGGAGACGAGGACATCTACCGCGCGCTCGACGCCGGGGCGGCCGCGTACGTCCTCAAAGACTCGCTGTCGGAGGACCTGTTGTGCGTGATCCGGGCGGTGCACGCCGGGCGCGCGCCGGTGAACGCCAACGTGGAGGCTCAGCTCCTCGCGCGCGCGGAAC